>CBHWET010000049.1:0-18533 GCA_966112985.1 uncultured bacterium | reverse complement strand
TCTCCATGAAGGCGTAGCACAACATGTGAAGAATTCCCATTTGGGCGTCTTCGGCGCGACCGTAGTGAGCATCGTGGATGACAACAACCTGATCAGCAATTTCTGCCATTTTGCCACGCTTCGCGCCAACGAGGGCGACAGTTGTCAGTCCATTCTTTTTCGCCCATTCCAAAGCTTTCACGCAATTCGGAGAATTGCCGCTGACGCTGATCGATAATGCGATATCTCCTTTGCGTCCGTAGTTTTCCAATTGACGGATAAACACGTCCTCGTACGAGTAATCATTCCCAATGGCTGTCATCCAGCTAACGTTGTCATTCAACGAAAGAACGCGAAAACGTTTACCGAGCTTGTCGGATGAACCTTTGCCAAGGTCGGTGACAAAGTGAGAAGCGTTCGCCGCGCTGCCGCCGTTGCCGAACACGAAGATCTGCCGATCTTCTTTGTGAGCCTGCTGCAGCGTTTGGATGATTTTTGCGACACCCTCAATCGAAATGGAGTCGAGTGCCGCCTTTTGGGCGCGAACGTAATCAGAAAGCCATTGATTCATGCGGCCGAACTTTACTTCAGATTTCCCCTGATTCAAGTGTTCGTCTTTGCAAGTTCAAGAGCTCCTACAGGTACGGAGTCCTCGCCGAGTTTAGCGATGACAACTTTTGGGCCGGGGGCAAACGCATCCATCAGGAAATTGGGCAAGTATTGTTGCACTGCAGCC
Source organism: uncultured bacterium (assembly GCA_966112985.1). GTDB lineage: Bacteria > Verrucomicrobiota > Verrucomicrobiia > Limisphaerales > JACDHS01 > CBHWET01. Next base: position 17,818 of record CBHWET010000049.1, on the reverse strand, counting down.
TGTAGAGGTTTCCCCAAAAGCGACAAGCCGCCGCCCAAAATGATGACTTCCGGATGGGACAGGTGTGCGACATGGGAAAGGGCGAAGGCGAGGTCTTCCGCCGTCCCTTTTAAGATTTTCTGAGCAACTGGATATTTTCGCTCCAGCCCGATCCCGAGGTATTTGGCTTCGCCGCCCATCTGGTCGCCCACAAGCTTGGCGAAAATTGTTTCGGGATCCTTCGAAACAGCGTCGCGAACTTTTTTATCAACTGCCCACCCTGAGCAACTCGATTCCACAATTCGCCCGGTTTTATCCAAACGGATATGGCCGATCTCTGACTCGCCGGGTTTAGCTCCGTGGAAGATTTTCGAATTAACCACTAATCCACCGCCAACACCGCTGCCAAGCGTGACGTAAAACACTGGGTTAAAACCGTTGCCGCCGCCGTGAAGCGCTTCTCCAAGCGCAGCGACATTGGCATCGTTATCCACGCAGACCGGCACTTTCACAATTGACTGCAACCATTTGCCGAGAGGGAATTCGTGCCAGCCTTCAATTTGATGCGAGCAACAAATCGTCCCAGTCTGCCAATCTACGGGCCCGCCAAAACCAACACCGACTGCAGCGGGCGTTGTATTTTCTAGAATGCGTTTCAATGCCGTTTCGATCTCACGACGAATTCCGGCACCGCCTTCTTCCTTTCGAACAGCGATACGTCGGCGCTCAAGAATTTGTGCCGAGGCATTGCCCGTCACAATCTGCAGCTTGGTGCCACCGATTTCGATGCCGACGTATGTTTTTTCCATTACAACTCAGCGGTGTGAATCTTAGCTAAAATATTCAGGCGCATTGCCGGGCTTCCATTTGATGTTACACCCCATGCTCGGAATTTGGTTCATTGAAACTGATTTATGGCCGAGAACGGCCTCGAGTGCCGCGCGCAAATCTTTTCCTGTCACCGGCAAAGGTGTGGCGACACGTGGGCGGCTGTCATCGAGCTGGCCGCGATAAACGAGCTTCCGCTCACGATCGAACAGGAAGAAATCCGGTGTGCACGCGGCGCGATACGCCTTCGCCACATTCTGCGTTTCGTCAAACAAATAGGGAAACGTATAACCGGCCGAAGCAGCCTCTTCCTTCATTTTTGCCGGGCTGTCCGCCGGATAATTCTCAACGTCGTTGGAACTGATTGCGAAGATTGCCACGCCGCGTGGCTGGTAATCCCGCCCAATTCGAGCCAATTCGTCGCGAATGTGTTTCACGTAAGGACAGTGATTACAGATGAACATTACCAGATATGCGGTCGCATTGGGAAAGTCGCTCAGGCCAACCATTTTTCCATCAATGTTGGGCAGACGGAAATCAGGCGCTGTGGTGCCGAGCGGCAGCATCGTCGAAGGTGTTAATGCCATGGAAATGATATGAAGTTTTCGGCGGGGAGTTGTCGAGCGCAGAAAACTTTCCTATTCGACGTGCAACGGCTGTTGTACACATGTGTGTCGTGCCGGAATCTTTCGACAAATCGGATGTGAAGTGGATACGGACAGCGTTGCGATTGGCGCGGCGCGGTTTTGGTCAGACGTCGCCGAATCCAATGGTTGGCGCCGTGCTGGTGAAAAGCGGAAAAATGATCGGACGCGGCTGGCACCATAAAGCAGGAGAACCCCATGCGGAAATCGAAGCATTTCGGGATGCGCAGAGATGTGGCAACGATGTTCGTGGCGCAACGCTCTACGTGACGCTTGAACCCTGTTGCACACACGGACGAACGCCGCCTTGCACTGATGCTATTCTAAAGGCAGGCGTTGCGCGTGTTGTTGTTGCCGCAACGGACCCTAATCCTCAACACGCCGGCCAAGGATTTAAGATTTTGCGGCATGGCGGTGTTGATGTTTTGCATGGCATTGAAGCCGAAGCGGCTTCGGAGCTTAACGAAGCGTTCAACCATTGGATCGTTCATAGGACTCCCTTCGTCACATTAAAAGCTGCAATGACCCTGGACGGAAAAATCGCGACGGCGGCAGGCGAATCAAAATGGATTACAGGTGAAGAATCACGGTCGCATGCGATGACGATTCGTCAGGGCGTTGATGCGATCGTCGTTGGTATCAATACGGTTCTTTTTGATGATCCAAGCCTGACGATCAGAGGCGTCAGGCTGCATAAAGGCGGGCAGAAACGCCGAATCATTCTCGATCCACGTGGCCAAACCCCGCCCACGGCGAAATTGGTTTGCGATGAATTCGCAGAGCTGACGACGATCGTCACCACCGATCGTGCGAAGAAGTCGTTTGTTTCATCAATGTCAGAACGCGTGAACGTGTGCATCGCGCCGACAAAAGACGGAAAGATAAACCTCATCTGGTTGCTGAAGCAGCTCGGCAAAGAAAACGTCACAAGCCTTCTGGTCGAAGGCGGCGGCGAGACAAATGCATTATTTATCCGACAAGGTTTGGCGCATCGCATCGCTTTCTTCTATGCGCCCAAAGTTTTGTGCGGACGCGATGCCCGAAAAGGGATCGCGGGCGAACCACTCACAACTGCTGCCGATAAAAGGTTATTGAGAGATGTGCAATGGCGACAGCTTGGTGACGATTTATTTCTCACTGCGCGAATTGGAGCTCGGTGAGAACTGATCGGATGTTGGTGTTGCCACCGCAAGCTTTTGCTTTTCCGGCGGCGGCGGCGAGACTTCTTCCCACCATTGGCGCAGAAGATCCCGGCTGTATTCCAGGTAATGGCGGTCCTCGCAAAATACTTCCAGTGTAATCGTGTCGTCGTATTTTGCCTTTTTCAAAAATCTAATTTGCTGCGGTATGTCAATGGTGCCGCTGCCAAGCGGCAAATGGAGATCTGCTCCGCCACCTTTGTTGTCGTGCAGATGGACATGTCGTAATCGTGGCGCGTATATCGACAACAGTTCTTCCGTGGTGTTCTCTTCCACCATCAGATTCGCGTGGCCGATGTCCAGGTGCAGGCCAATTTCTGGAAGAGGTTCCAGCAGGCGCGATAATTCAATTACGGTGTTCCACTTGCCTGGAAGGTTTTCGATCATCAAGCCGACACCACAGTCACGCGCAACGGGAAGAAGCTCGCGGAGCGTTTGAAGATTCCGTTCGACATGAAAATTCTTATCGTGCAGCGGGGCTTTGCCATCGGGATGCAGGTTCATCCACCTCGCGCCTACTTTTCCGAAGACCTCCAGACATCGTTTCAGCTCCTCAACCGCGGCTCGGCGCAAACTCTCAAAAGGAGATGCTAACGGTAAATAGTAGGCGGTATGGCCAACGACATCGAGACCATGATCAGCGATAGCACTGCGGATGCTTTCTGGATCGACTTTCCATACTGCGGCTTCCGGTGGCTCAAGTGTCAGGTCTACGAAGTCGAGGTCCAACTCTGCCATCCATTTAATTTCTTCAATGATGTTCTCCGCAGGATGATTCATCGCGCCAACTAACATGCCTTCTCCTCCTTTTATAAATTAACCGGGTTGAGATCGGTTCGAAACGCCGCAAACCACGGCCGTGAGTCGAGAAACCTGACATTGCCTTCATCGGCGATAACCGCATCTTTCTTTGGTTCCTTGAGATGAAATTGTTTTCGCAGCCATTCGGGAAACTGGGCCACGCGACCCGGGCATACCCAATTGAACACGTTCAAAACGGCGTTGAGCAGAGCCCCATCTTCCCCAACGAGTGCCACAACCCGTTTCCAATCCAGACGCGGTCCGACTGCATAGAGAAGATTTAACACGTCGGGCCAGTCACAGCGTTCGCGCTGCATCACATAAAGTTTGTGCCAAAGTAATTCCTCGGGACCGACAACGTAGTGGGTTTCGTCGTCAAGTTGAACGGGCACTGCATTGTCGAACCAATTTTTTTCAACGGCTGCACGACGGTTGGCCATGCACCAGATCAGGTCGACGATGTATCCATCGCGATAAGAACGATAGATCCACCCGCGGTCGTAATTCAGCCGATCATAGTAATCGACAAAGCCTGCGTCGCTGACGGCTTTGACGGCGATGTCACGATGCTCTGGAAGAATTAACAGATCCAAATCCTTGGTATCGCGCCAAATCCCGGTGTAGGTCGTCAGAGAAAATGCTCCGCCAAATAGAAAGGGGACTCTGGCTTTTCGGACGGCATCAAGGGCGAGTCTATAAATACTCCATTCTTCGGATGAAACTAGTGTTGGCCAGATCGCTTGCGCGACTTGCGTCGTCTGCATCTTTCCTCCTTTCGGCTGTGGTAACCTAACCGATTTTCACCGGTTTGAAAACTTACAGCCTATCGAAACTTACGACGGACGATGCAACGTTTAAATGGGGAGAAAACTAATCGTGAGTAATGGTTTTCATCTGATCCTCAAGCGCCTGACGGAGTCTTGCCCGTTCCTCATCTGAACTATCTCTGGATACGGAAATCGGTTTCGTAAGCCAGACATCGATCCGCGAAAACGGCAGCGGGATTTGAAACCGATCCCAACTTTTGAGCGAAATTTTCCACCGGATATGTGATGACACAGGTACGATGGGAAGCCCGGTCACCTGGGCTAGCGAAACGATGCCATCCTGAACCTTGTAGCACGGTCCGCGCGGTCCGTCCGGTGTAATGGCAATATCGAGGCCGCGTTCAGCCCACGTGGTCAATTCGAGCAGAGCTTGCGCACCGCGCCGACTTGACGACCCGCGAACGGGCTGGCAGTCGAATAATTCAAGGATTCTGGCCACGATACCGCCGTCTTTGCTCGCACTGACGATCGCCGCCATGCCTCGTTGCGGGCCGTGACGGCGAGTATATGCGCGGTAAATTTTCATCGAGATCGCCAGTCGATTGTGCCAGGAACAAAAGATCACGGGCATACGTTCTTTATTCTTCAGCACACCCGACGTGTCATGCCAACGAACCCGCCACGTTGCGCCAAGGCAGCGCATCAGGGCGGCGATCGCAAATGCGGCCAACCGTTGATGCCATTTCAGGCGGTGGGGAACTACGGGCGTTGAAGACCGCGTTTTCGGTTTCGACATCGTCTCCAAGCTACGCGCCTTTCTTCAAAGCCGCCCGCACTAAATCTTCAACCGCGGCCTGGCTGCCGAGAACCGCCTGAGCAGCACGAACGGCATCATGCGCTTCGTTTTGTTTAAATCCGAGGGCCATCAAGGCAAGAACGGCATCATTTGTTTTCTGGTCATCCCCCGAAAGCTGGCGCCCGGCACTGCTGGCTTCCCATGCGCCGACCGCACCGATTTTATCCTTTAACTCGAGAACAATGCGCTCAGCGGTTTTCTTTCCAACCCCTGAAATGTTTGAGAGCGCTTTGACATCGCCGCTGGCAACCGCGCCGCGGAACATCGTCGGGTTCATGCCGCTCAAGACATTCAGCGCAATCTTTGGTCCAATTCCACTGACAGTGTTGATCAACAACCGAAACAGCTCTCGCTCTGCCGCCGTCATAAAACCATAGAGGACATGCGCATCTTCGCGCACAGCAAGATGCGTCAGCACTTTCACTTCGTTGCCGGGGGCAGGCAATTTGTCGAACGAGGATAACGGGATGAGGACGTCGTAACCGACGCCGTTGACGTCGATTGTCACTTGCGTTGGTAACGCATCAACGAGTTTACCCTGTAAAAAAGAAATCATGTCAGTCGAAATCCGAGCAACTCATGAAGTAATGGCAACGCGGACACCGCAGCTTGCATTTTTCATTGTGCAATTCGTGCCCGCAGCGCGGACACCAGCGCCAATATTCACCAGCCGACTCAGCGGAAAGCGAGCACGTTTCCTCAGGGGTTTTGGGGCTGGATTGATCGTCCGGCATCAGCGGCGGAAATTTTCGAGGCAAATATGAAAAATTGCAATCGTTTCAGAAGCCAGGTTGTAATCTGTGGGTTGCTTGTAAATTCACCTCTGGTCTGGCGATGTAAAATGAGTGGCGATATAGTTCCTTTAAAGCTTATGACACGGCAGCAAGTTCTTGATCTCTATTTCATGGAGGCGCGGTCCAAAATTATTGATATCGCCGCTTTTATGGACCGCGTTGACCGTGCGGACGGCGCGGAGGATTTTCGAATGGCGGCCTTGCGTGAAGCTTTGAAGGAATTGCACACGGGCAACTCAGACCGTGCCAAACGCGTGTTACTTTCCCTCAGCGATCCTTCGACCGAGCCGATTCCGGCCGCAACAACGAAGGCGGCCACAGGCGCGTGGCCTGGGCGAAGCTGAGCCTCACATCACGAGATAAACAACGATAAATATTGCGTCGAGAAGCACACACGCAACGACGCTTTGACCGACAGCGCGCGTGGTCGCCCCTGAAACATCTTCAATGGTGAGCGGCTGCGCGAGGCCTTGATAACAGGTCACGATTGCGATGATCGCGCCGAAAAGGACAGTCTTCAACGCGAGCAAAACAAAATCCTGCCATCGCAAGGAATTCGCCAATTGGCCGAAATATTGTCCGAGTTGCAACGGGACATCCTGCAGGAATGCAAACAAGTAGCCGCCAATCAATGCCGTCAAAACCAGATACACGGTGAGCGAAAAGATTGAGAGTGCGAGCCCGATCACTCGCGGCATCACCAGATAATGAACAGGGTCGATCCCAAGTGCTTCCAGCGCTTCCACTTCGCCTTGTGCGCGCGACGTTCCAAGTTCAATGACGGTGGCCGTGCCCACGCGTGCCAAAACCAGGAGCGCTGCGAGGATCGGCCCCAGCTCGCGAACAACTACCGTCACCATCACTGTTCCGGCATAACTTTGCGCTCCAACGCGCGTGAGTAATGAAACTGTTTGCCCGATGATCACGAGCCCAAGTGCCAGCCCGAGGAAGGTGACCATTGGTAGCAGTCTGACGCCTGCGCGGTAAATCTGTTGTCGGATTAACGGATGAATCAATCGATGCGCGTGGTTGAACTTCGTCAACACAATCCCCAGCGTAATCAATGCGAAGGCGCCAAGGCCGTGCATGGTCGTTGTGAACCGCACGAGCTTCTGGCCAACAAAATTGAGGTAAGCCCGCGGAAGCGTCGGTAACGGTAATATCCGTTCGCGTTCCTTATCGTCACTCGCGCTTTTCACTGGATTTAACCGTAGGTGGCAGAAACTTCGCGGTCAAAGCGGTTTTATTGCGAGCGCGCCCCACAATTGAATTGAAAGCGGCAGCGAGATCATTATAGTCCGCGGGGTCATGAGGGCACCAAACTCAAACGACCAACCTTCCACCCCCAGCTCCGATACCGCGCATCTGTTCCTTTCTGAGGTCAAAAAACGCGCTTTGCAGCACAAGGGTAAAATGGATTACCAAAAGCTTCGTAAAGAAGGTTACAGCGAGGCAACGATTCAACGGCTGAAGCAGATTCGGCCAGCACTCTAAGGGCAACCTTCGTTTGCGCCGCAAAAGTTGTCCGTGAGATTTCCGGGGTTTGAGTTATCTTGCCCTGGTGCAATCCATTGCCGAGCAACTCGACAAAGCCCAGACACTGCACAACGTCACGATCCCCGACTTGTGGCAGCAACAGGCTGTCGGAGCATTGCGTGAAGGCAAGGATGTTGTTGTTCATGCTCCTACGGGTGCCGGCAAGACGTTAATTTTCGAACTCTGGTCCAACCAGGGGAAAAACCGCGGTCAGGCCATTTACACCGTTCCAACACGAGCGCTCGCAAATGACAAATTAGCCGAGTGGCGCGGCCGGGGATGGAATGTTGGAATTGCCACCGGCGATTTATCCGAAAACCTTTCTGCTCCAGTTATCGTTGCCACGCTTGAGACGCAGAAGAATCGTCTGATTCAGGGTGATGGTCCGTCCCTGTTGGTTGTAGACGAATACCAGATGATCGGCGATGAGGATCGTGGGTTGAACTACGAACTCGCCATCGCTCTTGCGCCAAAACAAACGCAATTGTTGATGCTCAGTGGCAGTGTCGCAAATCCACAGGACATTGTGAAATGGCTGCAGCGTCTCGGACGCGATGCCGTTCTCGTACGTCACGAGCTTCGTCCCGTCCCGCTTGAGGAAGTACATGGCAATAATCTTAATGTTCATGTGCCAAGTGCGATTCGTGGTTACTGGCCACGGTTTGTTGCCAAAGCGCTCGCCGAGGACCTTGGTCCCATTTTGATTTTCGCACCGCGCCGCCAAACCGCCGAAGCATTGGCTGCCGAGTTGGCCCGTTATCTTCCAACGCCAAATCCTTTAACTCTCAGTTCTGAACAAAAACTGGTCGTCGGCGACCACCTTGCGAAGCTTTTAAAAAGTCGAATCACGTACCACCACAGCGGCCTCAGTTACGCAACACGCGCTGGTGTCATCGAGCCACTTGCGAAAGCCGGACAACTCCGCGTCGTGGTTGCGACAATGGGCCTTGCCGCCGGCATTAATTTCTCTTTGCGCAGTGTTGCTTTGGCTGGCGAATCGTATCGACGTGATTACAAGGAGCAACCGTTGCGTCCGGATGAGATCCTGCAAATGTTTGGTCGCGCTGGACGACGTGGTCTTGATGAAACTGGTTTCGTTTTGATTTCTGCGAACCAGATTCGATTGCTGGAAGCCCGCGCGGCTCATCTGTCGCGCAGTGGACAGGTGGATTGGAATGCTTTGCTGGGTTTGATGTCCGCAGCCGCTCATCAAGGGCGTGACCCGTTCACCGAAGCCGTAAATGTGCAGCAACGGTTGTTCACGACCAAACCAGTTTATCTTGGTGTCGAAGAATCCCTGAAACATCCCGTCGTGCCCTGCAGATTGATGACTGATGCTGAACGTGCACGCCATGTCCGCCATCGCGTGCGCCAGATGTTAAACAGTGCCGGGGAATGGGAAGACTTTCCCAAAACGACAGAAGTCCCTCTTCGCGACGTCAAAGTACAGATCGATAGTCTCACTCTACATCGATCATCGGATTCTGCTCAGAAACATCGTTTCAACATCGAAGCCCCATCAAACATCAGCCTTCGGCCCGCCCTTTCTGTTTACGAAGCCCTGGAAAAAGTCGGCCACGGTTTGCTGGTAATGCTCTCTGAAGATGAGAACGGCAAAACATACGGTCGCGGCATCACCGTCGCCGATAAGCTGAAGGACGACCGCATTATTCTCGCGAAATGGATCCGGCGTCTGGTGAATTGGAACGGACGCCAGGCCTCGATGGATCTTTGGCAGACCAAAATAGTTCCTTTGGTCGAAAAGAAACTGGCCGAACAAAAAACCCCCGTCGTGCGATTCGTTACACAAGAGCATCGCATCGTCGCTTATGTCAGCCTTGCTGAAACCTTGATGCGTGTTCCTGTCGACTCGCATCGTGTTGCGCTGTGGCGGCCGATTGAACGCGAGGTGATTCCGCCAGACTGCGCGATTTGTCCCCTTGTTCCCGTATGTCGTCAGCTCCCGACGGCGCCCGGTGTCGCCATGATTTGGAGACGACTTGGGTTTGTGGACGCAGGTGGCGTTCCGACACGACGCGGACGAGTTGTCAGTTTCTTCTCAGGTGCGAACGGGCTGGCGATTGCCGCGGCGCTCGAAGAAACGTCGTACCCGCTTGATGAACTGATTTACGATCTCGCAAACCTGGATGCTGGTTTTCGTTTTTGTGGCGACGAAAGCCGATGGGCTGGCCGGCTCGCCTATGCGTGCCAGAAAATATACGGAACTCAATCCATTCCCGGTTATCTCGAGATGGGTGTGCCGCCGAAGTACGGTTCCGGGGCCGAACAGGTTGTTGCGAGCATTCACAAGAATCCGCTCACAAAACACGAATGGGTGACCGAGGTTCTAGGGGCTGGCGATATTGATCGCGTCATTATTGAATGGCGGAGTTTCCTGCGGCAGATCACTCATGCGCCCGAACTCGAATGGGATCGTTGGAGGGATTTCCAAGCGCTCGCAAAATCGATTCTTCAGGAAACCGAATCACCGACTCTAACGGACCTTCCGCCGCTCGAGTACCATCAGACAAAGCGGGTGGACCACCAGCTGTTCCTACGGCGACACTGACACTCTTCCCCTCAGGGTCTCCCCTGAAGCTATGTTCCGCGAATCCAGCGGTTGATAAACCGAACGCGCCTGATTGTTCATCAGGGTCATTCGGTTCTACTGTCAGTAAAACTTACGCTCAATTTTATGACAAAAGATTATCAACAACCGTCTGATGACCAGGTTTCTGTTCGTGCTTATTACTTATGGGAACGCGATGGCCGCCCGCAGGGCCGCGATTGGGAATACTGGCTTCGTGCAAAGGAAGAATTGATTTGTGAAAACAGCCGGACTGCCGGAACCGCGAAACCCGTGACCATAGCGGCGGAGCCGGTCAAAACGGCTCCGAAAAAGAAAGCGACCACACGCACCGCTGCGTTTGCTTAAGCGAAAGATTACCCCAAAGTGCCCGCTCCTTTTGTTCTTAGGGGGTGGGCATTTTTGTCTATCGAAGCATCACTTCCTGTTTCAGAAGTTCATAAACGTCCGTGGATTCGATCTGTGGTTTCGTTAATGCACCCCGGCTATCGCAAATTAAAATCGGAAATTCTTTCACGTCTCGCGGTCGTGCTCCATGCGACCCTTTTACTAACGTCGCGTCCAACGGGATAACGTCCATCAACATTCGAAATCCGAGTTTTTTTTGCAACAACCGCCACGCAATTTTCAACTTCACCGCGGGGATTTTGGGATCGAGAAATAATTCGACGGGGTCGTATCCGGGTTTCCGATGGATATCAACACACCGCGCAAAGTCCGGCGCGAGTTCATCGTCATTCCAATAGTAATAAGTGAACCACGCGCTATCGTTGGCTACCGCAATCAAATCGCCGGCCCGTTGGTGATCAATGCCGTGCTTAACTTTTTCCTCGCTGCCAAGAACCGCGGAAATACCTTCCTGTTTTTCTACCAGGCTGCGGACCTCTTTCTCGATCGTACGATCGTTCACGTAGATATGTGCCACCTGGTGATCGGCAACGGCAAATGCTTTGCTCGCACCGCAATCGAGTAACTCCAATCCAAGCTCCTCCTTAATCGTCAACCAGCCCTTCTCCCGGAAAACGCGGTTCAGATGAATCGGTTTATCAACAGCGCTGATCCCGTATTCAGAAAGCAAAACCACGCGGACGTCGCGGCTCTGAAAAAAGGAGATCAGATCCCCGACGATTTCATCAATCAGCTCGAAATCATTTATCACCCGCTGATCGTCTGGTCCAAACCGTTGCAGGTTGTAATCGAGGTGCGGGAGGTAAACGAGGTTCAGCGTTGGCGTATGTTTGTTCTCGATCCATTTCGCGGACTCTGCGATCCAACGTGATGCCGCATCCGCCGCGCCTTGCGGAGATTTGACGCCAGCTGCAGGCCCCCAGAAAGTCGGGAACGGAAACTCGCCTAAATCTTTTTTAATGTCAGTACGGATTGAAAACGGCCACGTATAGATATCGAATACCTTTCGGCCATCCGCCGGATACATGGGCCGTGGCGTAATCGAATAGTCCGCCGTCGAGTACATGTTGTACCACCAGAAAAGCTTGGCACACGTAAAATGCGGGTCCGCTGCGCGCAATTCATCCCAGAGCTTTCTCGCAGTAACGACGTGATTGGATTGCTTCCAAAACTGGACCTCCGCGAGTTCACGATTATACCAGCCGTTCGCGACGATACCGTGTTCAGACGGAGTTTTGCCCGTCAGGTAATTCGACTGCGCCGTGCATGTTACCGCAGGGAACGCCGGCACAATCCGCGTGCTCGAGCCGCCGCGCCGGAATGCGACAATGTTCGGCGTATGCTGGCCGATGATTGATTCGCTCAATCCGACAACGTTGATGACTGCAGTGCGTTGCACGAGAGAAGGAATGACACAAAAATTTTCGCGTGTCGACTGAGCGTGCGCGAACGATTGTGGCGCCGATTTGATTTTGACGTTACAGTGGGCGCGTCGAATGAACGCCCGTCGCTACGCAACTATCTACGCCGCGCTTTGGCGGAACTCCGTCATCCGAGAAATGAGTTTCAAGGGAAACTTCATCCTCTGGATATTCGTGGAGTTCCTGTGGTTCGCTCTGCAGTTGAGCTTTATCGGCGTGATCTATCTGCATACCGATCGGATCAATGACTGGACGAAGTGGGAAGTGGTCCTTCTGATCGGCGCGAGCCATTTCATTCAACAGATATTTCAGGCGTTTTTCCTGACGAATTGCACGCAGCTTTCGGAACTGATTCGCACGGGGAAAATGGATTTTATGTTGTTATTGCCGGTCAACACGCGGTTCCTCATCTCCCTGCGACAGGTAGACCTCGGCGGATTCGTTAACGGCTCTTCAGCGATCGCTGTCATGATTTACGCCCTGAAGCAGCTGCACATTACTCCTGACGCCACGCAGATCGCCGGCTTTTTGGCGCTCTGTCTTGCGGGAATATTGATTCACTATTCGTTGATGTTGCTGCTTTCGAGCGCCAGCTTCTGGACCGTCCGAGCGCAAGGGATCGTCTGGGGCTACTACAATCTCTTTAACATTGCGCGCATGCCGGATTCCGCTTTTCGTGGATTGTTCCGCGCATTTTTCACGTTCGCGATTCCGATGCTCCTGGTCTCGAATGTTCCCGCGAAGTTATTGACGCGTCATCTGCAGTCGCCAATGGAGATGGTGTTGCTCGTGGGGATGAGCCTGATGTGTTTTGCCGTGTCTGAGTTTGGCTGGCGCTATGCCCTGCGACACTACACCAGTGCCAGTTCCTGATTCGCTGGTTCGATTCTGCGGTTTCCTGCTTCGCCGTTAACGGTTGGAACTCTGCACCCAGTTTACAGGAGTACTTTTGCCAACCCAGAACGCTTCACCCACGCCGATAATCGGTGGATCAATGTCCCAACTCTTCGAGGGATATTTATATTCGACGTAGCTCTGTTTATCGCGATCGAAGAGGTGAATGATGTCTCCGTCCGCCAACGGCAAACGTAAATCGCCGTCAAGCCTTCCTGGTTGCGGTACAAGCGAACTGCGAATCGAAAATCCCGACGGTACCGGATTAAGCAGATTACCCTGCATCACTTCGCCACAGAAGTTAACCGCTTTAAATTCATCTGTCGGATTGCAGATCAACGCGCCTTCACCCGGTGACAAAGTCTCGCGCGGATTCGACCAGGCTTTGTTCTTCATGACGTTGTTCGTCAGTTTGAAGAGCTTCATTTCGAACTTACAAAAAGCCGAAAACTCCGGCATATCCGGGAACAAACCGGCGACAGTGTTATTCGGTGTTTTGAACGGGTTGGAAATTAACGAGTAACCCGGGGGCAACGGCACGGACGCGTAACCTATGATGTTAGGCGAATACAACGCGCCGGTTCGAACGCGATAAAAGCGATAGCTGACCTTTGATGCGTCCGAATCGACATACTCAACCAATTCCGTTTCAGCTGTTCCCTGGCTGAGTGATGTCCAGGTTTTCAAATCACGGCACGTCTCAATTTCGTAATCGACACCGCGAGTCACCTGCACTTGAAAGAGAAACGGTCCGTACGGTACACGGCGCGGAGAGACCAACAGGGGCGGCACGGAGGCTTCCGTCGCCTGTTTGCGACGCATAAAGCTGGTTATGAAACCTCCAACGTTGGGGAGCGCAATTGAACTCATACTTAAAACCAAATCGCCGAACTTCTCTAGTTTCGGTTCTACCTATTGAATCATGGGAATTGCCCTGCGAATAGTCGGCGAAAGGTTTTAAGCTCTGTCAGACGATTTCGCACACCGCTGTCGGCGGGCTTCGTTCAATTGTCGTTCGACGTGAGCAGTGTTCTTGAAAATGACGGGCCGTATCTTTGCGACGGTGTCTCCGGGTTTAAAGTTGCCTATCGAGACTCACCACGTATTTTCGCCGAATGAAATTGCGGCTCCTATCATTGTTATGCTTGTTGCTGCTCCGCCTCGGTAACCTGCAAATCTCCGCTGCCGCAGAAACGGATGCGCCGAAAAGTCCTCCGACAACACCTCGCATTGAATGGGATTCTTCCACTCTCACACTCATTCAATCGAACGGATATTACGGCCGTATCATTCGACTGAAGAATCGACAGCTGGTTTGTGGTTACGACTACGCCGGTGGAATTTGGATCCGGCATAGTTCGGATGAGGGTAAGACGTGGCGCGCTCCCGTAAAAGTCGCGGAGTGGCCCCACGGACGCCTCACCAACACCGAACTTCTCCAGTTGCGCGACGGCGCTGTGCTTTGTTTTTACAACGAAAGGCCGCGTCGCCATTCAGCCGATACAAATGACGCGCCGGCTCGTCCATACCGGATCTGCATGACCCGCAGTGACGACAACGGCCTGACCTGGCAACCGCCGCAAAATTTGTACACCGCAGGAACAGAATTTAACAACGGTTGCTGGGAACCTGCCGCGATCGAACTCCCTTCCGGCGAAGTGCAAGTGTTCTTCTCGAACGAAGGCACTTTTCGCAACTCCGACGAACAGGAAATTGTGTTGCTCCGCTCCACCGACGGAGCCCGAACGTGGGGTGCTCCCGAAACGGTGAGCTTCCGGCCCGGCGCCCGCGACGGCATGCCGGTCCCCCTCATATTGAAAGACAAACAAGGCATCGCTTTCTCGATCGAAGACAATGGGCTAAGCGGCAACTTTAAACCGGTGATTGTTTTTACCACGCTGGAAGACAACTGGCACTCTGGTGTCCGGCGTCCTGAGAGCACGAATCGTTGGAGTGCCTTGCGTGAACTTCCTCCACCACATGTTTCGGCCAGCGCGCCTTATCTTCGGCAAATGCCCAGTGGCGAAACAATTCTTTCGTTTCAGCGGAGCGAAACCGGCCAGATGGAAAACGCGCGGATGTTTGTTTGTATCGGCGATGAACATGCAAAGAACTTCGGGTCCCCAACTAAACCGTTTCCCGACACCAGCGACAAAGCGCAGCTGTGGAACTCATTGTTTGTGAAGAATGCCCAGACGATTATCGCTGTTACTGAGACCAGCCTCAATGGCGTCTTCGGCATCTGGAGCATAGAAGGACGCTTTACGCGCAAAAAGTAAGATTCTGGATGCCAAAAAAAATAGGCACGCGTATTCAAACTCGTGCCTCTGTCGCACTCCGCCCTATCGCCTCGAGCCGACATTACCCCTGCCGGATTAGGGTTCTCCGAAAGCGAACAATTCAGAGAAGAAGGCAGCCCCAAGTATGCAAACACCTTGGCGCTGTGAAAGCTCAGCGGCAATTTTGGGAGCAAAAACCGCCACTGCGCGCTACCCAACGCAGATTTTTGCTCTCAAAATGTCCAGCGCGCCGTTGCGGCGGTGATTTTTACTCTAAAAATGTCCATTGTGAGTTTCGCAGCGACCATCTTGATTCCCAAAACGGTCATTGCACGCGGCGCAACGAACGTTTTGGCTTCGAAAATGTCTCCGTTTCGTCACAATGGCCGTTTCGACTCCCAAAATGGTCACTGCGCCGCGCACAATGAACAGTTTTACTCCCGAAACGTCCACTGCGCGCCATGCGATGGTCGTTTTGACTCCCCAAACCATCACCGCAACCTTGCGCTGGACAATTTGGGTCCCAAAATCGCCATTGCGCTGCGCGCACCGCAGAATTTTACTCTTAAAACGGCCACCGCGCGCCGCACAATGGAGAATCTTGCTCTAAAAATAGCGACTACGCACGGCGCAATGTCTGTTCCGACTGTCGAAATCATCCCTGCGCGGGCACGCAATACAGGATTTTACTTCACCGCGGCGTCTTAAGATGGCAGTCCGTACGATTAAAACTTAAAATGGGAGTTTTTCCTTATTCTGTCATGCCAGCGAGAGCGATGCTATTACGCCAGGTCTATAGCAAACCGTCCTGAAAGCCTACACGACTTCGACGACGGATTTGCCGGTGTCGACACCGGAATGCCGCTAAGTTCCTCGCGTCCTATAACAGCCAAAGACCTGGCTTCGGGTCTGTTCGGCAAGTTTAGAAGACGGCTCGAGACAGCGCGCGTTGTGGTTCCTGATTTCGCAAAAGATTAGACGGCGAAGAAGAAGCAGGTTCTTTCACATTCCTAAAGGGGCAATTGCATGCCACTGCAAATGTCGCGTTTAGATAACAGTTCTTTCTAGAGGGCCAAACATTTCGCTTCTTATACTCGACGCATCTTCCGCATGTCATGACGTGCGGCAAATGGTTTGCCGTGCTGAGATGCGGGAAGGGAATAAAAGGAATGTTATGAAAAAGACAATGGTTAACGTATTGGCAGGAATAATGGCTATGACATCGTGCTGCGTGTGGGGGCAGGTTCCGGACCCTGTCGCTGATTTCACGGCGACTCGCTGGAATCACTGCGGAACGAATAATGAAGGACCTACTACGGTGTTCCTCACGTGGACGCCTATCACAAACGCGACCGGTTATATCATCGAACACGGTTCTGATGTAAATCCGGGCGTTTTCACTACCATTGCGACGCTTCCTGCGACGGCGAATTCGTATCTCCATACAGGCGCAGATTCTGATACTGCAAACTTCATCGAATTAAACTGCTATCACATCTTCGCAACAAACTCGTCGGGGCTTTCCGACGAAGCGGGTCTATGTATTTGCTTGCCTGATTCTGCAGCACCTACTGGACTTACTGCCACGGTCAGCAACGGTGCCGTCGTGCTGAACTGGAACACCACCACCAACGTAACAGGCTACAACATTATTCGTCGGGAATCAGGAGGATGTTACTTCCCGGCTACCAATGGTTTCATGGCTGATGAATTCTACGGCAACACTTCGACCTTTACAGACACCAACATCGTCAGTGGGCATACCTACATTTACCGGGTGGCAGGCCACGACGAATGTCCAGGTATTACTCTAATGTCAGCGGAGGCTTCGGCTTCCCCATAGCTGCGTCACTTCGGATTGTGTGGCGTACTCGACCAGAGGACGGCTCGTTTTTGTCCTCAGCAGCAGCTACGATGTATCATCGGCGTGAAAACATGATTCCTTGATGGACTAAGGATCAAATCACGTTTGAGGGTTATTCAAAAGAAAAGGTCGACAGAAGATGACCTTCTGTCGACCTGACGAAAGTGGAAGATGAACTCCGTGGCAGAGGGGGCCTACTATTATTTCTCTTTGCGAGATTGAACGTGGCCGTCGAAAAATAATTTATTACGAACGGAGCCATGAGCTTTTGTTTTTGGCAAAAGGTCGCCGTAGTGGGTTGTTATCGAAGCTAGTGTATTTATCTGGTCATCATCCGTAATAGCGTAGTTCTCGGCTGGTTGTTTGAGATCTGTGGTGCGCAACGGTTGCGCGTCTACAGTCCAGCCACCAACACCACCGCTGGCGCCAGGGTAACCGAACGGATCATTGACATAATCATTTGTCGTGATGACAGTCGCGAAATTGTTCGTCACGCGATAGGCTAATTCATAGGTGACGCCCCACTGGGTTCCAGATGGCAGTGGCGTGACAGGTTTACTCATTCGAAGGACGGTCGGACAAACGGCAACCAGCGCAGTCGTTGTGATGCTGGAGATCGGAGGCAGTGCCAGATACCGCGGCATGTAGGTCAAAATATTCCATTGCCATCCGAAGGAGGTGTTCTCGTAATGATAATAGGCCGCACGCCAAAGAGGGCCTGGATAGCGATCGCTATTGTCCCCGGCGTACAAACCGAAAGCGAGCGTGTATTGCTTCAGATTGCTGGTGCATTTGATTTGCTCCGCTTTCATTTTGGCTTTGCCAAGAGCTGGCAACAGCATTCCGGCCAGAATTGCGATGATGGCGATAACGACCAATAGTTCGATCAAGGTGAACGCCAATGTTTCTCGTCGAATTGCAAATCGTTTCATAATCGTCAGCTAAACTCATTGTGCCTGTA
>CBHWET010000048.1:0-18821 GCA_966112985.1 uncultured bacterium | reverse complement strand
TGCGGGTTTGATGGCTCAGAGCAGCAACGTTTACTCACAAAACATCGTTGGATATGTCTCGCAGGCGATTCCGGCGGGCTTCTCTATTGTAACGTGCCAGTTGAAAGGCTCCCCTGATAATAAATTGACTACTGTGATGCCGAATCCCACCGAGGGGACTATTATTTATAAATGGAGTAATGCGCAGAATCGTTATTACATCAATGACTTTGCTGATGGTGCTTGGGAAGGTGATGATTTGAATATGACTTTGAATCCGGGTGAAGCTGTCTGGGTAAAGGCTGTCTCGCCATTTACTAACACTTTTGTTGGTGAGGTTGCTTTGTCTACGACAAACTCTTTGCCTTCGGGTTTCAGTATTGTCTCTTCTGCTGTTCCGCAGGTTGGGACACTTAATAGTGCATCCTTGGGTTTTGTGCCGGCAGAGGGTGATGTGATTTATCAATGGAGCAACTCGCAAAATAGATATTACATCAATGATTTTGCTGATGGTGCTTGGGAGGGTGATACTGCTTCCGGTTCGGTTGGTCCTGCGGTTCAGGTTGGTGAAGGGTTCTGGCTTAAGAACTTTACAACTAACCGTGTTTGGACTCGTACTATCACTGTTGGCCCATAATAAATTCTATAATCAATATTTAACATTTAGTAACATATGAAAAAAGCATTAGCTCTTCTCACTCTCTTGGCTGGAATTTCGGTTGGATATTCTCAGGGCCAAGTAACGTTCTTGAATTCGGCAACGTCGTTTTCAACGACTGCAACAACAGCTGCTAACGGTCACACGGATCGTTTGGTTTACTGGACGGATAACGTTACTCCGTTGACTGGTACTAATTGGGTTGCGCAATTGTATTATGCTCCCGGTGCTGGCCAGGCTGAAGGCAGTCTGCATATCATCAGTGGCGATACGCCGACCTCGTTCCGTGCCAGCACAACATCTTCACCTGGTGTTTGGCAGAACGTTGGCGCGAGCAAAATTTTCCCTGATGTTGCTCAAGGTGGAACTGCGACCCTTCAAGTTCGTGTTTGGGATGGATCTCTCTTCTCATCCTATTCTGCGGCTACATCTGGTGGCGGTATCACTGGAAAATCAATTACATTCAATTATACTGCTCCGGTTCCTCCGGCCACATCCACTGGAATGGAAGGTCTTCAGTCATTTACCCTGGCTCCTGAGCCTTCAACGATCGCCTTGGGTGTTCTCGGTGCTGCAAGCTTGTTGATTGTCCGTCGCCGTAAATAGTTCGTGTTTGTTTTCCTATCAGAGCCGCCCCGTTTGGGGCGGCTTTTTTTTTGCAACTTTTCGCGATGCCGAGTGTTAAAAAGTAAACTCCGAGGTCATTTTTGGATTGGTCCCAACACTAAGTTCTGATATTTTTACTACATGAATCGCCGTGACCAAATTGTGGTCTGTGTCTTGGCAACATTTCTGCTCTCGGTCACATCTCAAGCAGTTACCGCCGACAATCCGTACCATACAATTTTGGATAGAAATCCATTTGGGTTGAATCCTCCGATTGTAAGTTCAAATGCTCCAACAGAATCACCGCCTATAAACGTGAAGTTCAACGGCATAGCGGATGTCGGTGGACGTCGCAAAGCATTTTTCACCATACCCGGAAAAGGTCCAAAAGATCCGCCGCGTTACGTTACGCTTGCCGAAACCGAGCGTAGTGATGTCTTAGAGGTAACAAAAATATTTAAAAACGAGGGCGAAGTTGAGGTTATCAATACTGGCGTGAAAATGGTGCTGAACTTCAAAAACAATGGAAATATTGTGCCAACCGCTCCCCAGATCGCTAGCGCAGTCGGGGCTCAAATGGCGGCGTCGCCTTCGCCTTCTTCCGTCGTGTACTCTTCACCTTCAGCTTATCAATCGTCTGCAACTCCCGTTTCGACGCAGGTCGGAGGTGCTCCCTCGGCGATTGGCGCATCAACCCCCGCATCGCTGGTTCAGGGTGTTGTGTTTAACTCCGCTGCAGCCTCAGCTGTTGTTGCAGCCAACACTATCCGGCATGATTCTCATCCCACGCCCTCGTTTAGTGTCGCTGATCAAGAGGCGCTCATGCGATTGAACCACGAAAGTCTGAATTATAATTTTCAGACTGGGCGACGCGACACTGTCACCTATTCGGCAACAGCTCCGAAAAATCCTGCGGTGTATTCGCCTTCGCCGTCGAATGGTCCACGTAGAATGGTAATTGACCCGCCTCCGCCTTTGCCGGGGCAATAAGTGGAGGCTTGCTAATTTTCTGCCAAATAACCAAATGCTGTCCCTTCCGGCGCGTTCGTCTATCGGCTAGGACGGAGCCCTCTCAAGGCTCAAAGACGGGTTCGATTCCCGTACGCGCTACCAACTTGTCAGAATTCTGCCTGTTTCCGTTTTAAGCTTTAAAACCTTTGATCGTGGAACTAAACTCGAATTCACGATGCAATTTCAGATCATCTTCAATCCAATCAGTGCTGCCGAATTAGCCAAGATGCCGCGGGAATTGCAGCTGCATATCCTCGGTGAATTTCGCGGTCTGCCGCAGGAGGTTTTAACTACGGATCTGGAACATTTTGGAAAGCTTGAACGGAGCGGCAGAACGTTGCACCGGTTCCGTCTTGGTGATTATCGGATTTATTTCGAACGCCACGATCTCGGTGTCGTCGTTCATCGAATCTTAAATCGCAATACTCTGAAAGATTTTCTCTTTCGTTCAAACTTGCCGGTCGGAGAAGACAAAGCCCTCGAAGAGAATCCAAAGTTTTGGGCGCTGATTGAATCTACACGCGCCGCGTCTGCCAAAGCTTAATAAACCGTTTTACTGAACGTCTTCGCCAAGCTCTACGTTCCAATAAGCCAGATCCAGAAATCGTTTCCAGCTGTCATGTGGGTGATTGACCCCCACGTTCACTTGTACAAATGGCCGCCATTTCGGCCGCTTCGGTTTGCGGACAAGGTGCATTCCGGCCTCTTGTGGTGTGCGGTTTGACTTCCGTGTATTGCATGGAATACACGAACATACAATGTTTTCCCACGTCGTTGGGCCGCCGCGATCACGTGGAATAACGTGATCCAAATTCAGATCCTTCCGGTCAAAAGTATTACCGCAATATTGGCAGACGTTGTGATCCCGCTCGAAAATATTGTGACGCGTAAACTTTACTTCTTTTTTCGGTAAACGGTCGAACATCACCAGCAGAATTACGCGAGGAATTCGGATACGAAATGACACGGTGAAAACGCTTTCAGGATGAGGCGTTTGTTCGGACAGATCGCGCCACTGCGAAAAGTTGAACGTCTGAAAGGTTCCGTCGTTGTCGCTCAACACCGCTTGCGCGTGGCCTTCGAAAATCAAAGTCAGCGCCCGACGAACCGTGCAGATATTAACCGCCTGCCAGAGGCGATTAAGCACGAGCACATGCTGGTTCAGGAAGGAGCTCATGTCGCGCGAAAATTATCACACGGTTTTAGCAAGTGTCAACGTGAACGCCCGTTTTTTGCTTAGGGTTTTCACTCATAAGTCATTGCCAAACGAATGGCTTCTTAATTAGGATGCACCGCCTATGAGACGAATTTCCGCGTTGTTGCTCCTCTTGTCGATGCTTTGCATTGCGCGCGCCGAGGGGCCGGATGACGACTACATTCAGATTTACACCTTAATTCAACAGGGCGACACGGCCAGCCAGAATGGAGATCAACGCGCTGCTGCCGAAAGATATTTTGAAGCGCAGAATGCTTTGAAAAAACTTCAGGCGTCCTATCCAAATTGGAATGAAAAGGTTGTTAAATATCGCCTCAACTACGTTTCCGAAAAACTCGCCCCGCTCGCTTCTTTTCTGCCTAAAACAGAGGGCCCGACCACCGGCCCGGCGGTCGTTAAAAAGATGACGCCAGCCGAGATGGAAAAGCAACTGCAGCAATTGAATCAACAGGTTCAGCAGTTGTCCGAAGAGCGCGATGACTTGAAAGGCAAGCTTGAGGAAGCGTTTTCTGTCAAAACGGTCAACCCGCGAGAATTGCGAAAGGCTGAAGACCGCATCGTTGCCCTCGAAAAAGAACGTGATTTATTGCGCGCGAATCTTGAAGAGCAGAAAGGCCGCGAGAAGAAGATTGCGCAGCAGGTGCGTGAAGAAGTTGCGAAAGCGACGAAAGAAGACGCCAAGCGAATTGCCTCGTTGGAAGCTCAACAAGACGTCCTTTTACAGAAGCTCGATACAGCCAAGAAGGAAGTCAGCCAGGCAAGCTCTCTGCGTCAGGATAAAATCCGTGCGTTAGAACAGCAACGTGATGAGCTGAAAACCAAACTTGCCGCCGCAGAAAAAGATTCGGCCAAGAATCGTGGTTCAGAACTCGAGGCGGCGCGCATCCGGCAGCTTGAACAAAAACTGGAAGATGCAAATCGTCAACTCGCTGGTCTGAACTCCTTGCGCCAAGACCTGCAGGCCCGCGATCTTGAAGTACGCCGGTTGCAGCGGATTGAAGCTGAACGCGATGAATTGAAACAACGCTTGGCTGCGCTTTCAAGCCGGCCGGACGAGGTGAAACCGATTGAATTGCGTCCCGCCGAAGGCGAAGGCGTGAAACAATTGCAAAAGGAATTGGATGCGGCGCGTAAAGAACTCGCAGCTCTCCAGATATCACATCAAGAAGTTATTCGCGCTCGTGATGAGCAGTCGCGCAAGCTGGCTGATCTACAGGCGGAACGTGATGCGTTGCAAAAGAAGATTGGCAACGCAACCACGCAAGTAGAACGTAGTCAGACAAGCACCGTTGACCTTGCAGCTCTCAAACGCGTTGAAGAAGAACGCGATCGCCTGAAAAAGGATTTGGATGCGACCATCAAAGAATTGGCAGATCTTGAGGCCAGTAAGGATGAAGATTCTTTAAAGAAACGTGTAACGCAGGCTGCCGAGACCAAGAAGGTTCAGGAGGAACTCGCCGCGCAGATCGAACAACTGCGTTCAAAACTTCAGGTTTACGAAACGAAACCGGAACCGTTTACAGCTGAAGAACTGGCCCTGTTCAAGAAACCGGAGCCGCAGGTTGTAAAGGTGGAAAAGGTCGAAAAGACATCGGAAGATAAAGCTCCCATTGCCGCCAATGCCGCGCCGCTCGTTTCCGAAGCGGAACGCGCTTTTACCGCACACCATTTCGAAGATGCTGAAGCGAAATACAAACAGGCCCTGAAGCAGGACGACAAGAATGCGTCGATTCTGGCGAACCTTGCGGCTACTCAGCTTGCGATGAACAAAGTTGACGATGCCGAGCAATCCATCAAACGCGCTTTGGAATTGCAGCCAAACGACGCATTCAATCTTCTCGTGCTGGGTAAGATCAAATTTACTCAAAACAAGTACGATGAGGCGTTGGACGCGCTTAGCCGTTCGGCACGTTTGAATCCGAATAATGCCGAAACACAGAATTATCTCGGAATTACCCTGAGCGAAAAGGGACAGCGTCAGCCGGCTGAAGCCGCGCTACGCGCTGCGATTAAATTGCAACCTGACAACGGCAGTGCGCATCACAATCTGGCGATTGTTTATGCCACTCAGAAGCCGCCGTTTCTTGAGCTCGCCCGCTGGCACTATCAAAAAGCATTGGAACTCGGTCACCCGAAAAACGCGGAACTTGAGCGATTGCTTACCGAAGCGAAGTAATCGAAACCGCCCTTTACCAAGACGCAAAGGAGAATTCCTTTGCGTCTTTTTCTCTTTTTTGACGCAATTCTGAAATGTTGCGACAGGTCCTTCAGGAGATAATCGTCAAAACGAGGGGGCGGGGTTTCTACGAAATTACGGACGAAATTCAACAGGAGATTTCAGACGCCAGGCTTCAGACGGGCATTGTCACGTTGCACGTCCGGCATACCTCGGCGTCTTTAGTGATTCAGGAAAACGCCGATCCAGATGTGCGGCGTGATTTTGAAACATTCTTCAAGCGTCTTGTTCCCGATGGCGACCCGATGTTCGTTCATACCAGTGAAGGGGAAGACGACATGCCCTCCCATATTCGATCCGCACTGACTGCAGTTAACCTTAGTATTCCGATTGGCCAGGGCAAGATGACCTTGGGCACCTGGCAAGGCATATATCTCTGGGAACACCGCACCGCGCCGCACACGCGCCGAATTGCATTGCATCTGTTGGGTGAATAAAACTGGCGGATAACTCAGACCGGTGGCACTTTCCTTGCGAATTTATGGTGAACTTACCGAAAGTGGCGACGTGGAAACAGCTCATCGCCGCAACGTTTTATTTAGCAGTTGTGTCGATTGTGCCAACGGAGGCAGCGACAAATCGATTTGGATTTAGCGGCCCGGAAATCTTCCCGATCGACAATCAGATTGGCCAGCTTCATGCCGGGGATATTGATGGTGATGGAAAGGTTGATCTTGTGCTGGTCAACAACTCGCGCGCAAAAATCAACATCCTGCGAAATCAGACGGGCAAAACCAATTCAACACCCGTTAATGATGGAAAAAAAGAATTAAACGAACTTCCTCCTGGTTCACGTTTCCGAATTGATTCCATTGCTTCGGAAAAACGGATCTCGGGCCTCGTGCTTGCCGATTTGAATGGCGACGCTGTTCCTGACCTCGCCTATTACGGCGAACCAAAGGAATTGGTTGTTCAATACAATAACGGCACAAACGGATGGAGCGTGCCAAAACGTTTCCCGATTGATGATGCGCAGCTGACACCCAACGCGCTGACGACGGGCGATTTAAATGGCGATAAGCTCACCGACATTCTTTTGCTGGCGGAAAACTATGTTCATTTTATTCCACAAAAGGCTGACCACACGTTTGGCGAAGACGAAAAGATTCCTTTCACTGGCAGTGTTAAAGCCGTTCAGGTTCTCGACATTGACGGAGACGGCCGTGACGATTTGCTGCTCGTTAATTGGGATGATCCAAATCCATTCCGATTTCGCTTACAACACGATGACGGGCAACTCGGTCCGGAAATTTATTTCTCATTGCCAGCGATCCGTTCCTATTGGGCAGATGATCTGGATCATGATCATAAAACGGAGATAATCACGATTTCCCAGAATTCTGGCCGTGCTCAGGTTTCTAACTTTTCGTCGAAACCAGCCGAAGCGCTGGGAGCGAATTTTAAACAGGGTCAGTTCCAGATACTGCCTTTCAACAAAACGAGCAAAGCCAGACGCGGTATGCTTTGGGCAGATGTAAATAGTGATGGTCTTGCTGACCTGCTTATTGCTCAACCTGACAGCGGTCAACTCACGTTATATCTGCAAAAGAAAGACGCTTCCCTTGCTGCGCCAAAAACTTTTCCGACGCTCACCGGGATTAGTGACCTGGCGGTTGCGGATTGGGATGGCGATGGCACCGCCGAGATATTCCTGTTGAGTCCTGATGAGCGACAGATCGGTTTGACGCGCTTCGACAAAAACGGACGCATTCCGTTTCCAACAATTCTTCCGCTCGATGGCAAGCCGATGGTCATGGCGGTTGGACAGTTGGACGCAAAATCCAAGCCGGTCCTGACGACCATTCTCGAACAGGAAAATCGTCGCGTGATAGTGACTCGCAGTGCCGACGGTAAAACTCGGTCGCAACGCTTGAGCGAGAGCTTTAAGTCGAATCCAACGTCCATGGCTATTCATGATGTTGATCAAGATGGCGCCATGGACCTTGTCGTTCTGGTTCCTTATGAAAAGATGAAGATCCTCCGTCAGATCGTCGGCAAAGATTTTGAAGAATTGGACATCGCCCCGCCCGGCGGGAACGCCGAGCAACCATGGCTCAGCATGCTCGACGTTGATGGCGACGGTAAGAGTGAGTTATTGCTCGCGCAGAAAAATTTCTTGCGAGCGGTCGTGCTGAAGCCGGAAGCGCAGCCTGTCGGCACAAAGGGCGCCTCCAAAACAAACTGGGCTTTCAATGTGAAGGAACAGATTAACGGGTCCGCAAATAATTCCCGAATTGTCGGCGCAACCGCCGTTTCGAGCAGTTCTAACTCTATTGCCTCCTTATTCCTGTTGGACGCCGAGAAAAAGGTCCTTACTTTGAGCGAACGTGACAAAGCGGGGGTCTGGCAGGTCGTGCGAAACACTCCGTTGCCGATGACGGATTTCAACGAAATCGGCAGTGTCGGGATAGGCTCGACGAACCAGAATTGTCTCGCGTTTCTCGGGGTGAATTCCGTCGCGTGGATGCCGCTCACCGGCCGAACGTGGGAATTAGTGGAGTTCGATGGCTACGAAACGCCGATTAAAGACGGCCATCTCAATGATGTTATCTCCGGTGATTTAAACAACGATGGGCGCAAGGATCTCGTGCTGCTGGAAACAGCCAAAAACTACGTCGACCTGGTCACCTATGAACCGCCACATCAATTGGTGCCCGCCAACCGCTGGCCTGTATTCGAAGAGCGGACGTTCCGTTCTCGCCGAAGCGACATGCCTGAGCCTCGCGAGGCTTTGATCGTCGATGTGACTGGCGACGGCAAAAACGATTTAGTCGTACTCGTTCATGATCGAATCCTGATTTATCCTCAGGAGTAGGAATTATTGTGCTGCGTTTGGTGAATTGACTTGGGTCGGGCACGACCCTAAATTTTCAACGATGTTGGCTGCCCAAACCAGAGCGGTTGCAGTGCCCGCCCTGCCGAACACTTCGCTGATTTGGAAAGAAATAGCGGAGGGAGTGGAACCATTTCTCCGTGCCGTTGGGGAACAACTCTCTGAACAGGTCAATGATTTTGAACCTCGCATTGCGCCTTACGCCCGCTATGCATTGCAGGCGCAGGGCAAGCAGCTTCGCCCGATTCTGGTTTCGCATAGCGCACAATCTGTCGGGAAGCTCGAACCTGGCCATGTGACCGCAGCCGCGATCGTTGAGATGGTCCATCTTGCGACACTCGTCCATGACGACGTCATCGACGAAGCGACAATTCGTCGTGCCCGACCCACGCTCGCCGCAGACTGCGGCAACGAAATCGCCGTCTTGCTCGGTGATTGTCTTTTCGCGCAATCGTTGAAATTAGCCGCTGGATTCCCAACGACGGAAGTTTGCCGCGCTGTTGCCTCGGCGACCAAGGTTGTCTGCTCCGGTGAAATTTTACAAAACCAGCAGCGCGGCGATTTTCAGGTATCCAGACAGGAATACTTCAAGGTGCTCGCCATGAAAACAGGTGAGTTGTTTGCGCTCTCCTGTGAACTGGGCGGATTTCTTTCTGGAGCCGCACCTGCCCAACGTGAAGCGCTGCGGCAGTTTGGCCTCGCACTCGGGACAGCTTACCAGATTTACGACGATTGCGTTGACCTGTTCAGCAGCGAAGCGGCAAGCGGGAAATCCCTCGGAACCGATCTTGCAAAAGGCAAGTTGACCTTGCCAATGATCGCGGTGTGGGAACGTGCCACCTCCGCAGAGCGTGACGACTTGCAGCAAATGATCGCTCAATGGAATCCAGCATCTCTTCCGCGCGTGATCGCGTTGCTCGAAAAATATGAAGCTTTAGCCGAATCGCGGTTAGTCTTCCAAAAATTTCTCGCGCATGCCCAGGAACAACTTTTCGTGCTGCCATCTACCGGCGGCCGGCGCGGGTTGTTGAATCTTACTGAGTTTCTTGCGCAACAATTCGGGACGTTGGATGTTGTCTCCTGATGAACCTCAACCCTTCTGGCGACCATGAGCGCGCCAACGATTGATAAATTGGAACAGCCCTCGCCCAATACTGAAACCGACGATTTGACGCTGGTCATGCGCGCCCGGAAAGAGGATCTGGCGGCATATGACGAATTGATCCGTCGCTACCAGCAGCGTATTTACGCCACGGTCTACCAGATGACCTCGAATCACGAGGACGCCAACGACCTGACCCAGGAAACCTTCATCAAGGCATTTCAGGCGCTCAAAAGCTTTAAAGGCGACGCCAGTTTTTACACGTGGGTCTATCGTATCGCCGTAAATAAGACCATTAACTTCCTCAAGGTGCGCAAAAACAAGGTGCACATGAGCCTGAACGACATGGATTTCAACGCGGAAAACGATCCGGACCTCGTGGCGCTCGTTTCCGATAAGACCCCGCGTCGCGACGCTTCGATTTCTGAATTGCAGGAAAAATTGAACGCGGCCATGCAGAAGTTGTCAGAACAACATAGACTCGTCGTGACCTTGCATGACATCCAAGGTCTGCCGCATGAAGAAATTGCGCAGATTATGGATTGTAATGTGGGAACCGTTCGTTCGCGGCTTTTCTATGCGCGCCAGCAGTTGCAGGCGTATTTGTCCGATTATTTGAAATAGTGTCAGCTCTGTCGTTGTAGTTATGAATGCAGGTCAGGAAGATTTTGATAAGTTAAGAAAGCTTCTCGCGTTAAAGCGTCACGAACAACCTCCACCAGGTTACTTCGATCGGTTGCCCGGCAATATCATTTCGCGCATCAAAGCCGGCGAAACTACAGAATCATTTTGGGAACGGTTTGTGCCGAAGATCGTTTTACGGCCATCTTTCGCCTACGGCTTCGGCCTGGCTGCGACCGTTATGCTGGCCGTTGGAATCGGCTACGCATTGAAGGAACCGGCGCCTACGGCTAATAACATGCCTTTGGCCCATGCAGTTGATCCGTCGCATCAGCAACCGGTGCTCGCGGGTGCTCCTGCATTCATGGCTGCTTCGAACGAAAATGTTTCGAGCACGAACCCGATGAATCCACAGCCGTTATTCCAGCCAAACATCCAGGTGGCTCCTGCAAGTTTTCAGGGACAGAACCACTAGAACTGCCCAAGATCGAGAGCATTCCGATTGGCTCTTTCAGTCCGTTGATGCATTGCATCGACGGACTTTTGCATTTCTAGCAGCGGATTCCGCGGTCGAATCTCTTCGAAAGTCGCTATGTGGATTTATTCTTCCTTGTCGAAAAACAACGTCAGATTGTCCCACACGAAGCTGATTCTGCTGTCGTCGATCACGTTGACGTCCGATTGCGTCGGCTTGTTATCGATCGTCAGTTGAATGGAATAACCGCCGTTTTCCTCTTTCCATGAACCCTCACCGACAAGTGGTGGCGTGTTCGGAATCTCGATCTCGCGCTTCACGATGACCTTGTTATCGATCATCACGACAAGTTGCGCGCCGGTGAGTGCCGCGATGCGTGCGTTAAGCCGCTGCTGATCAGCTGCCGTAAATGAGGCTTTGGCTTTCTTTTCAGTATTGATGGTTGCGGTACGATCCCAACGCCAGCGACCGAGAAGTTTTTGTGAATCGTATTTGGCAGACTTTCCTGTTTCGAGGAAGGTCTTCAAATCCTTGAGATCGTTACCAACAATCTTGCCGATTTGGCTCGTGACATCCGCATTCGTAACGATCGCCTGCACTTTCGGGTGCTTCAATATGTCTCCGATTGAGCTTTGACGTTGAATTAAATCGTTCACCTCGGAATCCGCCGCCAGCGCCTGCATCTCCGGTCGCTCAGCCAGGGATAAAAAGCTTGGATAACGTTGGAGCCGGCTGATGGCAATTGGATTGCGCTGAATCAACGCGAGAATATCCGTCGCGTCATAATACTGTTCCGGTGCCGGGTCATATGAGGCAAGAAACTTGTCCAGGTTCGATGAATGAACTTGTTCACGGGCCATGTTCAGCACCTTCACCGATTTTGGCGCATCGTCAGTGTTGGCGGCCTGTAACGTGAAGTAACCCGCCACATAGACGGGAATCATTGCCAGAATGAAATACAGCACGCCGTTCAACAGCCCCAGGCAGAGTCCCAATCGCGACATGACGCGTTCCCACCGTGCCCGTTGCGTGTCATTTGCCTTAAACTCGTAATAGACGCTCGCTTTGTAATGCACGGTTTGCGCGGCGATTTTGAATCCGATCAGGATAATGAGAAACACGACAAGGGGTGCGATGATCGGGAGGAGCAGGGGATGATGCACGCCAGCCATCGAGACCACCGGCTTGATCAACTTGCCAAGCGGCATCGCGAGAGCTGCTCCGAGCAATAACCCGACAAGTGAAAAGGCAACACGGATCGCGCCGGCGCGATATCCCAGGAGGCCCGCCAGACCAACGAAAAGCAATGCGGTAAGCCACAAAATCATGGCGGCAAAATTAGGTAGCCCTCACTTGAAAAGCAAACTGCAAATCTCCGTTCATCTGCTCGGGCACATCCCCGACACCGCGCAACTTAGGCCCGCTCGATACGTAGGACCTGAGGACCTTCCCAGCGGCACTTCCGGCATTCCTTGACGAAGTTCGTCCAATCGTATTTCCAATCACCAGCCACCCGTCCAAACAGTGCACAATGTGTTGGCACACCTTCATGCGCACGGAGCGTCACGCCGCGTCCGTAGACGAAAACAATTTCGCCAACCGGTTTCTTCGCGCCGACTGCGCCGACGCTTGGATCATAAAAATAAAGCAGCTCACCCGGCAGCGGCAGTTGCACCATGTTTTCCGCGGGCGCCGGCTGCGGATTATCGACCATGGCGAATACTTCAAATCCCGAATACATCCCGTGAATCGCTTTGGTTTCAACCGGGAGCATGTTCCAGACAAGTTCGGCAACCCGCGGCGCTTCATCATCCAGCAATTCGGCAATGACCGATTCATTGGTGGCAACGAACGTGAGTTTTACATGGCGGCGCTGCGGTTTCATCGACGCCATCGTAGTGGAAGGAGCTTCGCTGTCAAAACCAGTTCGAGCCTTAACATTCTACTGCGAGTACGAAAGATTTTCAGTTCGAACGATCGCTCATTGCTCCAGCGCTCTTCTGCAAACCAGTTCATCTTGTGGACGGCATGTGAGGACTACACCTTCCTTGCGAACCACAATCGTCCATTCGTCTCCATTGTCCTGACACGCTTTCCGGAGTTGATTAAATGTGATCGGGCTTACGGCGGAATTAGTGGAAGGAGGCACATTTGTCACCGTCACATTCGTCAAATATCCAGACTTCAGCAGTGCGAGCTCCAGTTTGAAGTGTTCATCAAGAAACCGCTCATTCAACGTCGAAATGCCTGTAAACTGGCTTAGGCCCTGTGGCAGTTGCCTCTTCCACCACGTCGTCCTGCGATACAGTCTGAACGTCTCTTTCCATCGCTCGTACTTTGACTCGTCTGAGTTGCCAACACGGGCTGGCAAAAATATCCACACGGCCAGACCAATGATGCACAAAGTGGCGAGGATCAAGAGCGTTCGTTTTTTCATGTTTGGTTGCGTTCCCGTCAGGCGCGAAATTTGGTTCCTATAAACGTGTCCCAGTCCTTGTATTTTTGTTTTTCCACCTTGTCGAACTGATTTCGATCAACTTCGGATCGCCACCTAAGTTTTTTGCCCTCGCCCAAATCCTTGCGGATTCGATAATCCCAATCCAACTGCGCTGCCATTTCCGGACTTCCCCAGCCTTCGGCCACTGCAACCATTTCAGCAGCGTGCTGTTCCGCCTCCTTCTCGGAAACATCAAACGTTTTCAGAATAAGGCTTTGAACCCGGCGAACGAGAGGTGTGATTGGAAATATGCCCATAAATTTTATGAGTGCTGTTCACCAACTCCCATCGTGTGAAATGAGTAATCGGATGTGACCGATTGAATCGCAAAGCCACTGATATCCCGAACCAGGCTCACAAAAGGGTTCGAGCAATTCAACGCGATGAGCCCACCCATCTGGCGAAAGAACGGTATCGAATTGTTGCGGACCAGTCTGCACAACGCCTGTGTCGCGAGTTGCTCGTGTAAATGTGAGCTTTGTGCCGTCGACCGATTCGACGTCACTGAGCGCGACACAGTCCATCGTGCCGTTCGCCAAACTCTCGAACATATGGCGAAGGCGCTGAACCTCTACGCTTCGAAAGTCATAGAGTCGAATGAGCGGACAATCCTCAGAGCCTGCTTGGAGAAAATCAACTTTCATGCAGAGCGCCAGCACCTTTTCTTAAGCGTAGAGAGTAGGAAACCAAAAATCCCCCAAAACATCGGCAACAGCAGCCACTGTGGGCCGAATGGCGCATCAAAACCGCGCTGGAATGGTTCGGCGGGAAGGAAATAAATACGAATCGCCGTGGATATTAATAGCATGGCGAAGCCAAAACTCGTGGCGCACGCAACGAATGCAACGAACAGAAGCACTTCAACGCAAAACGCCATCGCACATGCAATTCCGATGTGACGGAAATGATGGATCGAACAGCTCTTCGTTTCTTCGCTGCAGGTCATGATCAATGCCGTGTTCTAGTAAGCAGTATGATGGTGGGGCGAGGCTCTGACGAGCCCTGATCAAAAGGGAAAGGGGGAACGCTATTTGTCATCTTCAAGTCGAACTCTGAATATGTTGCTCAACGGCGCCGAAATAGTCAGGGCTCGTCAGAGCCTCGCCCCACCGGATTTAGAAAGCCGACGAATATTCTTAGGCGGGAACCATCGATTTTCGCGGCAGGTCTGATTTTTGACGACAGAAGATTCCCTGGACCGCTTAAGGACCGAATTTACCGGAATTCGACTTCCCGAAACCGCAAAAGGAACCAATTTCCGGCGTCAGAATTCTCCCAAATACGCGCATGGACCGATTTCGCGGAACGAAAGTTCACCGATTTCGCGTAATGGGAGCATTTCCCGGAACGGAAGTTCACCAAATTCGCGTAAGGAAGGATTTCGCGGAACGCGGACTCACCGAATACGCGCACGGAAGAATTTCCCGGAACAAGAATTCACCGAATTCGCGAAAAGAGCCGTTTCGCGGAAGTCGGATTCACCGAAATGGCAGTTTCACCGATTTTGCGGAACGAAGATTCACCGAAATCGCTGCAAAAGGGACTTTTTTCGACGAAATGGTAGGACTTTCGCGGTTTTTCCGTGAAAAGCCGCTGTCATTTCAAGGTCGGCGGCGAAAAGGGGGCTTCTTTTCCCGATAATTCTGTCCTGACTCGAGAAATAGGGCCGAAACGTCGCGACGACGTCACGCTTTCCGTAAATATCGGGATTCTCTTAGCGACCTACAGGCCTAGACGAGAGTTACGAGGCTGACTTCAGGGCGGCAGTTGATGCGGACGCCGTAAAGGTTTCCCACGCCGCGCGTAATGTAGATGTGGCGGTTATCCCATTGATGCAATCCTTTGACGAAACGTTTGTCTTTCACCGGGGCGATCGGTGTTCCGAGCAAGGGCAAGGTGATCTGGCCGCCATGGGTGTGGCCGCTGAGCATCAGTTGCCAAGGATATTCCTGTAGATCCGTTTTCGTGTCTGGATTGTGCGACAACACTACCGTCGGGTTGTCTTCGCTCCCGTGCTTTTTGAAGGCGCGTTCAGGATGAAATTCGCGTGCCCAATAGTCACCGACTCCGACGACATTCAGATTCCAATCGCCCACTTTTACCTTGGCGGCGTCGTTATGAAGAAGCTCGATATGGCTGTCTTCAATGAGCTTTTGGACGTCACGGGAGGTTTCGTAGCCGTGCAGGCGTCCTCGGCAATACCAACCGCCGTCGTGATTGCCGAGGGTGGCGTAGGTCGGGGCTGCTTTTGACAAACTACGCAGGACTTTAGCGTAGCCATCCATGTCGGCGCATTTCCGAGTGACGTAATCGCCAGTCAGGCAGATCAGGTCGGGCTTTTCTTTCAGTCCCAATTCGATGGCGTGTTGGATGAAATCGAAGGAAACAAAATGGGAGGCGTGCAGGTCCGACAGGTGCAGAATCTTAACTGGCTTGCGATTCTTATCCTTGCTGACCGGAACGGTGTAATTGCTGACTTCCAGCCAATCGGATTCGATATTGGCGTAGGAAACCGTTGTGAAACCAAAGGCACTAAGGCCGCCTAAAAATTTTCTCCTTGAGAAACGCTTCTGCGAAACTGTCATTTTGCGGCCTTATTTTAACCCATGTTCGACATTCCGCTAGGGCGAGTGCTCAATTATTTTTCAGGGAGTTTTAGGAGAAGGCGAGGGGCAGGAGGCGATGGGTGATGGACAAAAAAAAGGCGGCCCGAAGGCCGCCTTTGTGAAGTGATATGTGACTCGCTTATGCAGCGACTTTGGCTGCATCGCCGGTTTTCGCGGCGGCTGTTCCTTCCAAATGGACCGGCTTGTAACCGCCAATCGATTTGAAGTAGAGCAGGATCAACAGGTAGATCACCGCCATCGTCAAAGGAATGAATGAGTCGGCTTTCAATGTGCGACGATCACCTTTCTGGTCAGCAGCAACGACGGCCTTCTGCACGTCGGTCTTTTCCTTGGCTTCTTTGGCTTCGGCCAGCTTCTTGCCGTCTAGGCCCGTTGCTGAGGTGAAGTCGAGATTCAGGAATTGGCTCGGCTTTTCAGCTTTGTATTGTTCGAAAGCCGCAGCGTCGGTCTTCTTCAGCTCTTCGCCAGCGAAACGATCTTTCGCATAACCAAGGCCAGGACCGCCGATCATACCAGCGGACAACATGCCGATGCCGCCCATGATGCTGATCGCGATAGCGCCGGTTCGTGGGAAACGATCAGAAGCAACCGCCAACATCGTGGGCCAGAAGAATGTTTTGCCAATGGCGTAGACGGCGAGCGCGAGAAGGGCCACACCGAACGAGGTCATTGCACTGGCGAGATTCAAGCCGAGGCAGGCGAGTGATGCGCAAATCACGAGCAGACCAACGGGCGAAATGCCGAGTTTCTTTTCGATGAAGTCAGCGCAGAAACGCAGGCCGAACATGATGGCCGATGTCCACATGAACAAATATTTGCCTTGTTCAGAGGTGAAGAGGTTGCCTGTGATGTTCTGAATCCAGCCGTCCGTTCCAAGTTCCACGGCGCCTACCAGCGCATGTGTAACGAAGAGCACGAACAACAGCACCGAGCCCATCGAGAAACGCGTGATGACGCCGACGGCGATCACAAGAATGCCGCCGATCACGTAACCAGCAACCTTTGTCGTCGCCGGAGGAAGACCGAACAGTTGCAGGAACGAATCAGCGAACAACGCAATCAACGCGCAGGCGACGATGGCGCCGAGGACGCCGACGTCTTTGAACATTTCGCCAACGCTCATGCCTTTTTCAGAAGCCTCTGATTTTGGGAATTTTTGTCCCATGAACATCACGCCGTAAGCGATCGTTGGCAGGAGGTAGAGTGCCAATTGGACCTTCCACGGAATGTTCATCTTGTCATCGAGCACCCAGCCAATAGCGGAGCCGAGAACGAGGCCGGCGGGCCAGCTGGCGTGAAGGATGTTCAAGTAATGCGTGCGGTTATTCGGAAACACAGTCGCGACGAGAGGGTTCGCCACGGCTTCAAGTGTTCCGTTCGCCAGAGCGAAAATAAACATACCCGCATAGAGCATGTTGTACGCATTTGCGGGTGTCGCCATGAAGGTCACGATCGCGGAGAGGACGTGCAGCACAAACGCCGCAACGACGAGTTTTCCGTAGCCGATTTTATCCACGATAATACCGCCGATGATAATGCCGAAGCAGAAACCATTGAAACCGGCACCGCCGATCGCGCCGAGTTGCGCTCCGGTGAAGCCGAATTCTTTGCCCCAGTTATCGAAGATGCCACCGCGGATGGCGAAGCCTACGCCTGCCGCCAGAATGGCCATGAACCCTGCCCACAATAATCGATACGCATTTGGCGCGATCGGTGTGTTGTCAACTTTTGTCATAATGATGTGTTTTTCTGTTTCGTTTGATTTGCGGGTTTAAAGGGTAAAGGACGGAAGTTTCACAATTGCGCCGCCTTTTAGCGCTGATTGATGCGCGCAGAGGCCAACACAGGTCCAGTTCGCGGATTGTTTTGCGTTCGGGAATGGTTCGCGGCGATCAACGAGGGCGTTGAGGAATTCGTTCGCGAGATGCGGGTGTGATCCGCCGTGGCCAGCGCCTTGCGTAAAGCTCAAGTGTGTTTTCTTGCCGAGGTCGTAAACACCTTTCGTCGTAAACGGTTGGATGCCCTTCGGAAGGCGCTTGGCGTAGTCGGGTGCTTTAACCGGCTTGGGAATCTTCGGTTCGGGCAGTTTCGCCGTGTGCATGACGAGCGGTTCGTGCTCGATTAACGGCCATTCGACAGAAGCTTTGCTGCCGTAGACGTCGATGCTTTCGCGGTATTGACGAGCCGTATCGAACAATGAACGAATAATCCGCGCATTTACATCGGTGTCTTTGTATTTGATGTGCGCGGTTTCAACGGCGAACGGGCTGCCGTATTTTTTGACGAGTTCTTTTCGAATCGTTCCACTGCCAAAGCAGGAAACGTACTCCGCAGGTTTGCCAATCAAACCCGACACAGGGCCCACGCAATGGGTCGCATACCACATTGGCGGCAGACCCGGCCAATAATTTGGCCAGCCATCCATGTCCTGCTGATGGCTCGCTTGGACAAATTGCAGTTTGCCAAGCTTACCGCCGTCGAGCAGTTCCTTCATGAAAAGGTATTCGCGCGCATACACGACGGTTTCCATCATCATGTATTTGAGCCCCGTCTTCTTGACGAGATCGACGATCTTCTTGCAGTCCTCGATGCTCGTCGCCATCGGCACGGTGCAGGCAACGTGTTTGCCGGCCTTCAAGGCTTCGATCGACATCCAAGCGTGATCTGGAATCGGAGAATTAATATGAACCGCGTGGACATCGGGATCTTTCAACAACTCGCGGTAATCGCTGTAACGCGCTTTGACGTCGAAAGCATCGCCAATAGTGTTGAGCTTCTTTTCGTCGCGCTGGCAGATGGCGTACATATTTGCACGCGGATGCCGTTGATAGATGGGAATGAATTCCGCCCCGAAACCGAGGCCCACAATTGCTATGTTAACTTTTTTGTCGCTCATGAAAGTTTTGCCGGATGCGCCTGAACAAAATCAATGGACATGTGGGGGAATGTGATTATGGCTG
>CBHWET010000047.1:0-18873 GCA_966112985.1 uncultured bacterium | reverse complement strand
TGGTGTATCCTGCTTACCTCGAGGCCACCAATGGTACGGTCACAGCCGATCTGAATTTGAAAGCCAAAATCCCGCCGTCACTCATTGTTCACACCGAAGACGACAAACGCTTTATCGTTGGCAGCAAGCTCTATGATGCCGCGTTGACTGAGCGCAAAATCGCGCACGAATTCAAACTGTATCCGACTGGCGGGCATGGCTACGGACTGCATTGCACAAAAGACGCGCGTGAATGGCCGGCAGACACGATCAAGTGGCTCCGCAAAATAGGCGTTCGATAACGGAAATACTGTCTTTGGATTTTTTGGAAGGAAGGCGGACAAAGTTTTTACTTCGATCTTGCGGTCCAGCCATCGTCAATTCAGAGTCCCTGCTAAATATCCCGCTTATGAAAAAGTCTTACTGGTGGATTCTCACTGTTGTTTTGATCGCGTTGTTTGTATTCACGCCTGATGTGGCAATGGCGGCGCCAGGGGGAAAGATTGTTTCCGGTTTGTTCAAAACAACGTGGGGCAAAATTCTACTCGGTGTTCTGACCATTCTTTTCCTGCCGTTCATCATTTTCGTCATGATCAAAGAGAAGATGGCTGAACGGCGCACGCGCCAGCAGCTGGCTGTTCTCGCTGCGATGGATCGTAATTTCGACTGGCTGACCCTTAAGGATCGCGCGACGGAATGTCATCAGCGTGTGAACGCAGCATGGAGCACGCAGGACATGGGCGAAGCGTCGGAGTGGATGACGAGTTGGTATTGGCAGAATCAGCAGCTGGCTTATTTGAATCAATGGGAACGGGATGGACTGATTAATCATTGCCGCATCAAATCGATCACATCAATCCGACCCTTGTATTTCCAATTTAATCAGCACGAAAACGGAACGGCCGATGATTCACGCGTTGTGCTGTCGATCACCGCTGATATGGAAGATTATCTGGCTGAACGGGCAACGGGTAAAGTTGTGGAAGGCAAACCTGGCTACGCATCGACGGAACACTTGTGGACATTTGTTTTAAAAAACGGCAAGTGGCTCGTACAAAACATTGAAGAAGGCGCGATGTCATTGACCTATGCAGGAATGAAATCGGAGTTGCCGCAGAACATTGTTTTGCCCGGCAGAGCAAACGCGCAGCAGGCTTGAGGGTTGCAAAACCGTCACCACCGGATGGCAATTGAATCGAGATCGACCGGAGGCAGGTTGGAGCTGCTGCTGTTAATCAGTTCGAATTGAGAGATTTGGGTTGGAGCACTTGCTGCGACCAATGGAATTCGGAACACTTGCCATGTGTTGTCGATAGTCGGGAGTGTCACCGGGGCTGACTGTGCAGAAACTCCAGCGTTCGAGCCGTCAAACTGAATCCTGAGCGTGCTGATCGAAGCGCCTTCAGATCGAATGGCAAACTCCAGATACGAATCAGGTTGCCGCGAAAAGACGACGGGCGAAATAAAGTTAATGGTACCGAAGCCATTGAAGTTCGTGACGCGAAGACTATGGGCGCCCTGATAGACGTTGCCGGAGTAGGAAGGGTCGAGAGAGGGACCGAAGTAAGTCGATGTGCCCCATTGTGCGCCGAGCATGTTCGTGAAGGAATCGGTATACACGGGAGA
This sequence comes from uncultured bacterium, assembly GCA_966112985.1. GTDB lineage: Bacteria > Verrucomicrobiota > Verrucomicrobiia > Limisphaerales > JACDHS01 > CBHWET01. Next base: position 17,268 of record CBHWET010000047.1, on the reverse strand, counting down.
TTGAATCCACACTGGAGAGGGACCTTGATCAGGAAACACTGTGAACTGAGCGTTCGCTGTATGACGACTGCCTTCGGTCGGGGAAATAGACGGGAACGTGACGACTTCTCCGAAGCGGCTGGTGACTCGCACGTTGAATGGAGACGCGAGCGGAGTCCCGAAACTGTAAACGAAACTGTTGTACTCGGTTCGCGATAGTTCGGTCCACGAGCCACCGCCGGTTTGCACCTCAAGTTTGCTGACTCCAGCCCGATGGTTGTAGGGCCGCAATTCAACGTAATAACCGCCGGAATTGTAAATGCAGACCAATTTGACGTTTCCGGTCGTTGGCGCGGGGACCAGCCGGTAGGTGGCTGTGCCGAAGCCAGTACCTTCTTTCGTGAGATTGGTGAACGCTGGTGTGCCAATGTCGAAATATGGATTGTTGAAATCGCATGTACCTGAAGGCGGTACGCTGGCAATGTCGGCGATCATGACGGTTGTTTTGCCGAGCGGGCCCGCGAGTTCGTAACATTCGCCGGCAGCTACGGAATTACTTCCACCGCGATGATAAGATGTCGGGCACAGCGCGGCAATGAAACCGTCGCGATAGAGCTGCGGCATGTCGTCGGCAACCAGGCCATATCCAGCGGAAGTATTATTGGTGTCAGGCGGGTAACTGGAAATGATCGCAGACACCAAGGATAATGTGGGTTGCAAGGCACGGAAGAAAGCGTTTGTTTCCAGAGGTGGACGGACTGGAAAAAGGAAGCCGCCCTGCAAATTCGTGAAAACAAAACCGCGGTGTGTCCACGCGCCGGAGTTCAGTTGATTTGTCGATTCGATCCGCACCTCGTTCGCGCCAGGGAAGATAGCAGTTAGATGAAAACCGTGGGTGATCGCCGGGTTGATTGTGCTTCCGACGCCAATGGCGGAAAGGCGATAACTGCCGTTGGTTGGGAAGCCGTCGAGTCGATTGGTGCTAGGTATACCAGTGCCTCCAAGCAACACGCCTGTTCCGGCCCACGTCGTTCCATTCGTGGAAAATTCAACCTGATACGTCGTATTCGTGGGAACAGTGGCACTCAGGATCGGTGTGCGACCGATTGTGAGTGAGGCTGCATCCAGATTGACTGCCGTGGCGCAGCCAAAAAGGGCAGCGATTGCCAATGATCTCAATGATGAAATAAATTGAAACGAAAACATGACTCGAACAGCGGAGTTTAGCCGCTGTTTTGAACGTCGCTAATTATGTTTTTGCCGATTGAGAAATCGGTGTCGAAGATAATGAACGTATCCGTCGAGCCCTTAGCCCGAAAATTCAGGTGAAAACCGGAGTCGACTGATCGCGGCTGGTCTGAGCAGTAGTTATAGGGTGCGGACGGCGCGATAAAACCGACGAACGGAACCGGCGCTGCTCGGATCTGTGTAGATCAGGAGATTAGTGGAGGTGTTGTTGGTGTAGATCGGCGTCCACGATGGCAAATTGGTGGAGGCTTCGATGATCACGGTGTTTGGACGGCGCATTTTCACCTGATAAACGCCGTTTGTGATTTGTCCTGTCGCCATGACTGGCGGTGACGAAAACTTAATCGTCGTATAATCAAAGCCGCTGCCGGTGCCGTATGATTGCCCAGTCAGGATGACATCGCCGTTGTTATCCACCGCCAGTGCCCACCCCTCGTCTCCGCCGTTACCTGGACCGTTGTAAATGTTTGTCCAGATTGGAACACCGACATTCGAATATTTGATTGTCGCGAAGTCACCGCCTGAATAACCGGTTACGAATACGTTGCCATTATCGTCCGTTTTCACAGAGCGCGCTATGTCGCTGTTGTTCGATGGACCGTTATAATAGTTCGTCCAGAGTGGTATGCCGCTGCTCGAATAAGCAACCGTTGCGTAATTTTCGTACAAGCCCGCGAAATAATAGCCGGTCACAAAAACCTTATCGTCGCGGTCGATGGCGATTGCATTTGGATATGCGGTCGTTCCGGTCACTTCACGAAAGTAATTGGTCCATAGTGGTGTTCCGCTGCTCGAGTATTTGATCGTCGCGAACGAGTAATAGCCGGAGACAGCCCGCCCGGTGATAAGAATGTTGTTGCCACTATCAATCACCATGGCAGCTGGTTCGTCGATGCTGCTTGATGGTCCGTCGAAGCGATTGGTGCAAAGAGGTACGCCAGCGTTGGAATACTTGATCGTTACGAAATCGACAGCGGCACCGTTTCCCTGGGACTCGCCTGTGACGACGACATTGTTACTTGCGTCGACGGCAATGGCGGATGGCGTATCTAAAGTGTTCGGGCCGCCGTTATATGTATTTGTCCAAAGCGGCACCCCGGCGCTGGAGATTTGAATCGTGACATAATCGTTACTGGCTTTTCCGGTAATGAAAATATTGTTGTTGGCGTCGAGAGCCGCCGCAGTGGCCCGAGCGTCAGCGCCCGAGGGATGACTGTAGTGGTTTGTCCAGAGTGGTGCGCCCGCAGACGAATATTTAATCGTGAGATATTCGTTGTTTGTGACAAGTGCAGAGTATCCGGTCACGATGATATCGTTATTGCTGTCCACGACGAGGCCGGCAGCGGTTTCAGAACCGTTTGCCGCGCCATTAAGGCGATTGGTCCAAAGAGGCACTCCCTGGCTGGAATATTTAACTGTGGCGTAGTCGAAGCCCGACGTGCTCCCCACGGAATGGCCGGTCACGATGATGTTGTTGTTACGGTCGACAGCGACAGCCCGGGAATTGTCGGTATTGTTGCCGGTGCCGTTGTAAGATTTGACCCACGCCTGTATTGGTGTCTCGCCTTTGACGGTAGCGACCATGGTGAATGAGAATGAAAGCATCAGCATTCGCACGAGCATCAGAGCAACACGTTGAGAATTCATAATGAGGAAGTATTTGAGTGTGCTGTGGGCCGTTGTTACGAGTTGTCCTGTTTCGCGGAACTCGGCGAGAACCGGGCGCTCCCTGGGTCAGCTTAAGGGAGTGCCGGCTCAAAATATTGTCATTTCAGCCTTTATGGAGAAACCACACGGTAAAAAAGCGTCGGCGAATTCGTAGCACCAGTGTGTTGAAAGGTTGTGCTCGTGGTGCTGCTCACCACAGTTGTCAGATTGGTCCAACTGTTGAGATTCGATGAAGCTTGCAAGGTGTAGGATGCACCGCGAAGGCCGTCAAAGCTGAACCTGAACTGTTTGTTGGTCATCACCAGCGACGTGGGAGTGATGGACGATGCGGCGACATAAGAGATTTGATCTACCCAGGCTTTATCCTGACCGGCACCATCGATATAATCTTTCGAATACTGCCACGTTAAAGTGTGGCTGCCTGAAGGAATTGAAAATGTTCGGTACGTCCAGTTAACCTCACCGCTGAGCCCATCAGGATCCAGGAAACTGCCATCGAGAAAAACATCGAGCCAATCATAGTTAGCTTCCGACGATACTTTCCACCAGAAGCGCAATGTGCCTGGCCCTTCGACAGTGGTTTGCAATTGGGTAAAGCCGTCGTCGGTGATCGTTCCGCTTTGCGCGGCATCGACACCATCATGGGTTGTGACGGACTGGCCTGCCCAGTTGGCGGTACCGCCCGTAAGCCATGAGAAACCGGTGTTGTCTACTGCGCTGCCCAGGGAAACCTGGGTGCTGATCGTCAGGCTCGCATTCGAACTGAGGATGAAGCCAAACGCATTGCTGACAATGACGGAATAAACGTTGGTGTCACTACTCTGAACGGCTGGGATTGTGTAACTTGATGAGTTAGCACCAGCGATCGCGACGCCTCCCTTTCTCCAGAAGTAAAACATTGGCTCTGTGCCAGAAGCCGTGACGTAAAAGCTGACCGGGTCACCCAAGGACACCGCCTGCGATTGTGGCTGGATGCTGATGCTCGGGGGTGTGTTAGTGGAGACCGCAGTCGCACGGAAGTTGGCGACAGTAAAGGCCGCGTTATTGATGCTCTGTGCATTGTGGGATTCGTTAGCAGTTCCGACCGCCACGCCCGTGGGGGTGCCAAAATAGCTGACGTCGGGATTGGAAAATCGTTGGATGCGGATACCCGGCGCGTAGCCCATGATGGTACGGTATTGCACCCCATTTGTTCCGGTAAACCTCCACCCGTAGGAGTAGGAATAAAGACCTTGGCCGCTGGAGTTTTCGCGATCGTGAGCGCAACCCATGTTGTGGCCCATTTCGTGGCCGAAAGAATAGTAGCCTGTGGCACATTGCGGGCCCCAGTGCACGACGCTGAATCCATTGGCGGCAAAGGAGGGCGAAAGAGACGTCATTAGCCAGGCGAGGCCACAGGAGGAAGTATCGTTGATCCAGAAACTTACGAGATCCGCACCATAAGTGTTTCGCAAGGTGTGGACTTCATCCAGATAACCGTCCGATGGATTGGTGATTCGGGTCAGGTCGGTCGAAAAACCGGCTTCGGTATAAGAAACCTCGCCCGCGTAGACGAGGCGAACCCGAGTTGTGATCTGACTTTGTTGATAAGCGACGTTCGATTCCGCGATGGCAAGGTTGATTGCGGCCATTATCGCGTTTGTTCCGCCAGCTGCGTTCTTGGCGGCTGGAGTATAAACCACCATCACGTCGATCATGTCACCGGTGTCTGATTGCGCTGGAACATCTGCAGCCGCAGGGAGGGCTTTGATGGCATGTTCGGCTTTCACACCGCACTCGGGGAACTTGTCTTGATTAACAAGGCGCGCTTCATGGACCCCGTTTTGCAAAGAACGAACCTGATATAATTCACCTTTAGATGTCCGAATGTTCATCGCGAGAACGTCGCCGAAGACCGAAAGTGAAAATGTCGAGAACGGATCGCCATTCACGTGGCCTGACAAGGTGTAATTGGTGTCCGAACGCTGCTCCATTTGCTCCACTGCCGCATCAAAGATGGTATCCTCGAAGAGGTTTAAACGGAGGTGGGCGTCGGCATGTCGGGCATGCGCAAGGTCTGCATGGTTAATATGAATGAGGCGACGGCGGACGATTTCTGAGTCGGTACCCAGCTGAAAAAAGCGATGTTCGTCAGCGGTAGCATTGGAGAACAGGTCTGAAGCAGCGTGCCCGGTTTGACCAATGAAAAGGTTGCTGAGGACAAGAGTGGTTAGCAGCGTGATAAACGCCCGAAATGTAGATTTCATTATAGACTTGGAGCTGGTGTTTGGCCCTATAGCAGAGGGCATGATATAGCGTTTTGGCAGATACATGCAATCAGGAAGCTTCGTTTCACGGAGTCGGCAATCCACGTTTCAATGCATCGGTCCAATGATCGCTTCAGGGAAACCTGCAACCAATATCTTCGGGGGAGAATGACCGGTTGTAGGGGTTTAGCTGCTTGTCAGTTCTTGGAATTCTGCGACATTTTATTGCGTGTCAGGAGATCGTCGAACCGGTTAACACGCAAAAGTTCAAAGTTGACCAGACCATCGATTTGTTATGCCAGACCAAGCTCAAAAAACACGGCCGATTCCTCCAGGACCCGGTGGCGGCGGCGAAGGTCCCACCTCGCCAAAAGTCGAGAAGCCGAACACTGAGGAACTTCTAAAACGGATGCGCAAGGTCGATCCCGATCAGGCAAAACGTTACCGCCAGCGAACAGGCCAATGAACCAAGCCAATACGATTGCAGGCGACTTCCTTTCGTTGCTCGCCACCCATAAAGTGTCGCCGCTTAAAACGGAGATCTCGGCGGGCGCGCCGGTCCAGACACAGGCCACAACCGTCTTTGCGTTTCATTTCAATGAAGGCATCCTCATGGCGGGCGATCGTCGCGCGACGGCCGGGAATGTGATTGTCACGGATCGCGTAGATAAGGTCATTGACATTGATGCCACCTCCATACTGGCAATTGCCGGTGTGCCGGCTACGGCGTTTGAAATGGCGCGCGTGCTGCAAACGTCGTTTGAATATTATCGTCGAAGCCAATTACAACCCTTAAGTTTACCGGCAAAGGTTCGGGCGCTGGCGCGTTTGCTTCGCGATAATCTTCCGATGACGATGCAAGGTGTAGGCGTTGTTGTGCCGCTGTTTGCGGGCGTTGACCATTCCGTCTCGCCACCGAAGCCACAGGTTTATTTCTACGATCCACTCGGCGCGCAATTCCAGGCAGTTGGACACGCGGCATCCGGTTCCGGTTCGCAAACGATTCGCAGCATCATGAGTTTTCAGGAGCGGTATGGGAATCCGAAGCCGAGCCAGATGAATCTGAAGGATGCCGTGCGATTTGCTTCGCGACTTTTGATGACGGCGTCCGAGTTCGACTCGGCAACAGGTGGGGTGAATCCGGCATCAGAGACGTTTGCGACCATTAAAGTTCTGCGCAGTAACGGTGTGGAAACAATCTCCGAAACCCAACAGAAAGAATTTCTCCAAAACGTTTAGCCATGACTGAAGAACCATATCGTTGGCTCGAGGCGGTGGCGAATCGGCGCGACTACGTGCGCGAACAACTCAAAGGTGGTTCGCCTGTTTTTGCAGCCAGTTTACCAGACGGCATTCTGCTGCTAGGCGTTGGCAGCGGCCAATCCAAAGTATTCGAAGTTTTCGACCGGCATGGCCTGGCCGGGCTGGGACACCCTGCGGACATTGAAAAAATTCGTCAGGCAGCATTGGATGCAGCGCACATGGAAGCTTTCACCCGTGCTCCGGAAGATGTGAGCCTGCGACGACTTGTCAGCTACGGCTTGAGTGGACAATTGAAGACAAATTTCGAACAGATCTTCAGCGCACCATTCTTAATTGAGCTTTTACTGGCGGAGCTGGGGCCTGAACCGGCGAAGGATTTATTTTTCAGACTGCACTTTGACGGGTCGTTCCAATCACATTTGGGGACGGGTGTGGTTGTTTGCGCCAGTCAGATGGAAACGGAAATCGCGGCGCAGAAATGGCTCACCGAACAGCTCAAAGGCAAAATGGATCGCAAGCAGGTGGCCGACCTTCTCTTGCAAGCGTGGTGGGTGGTGACACATGGAAAATCTTTTACCGAGTCAACGCCAAATGACTCAGAACGTGGCGGTTGGCGTGCAGACTTAACGAATGACAGAGTCGTTGAGGCGGGATGGTTGAATCGTAAGACGTCGCGGCTGGTTCATTATGAATCGCTGACCGCAGCGCAGCTCGGATTGTAAGTTCTCGGCGGTTCGCTGACTCCCGGCTGCGGGAGAAAACGATTTTCATGGCGCCGGGTAGCACGCACGGATTTGCGTCGTATAGTTTAAGTGAAGCCTTATGAATCGCATCGTCGGCCTCGAAACTGAATACGGTTGTCTGACCAACAACATTCCCGTGTCGCCGGGGGCGATCACTCGCGTGCGTGACTGGGTCTTTTCGAAGGATAGATTTGGACTGATTGACGTTCATCAACGTGACTGGGATGAACCCGCTGGAAATGGCGGGTTTTTGTTTAACGGCGGGCGTTGTTACGTCGACATGGGCCACCTGGAATACTGCACGCCAGAGTGTTTATCTCTCATCGATATTCTTCGTTACGATCGGGCAGGCGATTCGATTTTGATGCAGGCGGTGGAGGGGCTGGGTTTATCAAAAGAAGTCAGTTTCATCCGCAATAACGTTGACCATTATTCAGGTGCGACGTTTGGTTGCCACGAGAATTATCTTGTCCGTCGAACCGCTCCGCTAACAGAGGGTAATATTCAATCGTTACTCACGTTTTTGACACTGCGATTGCTCTATTCGAGTTCAGGGCGGGTTGGTGCAACGTTTGCGGCTGAGTTTCGAGGCGAGCCGAATCATCCGGGAGTCGATAACATTTACCAGATCAGCCAACGCGCGGACTACATCAACAACGATCTGTTCGAATGGGTGCAATTTAATCGCGCCATCATCAATACGCGTGACGAACCTCTTGCTGATTCGCGCAAATATCGCCGTCTGCACCTGTTGCATGGCGATACAAATGTCCTGCCCACCACGTTGCTCCTAAAGATCGGCACTACGTCACTTGTGTTGGATCTCCTCGAAACGGATTGCATGCCGAAGCTTGTGTTGGCCGATGCTGTGATGACCTTCCGTAACCTGTCACATCAGCCTGACGGTCCGTGGACGGTGCCTCTGGCAAATGGCCACTGCGTCAGTGCGGTCGAACTGCTGCACAAATTTTACGAATACGGTCGAAAAGAATTTCACGGTCGCGATACCGAGACAGACATTTTGTTGCAGATTTGGAAAGAAACACTGGAAGCCCTTGCGACCAAACCTGAGTCTCTGGTCGGCAAAATTGACTGGATTACGAAGCGTTGGCTCTTCCAGCAATTCATGCAGGAGGAAAAACTGAACTGGAGTGATCCCTGGTTGAAATCGCAGGATTTGGAGTTCCACCATATCGATCCTGCTCGAAGCCTGGGCCGAGCGCTCGACAGCACTCCCGAGCCGTGGCAGCTCACGCCAAAAGACATCGACAAAGCAACGCAAAAAGCACCGGCAAATACACGTGCGTCGGTGCGTTCGCAGGCGATGCAATTGGTTAAAGGGCTGGCGATCGAGTATTACATCGATTGGGAAATCATGGGTGCTGAAGCCAAGACATCACTTCAACTTCTCGATCCGTTCGATTCGTCGACGAAGCAAATTGACCCTTGGCTCAAAGCGGCGATGGAAACCTGATCCGCGGCGGTTAGTCGTAAATCTTTCGTCCGGGTATTTTCTTCCATTTGGATCCTGCTACGTTTTCGCACATGCCGCGTGAATCATTCGACACAAGGAAGCAACGGACTGCTGTGATCATCGCCGAACTAAAAAAGGCGTATCCGGACGCACATTGTGAATTGAACTATTCGAATCCGCTCGAACTGCTCATCGCGACCATTCTCTCGGCCCAATGCACCGACAAGCAGGTCAACATTGTAACTAAGGATTTGTTTCAAAAATTCCGTTCCGCTGGAGATTACGCAAATGTCGGGCTCGAAGAATTGCAGAACGACATCAAGCGAATTGGCTTTTTTCGAAACAAGGCGAAGAACATTCAGGCATGCTGCAGCACATTGGTTGAATCTCACGGCGGCGAAGTGCCGCGCACGATGGACGAATTAACTAATCTTGCCGGTGTCGGACGGAAAACAGCAAACGTTGTTCTCGGGAATGCCTTCAACATCAATCTAGGAGTGGTCGTTGACACACACGTTGCACGTCTTTCGGAAAGGTTGGATTTGTCGCGCGAGACGACGCCCGAGAAAATTGAAGCCGATTTGCAAAAACTGGTGCCCCAGGACGATTGGTGCCTGTTTAGTCACTTATTGATATGGCACGGGCGGCGTCGGTGTTTCGCGCGCAGCCCGGATTGTTTGAATTGTGAGGTAAAAGGCGTCTGCCCGACAGGCAAGACGCGAATGTCTTCAGAGGTTTCACGCCAGGCAATGAAGACCAGCAGTAAAACGCGAAAGTTGAAACAGGCCTGATCATGTCCGAAACGTGGTTATTACTCGAATCGGGTTTGACTGACCCGCCAAGGAACATGGCGATGGACGAGGCTCTGTTGGAGAGCGCGGCCGAATTGGGAAGTCCCGTTTTGCGTTTGTATGGCTGGACTGAGCCAGCAGCGACGTTCGGATATTCGCAGAGATATTCGGAACTTGAACGTGTTACCATGCTCCGGCCGTTGATTCGAAGGCCTACGGGCGGCGGGCTCGTTCCTCATGACCGCGATTGGACGTATAGTCTCGCATTTCCTCCTGGTCATTCCTGGTATCAACTGAAAGCGATAGAGAGCTACGAAAAGGTGCATTTGTGGATCCGGGATGCATTCGCGAAGATCAATGTCGAGACCATGCTGTCTCCTTGCTGTCAAAAAGATATCCCCGGCCAATGTTTTATCGGGGCGGAGAAGTTTGATGTGTTGTGGCATGGACGAAAGATTGCCGGTGCCGCACAGCGACGAACGAAAGATGGCTTACTCATTCAAGGTTCCATCCAGCCTCCTCCAATCGGGCTAAAACGTGGCGACTGGGAGCGTGGGATGATTGAGGTTGCGACGGAACAATTCGGCGTTCGATGGACCCCGTTCATTCTTGCGTGCAACTTTGAACAAAAAGTATCGCAACTCACGACAGATAAGTACGCCCGGCCGGATTTTAACATGAAACGGTAGACGGCTAACTCTTTCGAAGTTCGTCGGTATTAGTTTTACCCACGTGTTGGAATCTGATAAAAAGGAGGACGGTGAAAAAAATCGTCTTACCCTGTTTGCTGCTGCTTTTTGCTGTGTTCGGGCCGCGAACCAGTGGTCAGGTTTTATTCAGTTCCGGCACGTATTCGCAGAATTTCGATTCATTGGCAGGCACGGGAACGAGCAACAGTTGGCTTGATAACACGACCATAGTAGGTTGGTACGCTTCGAAAACCGCAGGAGGAACGAATGTTACGACGTATCGCGCCGATAACGGTACGAGCGGCATCGGTTCACTTTATAGTTATGGTACGACCTCCGATTCCGACCGGGCATTGGGTTCTCTTGCCGCAGGGACCCCGGGCAATTTTGCCTATGGCGTCCGTTTTACCAATGACTCCGCGACAATCGCGCAATCGAACATTGTTGTTTCTTATAGAGGGGAACAGTGGCGAAACGCCGGTAATACCAACGCACACAGACTCGCTTTCTCTTATCGAGTCGGCAGTTTGCTCACGAATGCCGATGCCGTGAATTCACAATCGTGGGTAAATTTTACGAACCTAGATTTTGTCAGTCCAACCTTTGGTGGTACGTCGTCCGCTCTGGACGGCAACAACTCTTCAAATGAAGCGGTGTTCAATGCGGTTCCGTTGACGGGCGTGACGGTTCTGCCCGGACAGGAGATTTTCCTGCGGTGGTTTGATATCGACGACAGTAGCTTTGACCATGGGTTGGCAATCGACAATCTGACCATAACGTTCAGTTCGGCTGCCGTCGATGTTCGGCCACCTTCAATCACAACCTCTCCCCAAAATCAAACCGTCGACCAAGGTGCAAATGTCACCTTTGCAGTCATTGCCGACGGGGCGTCGCCGGTGAGTTATCAATGGATGTTTAATGGCAACAACATTGGTGGTGCGACGCAGTCGGCGCTTACCATAACGAATGTTAACGGCAGCTACGCTGGAACTTACGCCATCAACGTCAGCAATCCTTACGGTTCGACAAACGCATCAGCAACGCTTGTTGTTAACGCACAAACTAATTCGGCGACATATGCTTTGTCACTTCTGACATATAACGTGAAAGGAAATGGGGCAACGAACTGGTCGACAAACGCCCTTCAAGTTCAAGCGATAGGGAGGCAGGTCATGTACTTGCAGCCGGATGTGATTACCTTCAACGAGATTCCCTACGATCTTTCGTACGAAATGACAAATTTCATCAAAGCGTTTCTGCCAGGATATAACCTCGCGATTAATTCGGGTACGGACAGCTTCATTCGCAGCGCAATCATCAGTCGTTATCCAATCACCCGGTCCACGAAATGGCTGGATGGCGCTGACCTCAATCCGTTTGGATATACGAATGCAAACTTCACACGCGATTTGTTTGAAGCGCAGATCACCATCCCCGATTTTGATCACCCTTTGCACGTGTTTGCGACACATCTCAAATCCAGCTCTGGGGGTTACACGGACGCTGCGGCCAAGCGGGCTGCAGAAGCGGCAGCCATTACGAACTTTTTTGCGACGAATCTTTTTGTCCTCTATCCAAACGATCCGTACACGCTGAGCGGCGACATGAACGAAAGCGACACGAATACACTGGCAATTCAAAGATTAATCAGTCCATTGACCGGGCTCCGATTGACGAATCCGGTGAATCCGGTTACGGGAAGCGTTAACACCTATTCAATTCAAGGAAGCCTTAGCGAACGTATCGATTACATTCTGCCGTGTGGTTTGTTGGCTTCGAATATCACTGGCAGCCAGGTATTCCGCACCGATCTCCTCAACCCAGTTCCCTTCAATGTGCAGACAAATGACGATAAGATTGCATCCGATCACTTGCCCGTTCTGATGTATTTCCGAAATCCGTACGACGTGGCCTATCGACTGAGCTCGACGGTTTCGAATCAGCTGCTGACGCTGAATTGGGCTGCTGTTAGTGGGAGAAAATACCGCGTGGATGCTTCGCAAAACCTTTCCAGCTGGAGCCCGGTGAAAACGAACACTGCTGCGTCAACAAATGTCACGTTTACAACGAACCTGAATAACACTCTGCAATTCTTCAGGGTCTACCGTATCCCTTAACGCAGGACTGCTTATTGCGCGGCGTAATACGCATCGACCTTGGCGGCGACGTCTTTGAAGCTGATATCGACCTCATAGATCTGTTTAAATTGTTCGATCGCCTGATCCCTCTGGCCCATCTTTTCGAACACACAACCTAAAGCGTAGAGAAGTTCCTTCTTTTCGTCGTCAAAGCCGACCTTTTCTTTTAGTGCGTTTTGCAATTTTCGGGCGGCCATGTCATTCATCCCGCGTTGCGCAAAACATTGGCCGAGTAATCCCATCGCCTGTAATTTGCGATGGGGGTTTGCTTCTGCTTTCTGCAGTTCCTGAATGGCCTCACTAATCTTGCCGGCACGAAAATATTCCTGGCCGAGTTCAAAGCGTAATTGCAGGTCATTTGGGTACCGGTCCACCTGCTGTTTCTTTTGTGAAATGATAAACCCATCGCGCTCCGCAGTGATGGCAGCGAGACGTTCGTTGTAGTCGGCAGCCGCAGGATCGAGTTGAGAAATCTGGTGATCAAGTTTGCGAGCGACGGTATCCGCAATAGCTTTTTCGATCGTCGGGTCGGCTACGCCCTGCTTTGCGACGATGTAGTTATAATATTCCATCGCCCGATCGTATTCCTGCTTCTGGGTATAAAGTTCAGCAATCGTCCGCGCCAGCGTGAGGTTCTCAGGATTCGACTGGAACTTTGTTTCGTGATCGTAAATCAGATGAGCGAGAACCTCCGTCGTCTTAACACCGCGGTTGGCCTGTTCGAGGGCCACGGCTTCTTCCTTATTTTTGAGGATGTCGCGGTAAGAACCTTGTCCATCCGATAACGCTTCGTACCCGCCTTCATCCAGCGTTACCTGCGCGGTGACATTCTTTAGTTGCTGTGACAATTCCGGATCGTGCGGAAAAACTTTGAGCAACTCGCGATAAACATCCTCCGCTTTCGACGGTTGCTTGGAAGCAATGTAGGCCTCCGCCAATTCAGTTCCGATTTCCCGATCTTTGGGCGAATTCTTGAAAAGGATTTCCAGAGACAGGATAGCCGTCTTCGGCAAATCGGCTGCCAACGCTGCATCGGCCAGAAGTTTTTGGCCGGCTGAACTGGTCGGAGCGTCGTTCAGGATCTGTTCGGCAATCTGCAACGCCTCCAAAGGATTATTTCGCAATGCGAGTTGACCTTTTGCCAAGAGCGGGGAAGAGGTGGCGCCGCCGAGAACTTTTTTGAAAAAACCCGTATTCGCTCCGGCTTTTTTTACCTGCGCGGCGCGAAGCGCCTGCCGACAATCGAAGAATCCAGGCTCAGTGGCGAGAACCTGGTTGAAAATCGTTATGGCATAGTCGAAGTTCTGGGCGCGAAACGCAGCCATGCCTTTATCATATTGGTCGCGCCAGACTTTTGGGATTTGTTGGAGGCTCTTTTCTGGCATATAGGACGTAGTGGTTTATCTTAGGAGACGCTTTTGGAAACGCAAGTATTGCAGAAAAAAGGAAAATAACTTGCGAAGTTCCCGGAACGTGGTTTCATTCTAGCCCGATCGCGCACGTGGCGGAATTGGCAGACGCGCTACTTTGAGGTGGTAGTGCCGTAAGGCGTGCAGGTTCAAGTCCTGCCGTGCGCACCATATCCTCGGCACTCGAATTCCTATGAAAAAAGTCCTGATCGTTTTATTCGGTGCAGTTCTTCTGGCAGGTTGTCATACCAGTTACGAGATTGGCTTGAATAACGGCCGCAAAATTACGGCCGCGAGCCGTCCCGTCCTCGACAAAGATAAAGGGATTTACACGTTCAAAACGGCTGACGGCAAGATCCAGCAGGTTCCTGCAGGTCGCGTGATCTCGATGGAAGCCAAATAAGTCAGCGGCTCGATACGAACCGTTCGACGTATTTGCCGATCATATCGACTTCAAGGTTTACGGCGTCGCCGGCTTTCTTCTCCCGCAGTGCGGTTACTTCAAAAGTGTGGGGAATAATCCACAGACGGAACCTCTTCTTCGATACGGCCGCAACCGTCAGGCTAATACCGTCGACCGCGATTGAACCTTTGAAGATGATATAACGCAGCAGCTCCGCTGGAGCGGTGATGTCCAGAACATGATCCTGTCCCGAGCGTTCCCACCGCGATATAGTTCCGACCCCATCGATATGGCCAGTAACAAAATGTCCGCCGAGGCGATCGCCAACGCGCAACGCGCGCTCGAGATTGACAACCGAGCCGGTTTTTACGAGTGGGAAGCTTGTGCGGTTCCAAGTCTCTTTCAGTAGATCAAAGCGAAGCTGCCTTGCTCTTCCTTTTCGTGCGATTCGCGTTACGGTGAGACAACATCCGTTCACCGCAATACTGTCCCCGAGCTTAACGTCTTGGCCGCAAACGATTGCCCGTACCGTCAATTCAATTGCGCCTGGTTTACGCTCGATGCGTTCTACAACCCCAGCCTCTTCAACAATGCCTGTGAACATTTTTCTGATTTAACCACCGCCGCTGGATGTGGCGAGCGATATTTAATACGCCCGCATACGCAATACCTCTCTTTTCAGGGGAACCGTTTGACACTCGGTATGCCGGTGGTTAGCCTCACAAAATGTCTTTGGCTAACAAAAACAATCCCACAAAACCCGCCGGGTTTGTTGAACGCTTGTTTGGCTCAAAGCAGAAAGACGCTCCTGCCGCACAAAACTTTCTACCTGTGCCGGAGGGCATTTCGCTCTTTCACGTAACGCATTGGAAGGCAGGTTCGCAATGGGTTCGTGCTATTCTTGAAAAGCTTTACGGTCCGGCCGTCGTCCCGCCGCAGAACTTCGAAACGCAGATTATTTCACAAGCGCCTGGGGCCAATCGCGTTTACATGTGCTGCTACGTCAGCAAGGTCGAATATGATTGCCTTGGCGTTCCGGCGGGCAGCCGCCGCGTTGTTGTTATCCGTGATCTGCGTGACACCCTTGTTTCAGCCTATTTCAGCATTCGCTTTAGTCATCCAATTAGTAATCCATTGATGGAAAAGCGCCGCAAGATTCTGACGAGCCTCAATGAAGAGCAGGGGCTCATGTACTTACTTGAAGTCTGGCTGAACTGGTGCGGCGTTATCCAGCAAACATGGGTTGATTCCGGTGAACGGATTTTTCGCCTCGAGGAATGCATGAAGAATGCCCATCCGATGCTGCTCGAAATATTTCGCTCCGGCTGGAAAATTGATGTCGATCCTACACGCCTGCAACAGGTGATTGACGAGTATTCTTTTGAAAAGTTGTCTGGCGGTCGTGAACGCGGAAAAGAAGACGTGAAGTCTCACTATCGGAAAGGGACACATGGCGATTGGAAGAATCATTTCACCCCCGCCATTACTAACCGCTTCAAGGAACTTTACGGCAATCTGCTCGTGAAGACGGGTTACGAAAAAGATTTGAATTGGTGAGCCCTGTTTGATGTGACACACCACCGACTAAGTTCATAAATGAGCCTCCTCAAGAAAATCTCCCGCAGCCTGAAATCGAAGGACGAATCAAACGCGACTCAGAAGCAGTTCGTTGCTGTGCCTGCGGATACGAGTTATTGCCACATCACGCATTGGAAAGCGGGATCACAGTGGATTCACGGTATTCTTGACGATCTTTTTGGTCCGGCGGTGATTCCGGCCGAGTATTTTGAATTGCAGGTTCTCGGGAAAAAGGTAGCGACTGGTAAAGCTTACAGCTGCATTTATCTCGGTAAACCGGAGTTCGATTCGCTGCAATTCACGGGGAAGGTGCGTAAGTTGGTTCTGATCCGTGACCTTCGCGATACATTGGTTTCTTCCTACTTCAGTTTTCGTAACAGCCACGCGCTGGCAAATCCAATCATGGAGAAATTCCGCCACGTGTTAACCGGTCTTAACAAAGAAGACGGGATCAACTACATGATGGAGACATGGCTTGGCGGCTGTGCTGACATTCAACGGACCTGGTTGCGTTCCGGTGAAAAATGCTATCGCCTGGAAGATTTCATGAACAAGGATGTTGCCTTGGTTCGACAAATGTTTGTCGACTCCTTCGGGCTCACGATGGATGTCGCACAATTGGACGCTATTCTCAGTGGGCGATCATTTGAAAAATTAGCGGGCGGACGCGAACGCGGCCGTGAAGATACTAATTCCCATTATCGAAAAGGTGTGCACGGCGATTGGCAGAACCATTTCACGCCGCACATGAAAGATCGTTTTAAGTATTTGTTTAACGACGCGCTGGTGCTTGCTGGCTACGAAAAAGATTCGAATTGGTAGCAACGCTCTGCGCGCCCAATCTATTCAATGCTGCCTATTGGCGTAGTCATTCCGACGCGAAACTCCATGGCGTATTTGCCGCGGCATTTGGAGACGGTTTCGGAATGGGCGGATTCGGTCGAAAGTATGATTGTCGTCGATAGCTGCTCCGACGACGGCACCACCGATTGTTTCAAAACGAAGCTCCGTCACCCAAATCTCCAAATCCTTTCGCGTCCGCCCGGTTTGTACGCGGCATGGAATTTCGGAATTCAGCAGGTTAAATCGAAATATACTTATATCTCTACGGTCGGCGATAGCATCACCCGCGAGGGACTTGAAGAAATGGTGGCTGCCGCTGAGGACACGAATAGCGACGTTGTTCTAACGCCTCCACGCCTTATCGATACATCGGGCAACGACGTGAACACAGCTTGGCCCGTGCAGAAATTGATAGATCAGCTTCAGATCAAAGAATCGAGTGTTCTTCCGAATGATGAAGTATTACGGGCCGCGCTCACGAGTGGCCAGCACTCCATCATGGGGAGTTCAGCGAGCAACCTGTATCGAACCGAATCGTTGCAGCGCATCCCATTTCCCACGGATTACTTTCGTGCTGGCGACATGGCATGGGGCATTATGAGTGCGTGCACGCTGAAATTTGCTGTGGTGCCTAAAGTTTTTTCGACCTTTCTGTTTCATCCGAAAGAAGAGGGCGATTCATCCGGGCTCTGGCAGAAAATGTTTCAGCTGGCGCGACAAACTCTAGACGCGATGTTGCAACAATCTGAAACGGTTCGCCGGCGTTCCGAGTTTGGTGAGTTGCAGAAATTGTTCG
>CBHWET010000046.1:0-18912 GCA_966112985.1 uncultured bacterium | reverse complement strand
TATCGAAGTCTTTGAGGCGTATCTTGCCTTTGATAACAACCGCTTGTTTCACATGTATAAAGAACCATCACTTCGCCGTGATGCCTATCGAATTTTCCTCGATTCAGCGGTCAGCTGTTTACAACTTTGCAATTTGTAGACGAACACCGATTGTAACCGGAATTTTTATTGCGTTGCGGCCCCCCGTCCTTAAGATGCGGCGCATTTTATGAGTACAATTGCGAATATTCAGGCGCGCGAAATCCTCGATTCGCGCGGAAATCCGACGGTTGAAGTTGATGTTATCCTCGCGAACGGCGCCACCGGCCGCGCGGCAGTTCCCTCCGGTGCCAGCACGGGCGAACACGAAGCGCTTGAACTCCGCGATGGTGAAAAGACCCGCTATCTTGGCAAAGGCGTTTCCAAAGCCGTCAAGAATGTGACTGGCAAAATCCTGCCCAAGCTCAAAGGCGTCGATGCGTTGGATCAGCTGACCGTTGACCGCACGATGCTCGATCTCGATGGCACGGAAACCAAAGCCAACCTCGGTGCGAACGCCATTCTCGCTGTATCTCTCGCCAATGCGAAGGCGGCAGCCGCGTCACTGAATGTTCCGTTGTTCAAATATATCGGCGGACCAAACGCCAAGGTTCTCCCAGTTCCTATGGCGAACGTCATCAACGGCGGCGCTCACTCGGATGCCCCGATCGATTTCCAGGAATTCATGATTGTTCCGAAAGGCTTCAACAGCTTCTCACAAGGCTTGCAGGCCATTACCGAAATCTTCCATGCGCTGAAATCAGTGTTGAAGAAAAAAGGTCTTTCGACTGCGGTCGGTGATGAAGGTGGTTTCGCACCAAAGCTGGACAGCGCCGAAGCTGCCATCGAAGCGATCCTCCAGGCGACGAAAGACGCCGGCTACAAAGCAGGTAAACAAATCTATCTCGCCCTCGACGTCGCCAGCTCCGAATTCTACACGGGCAACGGCAACTACGTTTTCAAGAAGAGCAGCGGACGCAAACTGAGCGGCGACGAACTCGTCGATTTCTATGTCGAACTTTGCGGCAAATATCCGATTGTCAGCATCGAAGACGGTTGCGCCGAAGGCGACTGGACGACGTGGAAGAAGTTGACGGACAAGCTCGGCGACAAAGTTCAGTTGGTTGGTGACGATCTTTTCGTGACGAACGTGAAGTTCCTCCAAAAGGGAATCGACACCGGCACGGCGAACTCGATCCTCGTCAAAGTGAATCAGATCGGTTCGCTGACGGAGACGCTCGACGCTGTCGAATTGGCGAAGGAAAATGGCTACACCGCCGTGCTCAGCCATCGTTCTGGCGAAACCGAAGATGCGACAATTGCCGACCTCGCTGTCGCAACGAACTGCGGCCAGATCAAAACCGGTTCTTTGAGCCGTAGCGATCGTACTGCGAAATACAATCAGCTGCTGCGCATCGAGCAGTTGCTTGGAAAGAACGCCGTCTACGGTGGCAAGTTCTAAGCGAACTGTTCCTTAAATCTCGAACGAAAGGAGCAGTTTCACGACTGCTCCTTTCTGCTTTTCAACAGACTCAACGCTGCCCGCTTCCCGGAAGCAATCGCTCCGTGCACCGTTCCCTCCTGCCCTTTCGGCGCCAACGCTTCGCCCGCAAAAAACAAAGTATCTTCGACCGGCTCAGCGAGCCGATCCGGAATCTCTGTCGTTCCCACAGGCAAATAAGTATAAGCGCCCCGTGAATACGGATCTTCGCGCCAATTATGCACGAATGATTCGGCCAGATTGGTCCGTAGCTCTTCTTTTGCGACTCCAGAGAACGCGCTTAACTCAGTCAGCGCGACGTCGACCATTTCTTCCTTCGACTTTCCACTAAAGAGGTCCGCTTTAGGTCCACCTGTCCAGGCGACGAACGTCGTTTGCCGCTTATCAGTCCACCATGTGGGAAATTGATGATCGTGAGAGTGAATGAAGCCGAACACTTTGTGCGGCAGGAATTTCTCGCGGAACACGAGCGTCAATTTGATGACATTTCCCATGCGCAACTGCGCCAGCAGCTCGTTTTTCCTGTTAAGCTTGGGCTCGAATTGCAACGCCCCGGTTTCCCATGGTTTCGACTGGAGCACACCGAGCGGCAATGTGATGACAACGGCATCAAAAGAAAGTGCTTCGGGCGCATCCGCGTACTCGAGAAATACTTCCGCCCCTCCCGGTCGCCATCGGATCCGGTTCACAAGTGCATTGAATCGGAACTTCACGTCGCGTCGACGTAACTTCTCTACGAACCAATCGACAATTGTGCTATAGCCGGATTTTAATCGAAATTGTTTCTGACCATTCGTTTCCTCGGCACTTTCTTCGGCTTCTTCCAGCGCCACTACACTGACCTTCTCCACCTCCGCCGCATGAAACCCTTCCACATAATCTTTGGCCAAGGACCGTTTTCGCTCTGGCGTGCCGCGGACTTTCCGCAGGAAATCCTGAAACGACTTGTCTCCTTTTACATCCTCCATCTTTTCCATCACATCACCGAGGTCGTCCCAAAATTTTTTGTTCTCGTTCAGCTCGCCATCACGGAACTCCCAGTGACGATCGGGGAACTCAATCGGATCGAAGGCCGGGCAGTTGCAGGCAGCTTTCCAGGTATCCTGAGTGTCACCGTGGATGAATTCCGCGCCCAGTTCAATCGGACTCTCGGAAATATCCGAATGCAACGTAAGGATGCGACCGCCAGCGCGGTCTCGCGCTTCCAAAACCGTAACGTCATACCCTGCCGCGGACAGCCAATCCGCTGCAGACAATCCCGCAATGCCGGCCCCGATAATTCCGATTCTCTGCGTCATGTAAAAATGTCGAACTCGAATCGGACATTTGCAATATGCGGGATTTTCCTGACCGGTTTACAACCTGCGACTTTTCCCCACGGGAGCAACGGGTTGAAGCGCGGTAGGCATGGCCGAGAGTTACTTATGAATACCGAGACTGCCCTCATTACCGGTGCTTCGAGCGGCATCGGACTCGAACTCGCCCGCCAATTTGCCAAACACGGTCATCGTCTTATTCTTACGGCAAGGTCCCAGGATGAATTGGACTCGATCGCAAGCGAACTCAGTGCTCAGCATCACGTCGAGGTGGGCGTGCTTGCCTATGATTTGGAAAATCCGGCGTCCGCCGATCATCTTTTTCGCTCGATAATGAATGCAGGGGCGCAGGTCGATATTCTCGTGAATAACGCGGGCATCGGCTTTCGCGGAAAGTTCTGGGAGATCCCTCTCGAAAATGAAATTTCAATGATCCGCCTCAATACTGAGGCGGTAGTGCGACTGACCAGGATGTTTCTGCCATCGATGCTTGAACGCAGAAGCGGACGGATCTTGAACACGGCATCGGTGGCGGGCTTCGAACCCGGACCACTTCTCGCCGTTTATCACGCGACCAAGGCATTCGTCCTTTCTCTATCGGAAGCACTCGCAACCGAACTCGAGAATACAGGCGTCACTGTCACCGCCTTATGCCCTGGGCCAACGGACACAGATTTTTTCCCGAAAGCCGGTATGATGGACACGCGAGCTTTTCAAAAAGCAAAAGTGATGGCTCCCCAGGACGTCGCGGCACTCGGCTATGATGCATTGATGCGTGGCGATCGCGTTTACGTGCCCGGCGGAATGAATAAGTTTCTCGTTTCGTCACGTCGCATGATGACCGAGCATGCGCAATCAAAGGTGAACCAAAAGTTCTACGAAGACGTGGAACCAAAGGATCGCAAGCACCACCGCGGCGACTTTGAACGCAAGCCACACCGCGACCGCGAGGAATAACAAATTCCACCTGAAGGTTTGTCAGCCTGACGCGTCTTAATTAATCTCAGCACATTCACTGTGCTGATATTATGAGATTACGCTTTCTGCTTTTCACATTCCTCGCCGCTGTATCCTCACTTTCCGCTGCACCCTTCGGACTGAAAGACGGCGACCGCGTTGCGTTTATTGGCGATACATTAATGGAGCGCGAGCAATACTCGGCATACATCGAACTCGCTCTCGCCTCTCATTTTCCCGACCGCAAAGTTTCCTTTCGAAATCTCGGCTGGAGCGGCGATACACCGCATGGGGATTCGCGATACAGCCTGAGCAAAGGGCAGGCTGGCCACGAGCCGGCGGACGAAGCATGGAACCTTTTCAAAGAGCAAATTCAAATCGTCAAACCTACTGTCGTGTTTCTCGGCTACGGCATGGCGAATTCTTTCGATGGCCAGGAAGGACTCGGGAAATTCAAAACGGATTTAACGGACCTCGTTAATACGATTCAACAAGACGCCGGCTCTACAAAAGTTCAGTTCGTCATAGTCAGCCCATTTAAGCATGAAAACCTGGGCGCTCCCCTGCTCGATCCCGCCGCTCACAACGCTCAGCTCGCGCTCTACACAGACGCCTTACGACAGTTCGCATCGGAACACGGCTTTGTGTTTGTCGACCTTTTCACTGGACTGAACATTGAAACCCGATCGAAAGCCAGCCGTCCGTTAACCGATAACGGTATCCATTTGAACGAACGCGGCTATCAAGCGGCCGCCGAAGTCATCGAAAAAGCGCTGGGTCTAAAACGGACGAAATTGACCAGCAAACAGCTTCAACCCGCGCGGAAAGCCATGGTCCGGAAAAACGAATTCTTTTTTGGACGCTCCCGCCCTCAGAACATGGCGTATCTGCTGGGCTTCCGAAAAGCCGAACAAGGCAAGAACGCCGGCGAAATTGTAAAATTCGATGCGTTTGTGGAAGCAGAGGACCAAAAGATCTGGAGTCTTCTCGCTGGGAAAAAGTCGGTGACCAAGCCGCCTGCTGAAATCGTACCTAAGTTGTCCGAAAAACCATTTACTCCGCAGCCCTTACCGGAATTCCAAATGGCTCCGGGATTTGAAGCCACGTTGTGGGCCGAGAATCCTTTGCTCGCTAAACCGATTCAAATGAACTTCGACGCACAAGGCCGCTTGTGGGTCGCCAGCTCGGCCATCTATCCGCAGATCGAACCGGGCCAGAAAGCCGATGACAAAATTATCGTGCTCGAAGATACGAACGGCGATGGCAAAGCTGATAAGTCGAAAGTCTTCGTCGATGGATTGCTGGTGCCTACCGCCGTGCTGCCTGGCGATGGTGGCGTTTACGTCGGCCAAAGCACTGAACTGCTGCACTTCAAAGACACCAATAACGATGGCAAAGCCGATGAACGCAAAATCGTTCTCGCCAGCTTCGGAACAGAAGATTCGCATCACAATGTTCACACGCTGCGCTGGGCTCCCGACGGTCAGATGTATTTTCAACAGTCCATTTACATCCGAAGCGACCTCGAAACGCCGCATGGCGTCGTCCGACTAAAGAGCGGTGGTGTGTTCAACCTTCGTCCGCAAACGATGGAACTCGATGTGTTCCTTCGCGGCTTTTGTAATCCATGGGGACATATCTTTGATACCTTCGGCCAATCGTTCGTCACCGATGGTTGCGGCAGCCAGGGAATCAGCTACAGCATTCGCGACGCAACGTATTCGACGTACGCGAAGATGCGTCGCGAGTTGAAGAGCATCAGTCCGGGCAGCTATCCGAAATTCTGCGGTCTCGAAGTGGTGCACAGCGAAAACTTCCCAGCCGATTGGCAAGGCAACATGATCACGAGCGACTTCCGCGCGCATCGTGTGGTTCGCTTCTCCGTGAGCGAAGACGGCGCCGGTTTCGCCGCACAGGAAGTTTCCGAACTGATGCGCACGACGAATGTCACGTTCCGCCCCATCGATGCCAAGTTCGGGCCCGACGGCGCTCTTTATGTTGCTGATTGGTCAAATCCAATCATCAATCACGGTGAAGTAGACTTCCGCGATCCTCGCCGCGACCACGAACACGGACGGATCTGGCGAATCACTGCCAAGAATCGCCCGGCAGTTATGCGTCCGAATCTCGTGAAGGCGAGCAACTCGGCGTTGATGGATCAACTTCTCTCACCGAATGGATTCAACGTGGAACAAGCTCGACGCGTCCTCACGGAACGCGGTGCAAAGATCCAGCGAGATGTCGATAAGTGGACGGCGCAACATGCCTCTAATGAAAGAGCACTGCTTGAAGCGCTTTGGATTAATGAAGCGATTGGAACACGCAACATCGGGTTGCTTGAGAAAGTTCTCGCGGCGCAGGACGGGCGAATTCGTGCCGCCGGCGTAAAGGTTGTTGGCGATTGGCATCAAACTTTAGCCACGGCGACACAAAAGGAATCGCGCTTCCATGAATTGCTTTCACGCGCTATTCGCGATTCACATCCACGCGTTCGTCTCGAAGCTGTTCGTGCGCTCGCGCGAGTTCATTCGCCTCGTTCGGCCGAACTGGTTCTCCAAGCCCTCGACAACAAAGTGGATTCGTTCCTCGATTACGCCATTTGGTTGAGCATTAACGATCTGGCTGAACCGTGGCTTGCGGCGATTCGCGATGGTCAATGGAAACCCGAAGCGCATCCTAAGCAATTGGAATTTGGCGTCCGCGCACTCGAGCCAAATCTCGCGAGCGAAGTGCTGGACAAAGTTTTTGCGAAGCGAACGTTTCCGGCAGACGGTTCAGGTCCATGGATCGATCTCGTCGGATCCATCGGCAGCGCACCCCAGCTCCGAAAATTGTACGATGAACTCGCTGTAGGTCACTTTACGGACAACGCGGCGGAGCGTGCGATTAATGCGCTGAATCACGCGGCACGGACGCGAAACGTCACTCCAGGGGGAAACACAGACCTGACGAAACTGTACAAAGCAGCCGGAGACAAAACGCGTGCTGCATTGCTCCGACTCGCGGGTGCATGGAAATCCGAAGCCTTTCGTTCATTGATGCTCGACGTCGCTGGCAATCCTTCCAGCTCTGCACTGGAACAAAATGTAGCGTTCGAAGCGCTCGGGGAAATTGGCTTCGGCGGAGCGAATGGCGCCGATGCTTTGCGCCGCCTGCAAGCGCTTACCGCCAAAGACATCGACTCCTCGATTCGTCGACGTGCTGCCATCGCGTTGTCGCGCGCGGACTTCAATGCGGGCCTCACCAACATTGTGAATGTTCTCATTTCGTCCGGCACCGAAGATGACGCCGCTGGCTTGTGGCGTTCACTCCTCAACGTGAAAAACGCCGGCACGAAACTCGCCGCGGCACTTCCGAAATCGGATTTACCGCTGCCTGTCGCGAAAGCCGGTTTAAAAATTGCCCGCGAAGGCGGAAAGAACGAAGCCGATTTGATTCTTGCGATTACGAGAAGCGCGAACCTCGATGATAAAGACAAAACTTTGACGCCGGATGAGATGAAACAGCTCGCCGCAGCCGTGACTACGAACGGTGATCCCGCACGTGGCGAAAAGCTCTTCCGTAATACGATGTTAGGCTGCGTTAATTGCCACGCCATCGGCGGCGCAGGCGGCAAAGTCGGCCCTGATCTGACTTCTATCGGCGCGAGCGCGCCTGTCGACTATTTGATTGAATCGCTGCTCTATCCGAACAGCAAAATTAAAGAGGGCTATCACACCGTCATCATCGCCACGAAGGACGAACAGGAATTCAGCGGTATCGTGCAGCGGGAAACGGACAGCGAAGTGGTCATTCGAGATTCCACTGGTAAAGACGTTGTCCTTGCGAAAAACAACGTGCAGTCGCGCAAGAACGGCGGCTCACTCATGCCGTCCGGATTGACAGACAATCTGACCTCGCAGGAACGTGCCGACCTCGTGCGCTTTATGAGCGAACTGGGCAAACCAGGTCCGTACGATGCTTCTAAAGGCAACGTCGCTCGCGCGTGGAGAATTGCCTTAAGTGCTGAGGGCCTCGAAAGCACCGCGTTGCCCCCGCCCAGCCAAAAATGGGAATCGATTTATACAACAGTGAACGGCGATTTGTTGCGTGAAGTCGTGCAGGAGAAGTTGAAAAACTTTACGACAGACAACGCTTTATCGCCGTCGGTCTACGCTTCAGCGCGCCTGCAGCTTTCTCGAGATACGGATGTCAGTTTTCAGTTAAGCGCAGCTACTGGATCTGAATTGTTCATCGATGGGTCTGCTCTCACTAATTCAGCCGACCGGACGCGACATCTGTCTCAAGGCAAACATACCGTGCTGATAAAAATGGCACCCAACGAGTTGCCGGAAAAAGTGCGCCTCCAGGTGAGTGACGGAACGTTTCTGGTCGAATAAAGAGGCACCGCCGAATGAGGGGTGTGTGGTCCCAATCATTGCGACCACCATCAAAGCCTGCAGCTGCGTCCGCAATAGAACAAGGTTGGCACTACGATGCAAAACACCTTGGAGCTGTGAGAGTTCAGCAGCCATTTCGGGAAAATAAAAATGACCATTGCGCGCGCGCAACGCCCATTTTTGCTCTCGAAACGTCCGGAGCGCGGGCGCGCCAGTGGTTTTTGCTTCAAAAACTTCCAGTGCAACGTTGCGACGGCCGTTTTGGGTCCCGAAACGTTCATTGCGCGCGGCGCGGAGAACGTTCTGGACCGAAAACCCGCAAAAATTCGTCACAATGGCCATGTTGACTCCCAAAATGATCACTGCGCGCGGCGCAATGAACACTTTCACTTCCGAAACGACCAGAGCGCGCACGCTCCGGTCGATTTTACTCTAAAACTCATCAGCGCGACGTCGCGCCGGAGAATTTTGCTCCTACAATCGGCATTGCTCGGCGTGCAATGGACAACTTGGCTCGCCAAATGGCCACGGAAACAGCGCAACGGCCATGTCTACTCCCACGTCGACGGGAGCGGGGATGCGATGTCCATTTTCAATCGAAAAAGGGACGCTGGGGCGCCGCGCAGAAATGGTTTATTCCAAAATGACCTCTGCGCCCGAAGATTCGGAGTAAACCGCCGACTGATGTTCGAGTAGCAAATCTACTTCAAAGCCGGTTGAACTTTTACCGGCATTGCAAACTTCTCTGCCGTTTGTGCCGTTTCACTGGCCGCAACCTTGCCGAACCGCTTCTTGTAAATATCACTAAGCTGCTGGCCGAGAGTTCGCCACGATAATCGCGAGCAAACGGTCTCAAGCCCACTGACTTTCAGCCGCTCGCGAAGCGTTGCATCCTCCAGTGCGCGCGCGGTTTGTGCGACGAAATCCTCCGCCGTGTCAGCAAGCAGAATATCGTTCTCGTGCACGAGTCCAAGACCCTGTGCTCCGATCGTGGTAGAGACCACCGGCGTTCCCATCGCGAGTGATTCAACAATTTTCAAACGCGAACCGCCGCCAATTCGCAACGGCACCATTTGCATCCACGCCCGTCGATAATATGGCCGGACATCCGGAACCCCCCCGGTTACAATGACGTTCGGTTTTTGAGCATAATTCTGCACTTCGGCAACCGGACTCTTCCCGACGATTAACACCTGCAGTTCCGGAACCTTCGCCGCAAGCTGATCGTGAATGGCAGAAAAATACCATCGGAGCGCATCAATGTTCGGATTGTAATCCATTGCCCCGCAGAAAAGAATTGTCGGCGAAGCCGATCGAGGAACAGCCGACGCCGCTGGATAGAAATATTCCAGGTCGACCCCGTTGACGAGCACCTGCACAGAAGCTTTTGGATCAAGCCACTTACGGACAAACACTTCGTCATCCACACCACAAACCACTTCGAGCGCAGCGCGGCGAAGAATTCTTTTTTCGTAAAACCACATCTTTGCGTAGCCCTCACAACGCAACAGCTTCGTGCGCCACGAAAAATTCATGCGGTTGTGCTCAGCTAATTGAAACAGCAGGTCAACGCGGCTGCGATCGATGACCAACGGAATGTCGCGGTTGCGCTTGAGAAAGTATTGGGCGAGCACGATGTCGCAGCAATGCACAGCGTCGTAATTATTTTCACGCAGCAACCGTTCGATTTCGCGGTCGAGGCCCGGAATCGTCCAATGTGCGATGGATGTCGGCAGCGGATTCAGCAAACGATTCGGGAACAGGGGTGGCCAATCCGGGTGATCGAACGGAACGATATCAACGCGTCGGCAAAACTCTTCGAAGACTGCTTTGTGTTCCATCCCCTCCCCTTTATGCGCGAGCGCGAGAAGGTCGACGTGGTGGTCGCGTGCCAGTTCACGGAGTAAATGAAACGTACGATGAAAGGTGCCGCGGTCCAGCGGATATGGCACGTACGGATAAAAAACAAGTAATCGCATAACGTCAGTTGAATTTCTGCCAGAGGGACCAATAAGCTTTTACTAATCCGGGGAAGTCATCGGCATTTGTCTGGAGATTTGTTTGTACACGTTGGAGCAACGTCGGGGTCCTGAGCACTTCCGGCTCCCATAGCAGTAAAGCTAACGCCTCCAGGATTCGTTCGCGCGGGTACCGAAAGCGATTCGATTGCAGGATCACCCACGGTCCGAACGTCTTCGCGTTAACCAGCGCATTACGAATTGGATTTGTCTCCGGACATTTATTTACGTTAGAGATACCATAGGCACGAGCAGTGGCGAATGGTTGGCCGAGGCGGCGGAATTCAAGCCACAACCAAAGCTCTCGTCCGATTTCACAAAGCTCGGTCTGCAACTGGCGAAAATTATCTTTGCAGCCCGACTTCTTCTGGGGATGCAATTTGAATTCGACCCCAAGCGCGTGGTGACAACGAATTTTGGAAAGAAACGGAGCGTCAGCCGTGATGGTTTGAAGACGCTGGCGTCGTTCGCGGCAGCTCCAATGATATTGGCCATACACCGTGAGAAGAACGTCACCGAAAGCGAGCTGAGCCTTCGCCTGATTGCGGCCAATAAAATCGGCATCTTCTGCGGTGAAAGGTTCGTGACGAAGTTTCTCTTCCGAAAACAGGAGACCGGAGCAGCGATTCATTAATAACCGTGTCGCTTCAAAAAGCTCGATGTTCTTTGCCTCGGCGATCAGCCCTGCACATCGTTTGTTTTCACCCATAATGACCTTGTGTCCCGCCGCAAGGTCGTAAAAGAACATGGTATTGGATTCACGCTGCAGCTTGCGCAGAGAAGTCAGTTTGAATTCCACTTCAATCCCAGCGCTCGGCGACATCTTCTCTCCAAGTTTATGAAACGCTGTGCCATATCTGCGTTGCTGAAGGACCTCGTTTCCTTTCAGGCAAACGTAGAACTCAACATCATTATACGGTTGGTCTCCTTCGGAACTTTTTAAAACACCACCTTCGCCCCGGCCATATCCGCCGCCGAGGAATATGGCTTCGACCGAATTCTGAGGAACGAGCCGCTTCACTTCGTTGCGCACGGTTTCGCAAATGGACGCAAGCCGCCTTTCGAGCGCCTCGTCGCCATCCAATGTGAAGCGATCCGTCATTTGAATTCCCTCCACCGCCTCACTGTGTCCTGCAGATATCGCTCGATCTGATCCACAATCACAGGTTCAGCAAAACGCCGCCGCACTTCGTCGTATCCAGCCTTCGCGATACGCGCCCGCAACGAGCTGTCGCTATCGAGTTCGATCACACGACTGGCGAGTTCCTCAGCATTGCCAGCCGTGTATGTCAGCGCATTTTCACGATTTCGGAACAATTCGGGACTTCCACCGGTCATTGTTCCTATCACCGGCAGTCCACTGGCCATCGCTTCCAACGGGGTGAGCGCAAAAGGTTCGGGCCATTCGGAAGTGAACAACAACGCATCGTGCGACGCATAAACCGCAGGCATTTGTTCAGGCAGCAGCGGACTGTAAAAAGTCACCCGCAGATTCTCTTTTTGTACGAATGACTTGAGCGCGTTTTCGTAATCGGTAAGTCCGCGTCCATAAATGCTAAGGCTTCCGGAGAACTTGTCGCGTAAGACGGCCATCGCGCGCAGTGCCGTCCAGATGCCCTTGTCGTCATTTAAACGCCCGACATAAAGCAAGCGCTGCATCGGGAAGCTCGCGGGACGGGGTTTGGTTTTGTAGGCGCTGATATTGAGCGGACAATAAATCACTTCACCATGTTGTACATCGTAGCCGGCAGCAGCGGTAAATTCCCGAAGAGCCCGGCTGCAGAAGTAAACTCTGCGAAATTTCAATGCTGTCGCCGGCAAGGTTGGCGCAGCCGAATGACAATGTCGGCGGAATCCGGACGCAATCCAGAGCAGGCGAAGCATGCGTTTGGAAAGCGAACCCGATCTGTCATTCCACCACCGCAGCCATACGTCCGCTTTCGCTGCACGTGCAATCCAGTGATCGCATATGGCAAACGCAGTGGGCAACCCGGTCCGTTCGAGGGAGAACAGCATGGACTTGGACATGCCGCTTAAATTCCAAACATAAACG
This sequence comes from uncultured bacterium, assembly GCA_966112985.1. Taxonomy (GTDB): domain Bacteria; phylum Verrucomicrobiota; class Verrucomicrobiia; order Limisphaerales; family JACDHS01; genus CBHWET01. The sequence continues at coordinate 6,670 of CBHWET010000046.1, read as the reverse complement.
AGCTCCGGTTTGACCCGATCCAGCGTTTGCCGCAGCACGCGATTATTGTGCAATTCCATGCGTGCGAGTTTGGCAATGCTGACGAATGGGTGGCCGAACAGCCCATGAACCTTAAGTTCCCTTGTTACTCCCGATTCGCACGACACCGAGGAATCAGCGGCAAAGCGGTGATCTGACGTCAACACTTCGACAGTGTGACCACGGGCCTGCAGCGCCTTAACAACGGTATAGCAATGCAGTTCGTATCCGCCTTCATAATGCGGCGGATACAGATTGGTCAAAACGAGAATTTTCATCAGTTTTCGTTCGGTAGTCTTTCCAGCCGACCCTGAACCCATCGAGTTTGCCTCGCCGCTGATGCCAACGAATCTTCCCGGCCTCTGGCAACTCCATCCATCGCCCATGCTTCATACAAAATTGAACATCGTGACGAAAATCACTCGCCCAGCCCAACATCAGCGTTCGCCACCAGTTGAAATAATTGGGACTGCCTTTCCATGAGGCCGCCAACGCGCGCGCGTCACCGAAACTGCGCTTGTAGGCTTGCGCAGGCGTATAGTTGTGCGAGTGCATGACGACGGAATCAGGAACATATATAACCTTGTATCCTTGTCCCCTTGCCCAGCGGGTGTATTCGTCGTCCTCTGCGTATTGCAGTTTTTCCAGAAATCCACGTTTCGCCCAGATATCCTTACGCAGTCCGCTGCTTACCATGCTGAAAAAATGTTCCCATTTCGTGGACTCGCGCGTTGCACCAAAGCAACGCTCGTAATCGCATGCGTAAACGGCCTTGCAATCAGGCCTGGGAATCTGCCGCCCAAAGACGGCAGCAGTGTCTGAATGAAATAAGTTTTCAACTAACGGACGAAGCCAGTTTTCACCTTGAGGTGTCGCGTCCGCATTTAGGAAAATTCCATAGTCAGATTGCGCGAGACACATTCCGTGGTTCATTACACGGCTTGGATTATACTCGTGCGGCTGAATCTGGATAAAATGTCTCGGCTCACAAGCACGGATTAAGTCCTGCGAGCCATCGGTCGAACCGGAATCGACCACAATCAATTCCCAATTCTTATAGTTTTGCACGCGGAGCGCTGGCAACGTGTCACGCAATGCCCAGCCTTCATTGTACGAACGCAAGATGATGCTGACGAATGGATCTTTCATGCGGGTGAAAATCGGGTAAAAAGTTTCCCAAACTTCAACGTCAGAACACCTTTCTCCTCAGCAGTTAAAGCCCTGCGCCATAAGCACACAGCACCAACGCACATGGCAAGCGCCGCTTCTCCAAGGAAAAGAAAGATGTTTGTGCGGAAATCGAACCAGGGCATGAATCGGCCAACAATGACCAAGGCCAGTTGCGGCACACATGCCAGCCAGATCGGAAACAAAACAATTCGCGCCAATTGAAACGCCGTAAGATTCGCTTCACGCGCCGCCCAGGGCCAGAGATAGAACCAGCCAAACACACTCGTCGCAATCAAGGATCCAATGGCAACACATAGCACGTTCCTAAAATGCAGGACGAGGGCGACGCTTATGCCCAGATTGAGCACCGCTTCGCCCACTCCGAGCCACATCAACTTGCGCTCGTGTCCGCACATCATAAAAATCCGCTTTGAGACACTCTGCGTGAGTAGAATCATGTAACCCCACAGCAATAAGGTCTCCCCAATCCAGAAGGTCTCGCGGTTCGGGATCTTATCGCCGGTGAGCACGCGGAGGATACCTTCCATATAGAAGGCGCAGATGAAATAGACCGGAGTAGCAATCATCACGCTGAACCGGGTCCCATCTATCAGGAGCTTTCGCAAAAAGGCGCGGTCTCCTTTGGCGTGTAAATGCGCTGCCGCCGGTGAGAATGTATCGGGCAGCTGCTGTGCAAACGCCGTAAACATTTCGGCGACCTTCGCCCCTGCCTGGTAGATCGCCACGGCTGAAACCGCGAGCGTTGTGCTCAAAACCAGCTGATCTGTCTTTGTCAGGATTAGGTTGCTAACGGTGCTCACATACGCGAACAACGAAAACTGCAGGGTGTTGGAAACCATCCCCCATGAAAAATAACGCGGATAAATTTTTACCTGCGGAAGCCCTCGTAAAGCCACAATGGCACAAATCAGGCACGGCAACAAACCGCAATACAGAGCAATCATCAGGTAAGTCTTCATCCCCCAGTTCAGTTGCGTAGCCACGAGCAAGAGCACGAAATTGAGAATGATGCTGATGGAGAATACGATGTTTGCGACGAAGATCTTTTGCTGACCAATCAGGATCTCCGGAAAAATCCCGGCCGGAAATATGAACCCCATTCCGATGAAGAAAATGACGAGGACATCTCGAAAAGCGCCCTTGTTCGATGGCGAAATCTGGAACAACTGGATGATGAAATCCGCTCCGACCAGAACGCCAATGACGATGACGATTGCGATCGCCACGTAGAGATAAAAGATTGTGCTCAAAACGCGGCTGAGTTCTTCCCACTTTTCCTGCGCCGACAATTCCGCCACCCGTTTCACCGCCGTGAAACCGAATCCAAAATCCAACAGAATACCGTATCCAAACACACTCCATAGCAGCGACCAGTAACCGAACTCCTCCGGCTTAAGATGCTGATAAAGCATGCGAAACATCGCCAGTCCAAAAAGCATACGGACACCGATGCACACGTAATTGGATATTGAATTGCGCCAAATATTTTTTGTGACCTCTTCGGAACTCATGAAATTTAGCAAATGTAAATTTTTAGTCCTGCTCCCGTTGCAGGCATTCTTTGATCTTCGAGGCAAGCACGCGAACATGGGGTTCCATCAGAATGGTATCGTGGTTGCCAGGAATGAAATGGGTTTCGATTTTCGTGGCTAAACCAGGCCATCCGTATTTTGGATCGCGGATGATCGCCGGGTCCTGTTCTACAGCATTGAACAGCACCACTTTACCGGGATAGAAGCGCGGCCGATATTCCTGCCACGCTTTCATGTTGGCGTGATACACGTGCTCAAGTTTGGCGAGCAAACGATTAGTTTCTTCAATTTGCTTTGTATCGACCGTTACCGCTTTCTCTTGATCCACGCGTTTAAATCGCATCTCGTCCTCGGTGCGACGCCCCTTGTAATACCTATACTTTGCGGTCAAATAAGTGCGCCACTCTTTCGGATGCATGCACAACAGCCGGGCGACACGTCGCGTCCAATAATAAATATTCGAGAATCCAGGTGCGGGGGCCGGCGTTTCGATCAGTAACAAAGGCGCTACCTTTTCTCCTGCGGCCCGTAGCTGATGCGCCATTTCAACAGCGACAACACCGCCGTAACACCATCCGCCCAGAAAATAGGGGCCATGGGGCTGTATCTTGCGAAGTTGCCGAACGTAATGAGCAGCCATATCCTCGATGCGGGTATGGCTGAGCTCGGGAGCTTCGAAACCTAAAGACTGAAAACCGTAACAAGGCTGCGCCGAGTCCAGATGATATACAAGGTTCCCATAACCAAGGACATCACCGGGAGTCGTATGGATCAGGAACAGTGGCAGGCGTTTTCCAGTGGGCTGCAACGGAACAAGTGACGAAAATTCTGAATGGCTCGTCTCTTTACGAATTGCGTCGGCGAGAGCTTCGACGGTTGGCGCCTGATACAGGATGTTGAGCTGCAACTTTTTGCCAGTGGCACGCTCAATTTCCACAATAAGTTTTAACGCCTGTAACGAATCGCCGCCCAGTTCGAAAAAACTGACATCGATACCGATTGGCCGGCGCCCCATGAATCTTTCAAAGACAAGCTTCAACTGCATTTCCAGGGGATCTCGCGGCATCTTCACTTCGCCAACGATTTCTTCAGTTTCCGTCGGAGCGGGTAATGCCTTTCGATCGACTTTGCCGTTCGGCGTCAACGGTAGAGCGGGCAAAGTCACAAAGGCGGAGGGAACACAATAGGACGGCATGCGCTGCGTCAAAAACGCGCGAAGGTCAGCGGCAGCGAGCGGGCCATTGTTTGAGACAACGTAAGCGATCAACTGTTTAACGCCGTGTTCGTTGTCCCGCGCAATAACGACCGCCTCGCGAACGCCGGTGTGATTGCTCAGGGCCGCCTCGATCTCACCTAGTTCCACGCGGAAACCGCGGACTTTGACCTGGTGGTCGATGCGCCCGAGAAATTCGATATTTCCGTCAGGCAACCAGCGGCCGAGATCTCCCGTTTTATATACGCGAGATGTCGGATCGAATGGATCGACCATGAATTTCTCCGCCGTTAATTCAGGCCGATTTAAATAACCACGCGCGACACAAACGCCGCCAAGATACAATTCTCCCGCTACTCCGATGGGAACCGGTCGCCTTTGCTCATCAAGCAAGTAGACGCGAGTATTTGCGATAGCCTTGCCGATACTGGGGAGCGCGGGCCAATCGGCAGCTTTACCCGACAATCGATACGCCGTAACGACGTGGGTCTCCGAGGGCCCGTATTGATTTTCCAAAGTACAATCCGGCAGTTTCGTAAACAAAGATGATATCTGCGGCGTTATCTGGAGTTGTTCACCCGCCGTAATGACCTCCCGTAAAGTGGATGGATAAACTTTTTCGCGTTCACAGGCTTCTGCCAGATGCTTCAACGCCACGAACGGCAGGAATAAACGTTCTACCTGATTCTCGCGAAGATAGCGCGCCAGGGCATTGGCATCTCGTCGAATCTCATCGGACACTAAAACAAGCGTCCCCCCAGAACACCAGGTGGAGAAGATTTCCTGAAATGATACATCGAAGTTAAGCGACGCGAATTGCAGAGTTCGTGCGGCCGCAGGTCCGCTCCAATTTTCCAATTGCCAAAGCAGAAGGTTCACGAGGGGTCCCTGCCGCATCGCAACACCCTTTGGTTTGCCAGTCGATCCCGACGTGTAAATGAGGTAGGCTAAGTGATCTTCATTTACTTGTGGTTGAAGGTTGTCACTGTCTTCGCTTCTTAGTTGCTGCCAATCGGTATCCAAACAAAAAATCTGTGCTCCGGTTTTGATCAGATTTTGAGCAAACTTACTCTGTGTGAGGATGACCGGTGCCTTGGTGTCCTCAACCATGAACGAAAGGCGTTCCTGCGGATACGTTGGATCAAGAGGAGCGTAGACACCGCCGGCCTTGATGACCGCCAGAACCCCGATCAGCATCTCGACAGATCGTTCGCTGCAGATTCCAACGACAACGTCGGGGCCGATGCCAAGCTTCTGCAAATGCCGTGCGAGCCGGTTTGCCCTTTGGTTAAGCTCGCCGTAAGTGATTCTTCCCTGCCCTGGGAAATCAACGGCGATACGCGATGTAAATTCTAATGTCTTCTCCTCGAATAATTCTTGAAGCCCACCGTAGCGCCGATACTGCCTCGCTGTCGCGTTCCATTCACGCAATAATTGGTGAAGCTGCTGCTTCGGCACAATGTTCACTTCCAGCAACCGTTGTGTCGGCGCCGCCGCAAATTCTTGAATACAATAAAGAAACTGTTCAGCCAATCGTCGCGCCATATCGTGGGACAACCATGCGGTGCGATTTGCCACTTCGAAAGAGCTGCCGTCTTGCGTGAACCTTACTTCGACTGGTTGACTTGGATCCGTTGCTAGTCTCTCCCCCGTAAAATCAAGCATTGTCTCGATCAGGACTTGGCCTGCTGGCGCTTCACACCACAACCGCATATCGCGTTCTGACACAGCCTCCCGTTTCTTAACGTCATCCCGATATTTTTGTGTCTCGCGAAGCCAGTCGCTGACGACCGCCCCTTTGTCGATCGAAACTAAAAAAGGCCAAACGCACTCTGGTTTGCTTTGAAGCGAAAGAAAGCGCACTCCAAAGAGCGCGCGTTGCCCGCCACTGTATCGGCCGAGCAAATTCGCCCATGCCGCGATGTATATTGTGTCGCGACTGAGTTCGAATTTCTGTTCTAAGCGTGCAAGGGAATCGCTCAACTGTTTCGGCAGCTGGAACTGTGTCCGGCAAAACTCTTTTTGCGAAAAAGAGCCACTCTGGCGCGGATTCGCGAGCACCGTTTGGACAGAAACCCCACGCAACCGTTCTCTCCAAAAACTTTCCTCTTCAACTTTCGGAAGGCGCTGCACCAGGTCAGCAATCTCCGTATCGTGATGAGTAGCTTGAAAAAGTTGTGACATATCAGTTCCTGACGAAACCAAATGTATCTCCGTGGCATTGTGCTGTTCGAAAGCCTTGGCTACGAACGCCCGAAAAAAGTCGCTTCACCCCTTGTTCACCCAACTGTTGTTGGTGCACCTCGATAATAATTTTTCTGACGTGCTGTGGTAGAGTGCTGAAATCGATGAAAGCTTCCGCACCTTCGACGTCAATGATGAGTGTTGTAATCTCGGAGCCCGCTCTTGCCAGCAGTGACTCCAAAGTAGCCGATTGCACAACGACGTTCTTACTGTTGTGACTTTCAGTCGTGTGGTGTTCCCAAAAATCCCCAGCCACATCGAGGGAAATGACTCCATCGGCACGCCCAAGCGCTAGGTTCCAAACAACAGGAACAACACCGTTCAATTCGTAATTTTTCTTAAGAACTTCAACCGTCGCCGGATTGGCTTCAACTGTGATGTATTTCTTAATTCCTAGTTTCAGTTGGCAGAACAACCCTACGAGGCCAATGCCACCGCCAAGTTCAAGCACGGTATCAGAACTCGTCAGGAG
>CBHWET010000045.1:0-19231 GCA_966112985.1 uncultured bacterium | reverse complement strand
CTGGCAGATTCTCGATCGTGAAATCGAGGTCCGCCGGCGAACCCACCGCCACGAAGTTCTGGTCCACGCCATTCACCTTCTTATAGATGCGGTAGTAAGAGGCGCGTTCGGCACCTTCCCACTTCAATGCTACTGCTGTCGGTCCGATCAACGTCGCGATCAACCCCGTCGGCGCCTCTGGCGTTTCATCCGCACCCGGCATGTTGAAGCCGAACTTCAACCACCGTATATCCAATGGATCGAGTTGCATGCGCAACTCCTGGTAAACGCTGCTGACACGCTTGAGCAGAGTTTGGAACCTCTGATCGCGAACCGTGATCAGCGATTCGATCTCTGCATCCTGCGACACGATCGCCGCCTGGGCCGCGAGCAATGCATCGATTAATGCCTGCGCGCGTACTGCGGTGATCACTGTGCCGACTTCCTGTGCCGGATTTGCTGTCAGTTGCAGCTTGATGGCCAGCAACATGCCGAGCAGATCTTCAATTGAGTCGGGCACGCTCAGGGAGCCTTGGAAACCCAATGCTGTAAACAGCTCGGAGTAATCATTGCCCCAGACCATTTTGAACATGTCGCGTGTAGCGCGAATGAACTTTTGCGTCTCATTGATTTGATCGACCAAGGCGTTACGGCGAGCCGCCTTGACTTGTTTTGCTTGTTCATGGGCGCCGCGCGCCATGATTGTGTTAACCAGGTCTGTGTTAATATCAGTCAGCGGGTTATGTGGCAGACTGATGCCGGCAGCGACCTCCGTGATGCCGGCCACAATCAATTGACCGGCGTTAATGGCGCCGTTGATTGTGAATATTTGTTTTTGTTTCATAGTATTACCTTTCTCTTAACTGCATTTTGCATTGGTTCCCGGTGCTCATTGGAAAATAGAAAACAGTTCCACTTTCCAACTTCGCGCGAACAACATGTCCGCCGGTTCCAGTAACATTCGTGTCACCTTCCTCGAATCGATCCGCAATGCGTTTACTAACTGCGCCGCAGGCCGAACAACTTTGAACTTTGAACGTTCAACTTTGAACTGGCGCGCAACGCGCGCACGGAGCACATCGCTGTCGGCCACAGACATCAAAAGCGTGTCTGTCAGACCCGCGACTGAAGGAGGTTTCTAAGTTCCTTCCGTCTTCGTGTGTTGCACTTGAAAACTCGTTTCAAATTCAACGGAGCAGTTTATGTCAAAATCATGGTGGGCTACATAAGGACAAAGTTTGGTACCAAACACTGTCCTCCCCAGCAGACCCCTGATTTCATTGCTCGGAATGAATGTCAAAAATCTTCATTTTTGTGTTTTCGGGTGGAAAGAAGAGAAGTGAAAAACGAACAAAGCCGGAAAGTTAACCGCGAAATACGCGAAATACGCGAATGAAAGCCCAAAGATGAAGAGATTTGACCACAGAATACGCAGAATACACAGAAAACCGGAAAGTGTTTTGCAGAGTTTCTGAGCTGCAACTAAAACTTCCTATGGATAAGGAAACTCTGTTTAAGGAAGAGAGCTATAAGATCCTCGGCTGTTGTTTCGAAGTCTATCGCGAGAAGGGATGCGGCTTTTTGGAGCCCGTGTATCAGGAATGCATGGAAATTGAACTTCGGCTGCAAGGGGTACCATTCATCGCTCAAAAACCATTGTCTCTCGAATATAAAGGTTGCCCTTTACGTTCCACCTACCAACCGGATTTCATTTGTTATGACAAGATTGTCGTAGAGCTGAAGGCCATAACCGACATGGCAGACGAACATCGCGCACAAGTTCAAAACTATCTGAAAGCCACCCGATTCAAAGTCGGCTTACTCATTAACTTTGGCCGTTACCCGAAGGTGCAAATCGAACGAATCGTCGGCGGCAAAGGACGCTTTGCCTGAGAAGCTAACGACTGGCACGAAATCCCGATAAGTTCAACGCAAGCTCCGTTTCTGCCATCCTTCTGTGTATTCTGCGTATTCTGTGGTTTAAATTCCGGTTTCCCTTCCCATTTCAGTTGCCAATATTCCGCCCGGACCTTTCACTCTTTCCCGGCACTCAACGGAAAGACCAAACAACATGGAACTCAACCTCGCGGCGGACCTCGCGGAACTGGCTCAACGCGGCTTCCCATCACAAAAGAAACAATCGCCGCTCGTCCAGGAGCTTCATTGCCTCCTCGCCAATCCCAAGTACGCATTCGCCCATGAAAGCCTTTACCTGCTGCGCACGTGGTTGTTGAAAGCCAGCACGTTCTGGTCGCCCGATCTCGTCGGCATGACGCGCTATGTCTGCGACGTTGTGCGTTCTCGTGGGCAACTCGATGAGAAACTCCTCGCGGTGCTTCGCAGCATGCGAAACCTCCCGGCGGTGGAGGTCCACGATACCATCGCCAAAGTTGAGGAAGCGATGGCGCGTGGCGACTACGATTGGTGCCTGACGAAAGGCGCGTTGAAGAAGTTTGCCGCCGCTGAAAAGATCAAACTCGCCGATCCACAGCTCCACGCTGACTTCGCCGAACTGGACCGTCTGCATGGCATCGATCAATACCGTAATTCGGCGGGAATTGTCCGGCGGCGTTTCCGTATGGAACGAAATTTTCTGCCCTTGGACATGCGGTTTAAGTGGGAAACCGACGAAGACAAGTTTCGCATCGCGTGGGATATTTTTTGTGATAATCACTGCCTCTATGGGTATGAGGGACCCAAGGCCTTATTGGAGAAACTCGCCGTCTATCCGACAAAAAACAGCGTTCATATGGCGATGCCCCGCTACTGGAGTCTAGACCAGCGCCGTGATCTCAACTGGAAAGCAATCACGGCTTTGCTGCGTGCATGGAACATGCCGCGCCAGGGCGAAAAGATGAGTTTCAGCCGCGCCGAACGCCTGGAACAAAAACGTTTGGCCCGCAAGTACGATGCTGAAGCCAGGAAGCTAGGCATCACCGGTCCCGCGCGTTTCGAATACATCACCGCGAAACTGGGCCTGCCCGACGGAACCGATCCTCGCATCATCCGGAGGTTGTTGGAATGAATCATCCGTGAAGGGGGCTCGAGCGGTGGAGGTTACGAGGGCTACCGTTAACTATTGAAACCTCGCCAAAATAAGGACATTCGCGTATAACCCGTACGAGTGAAATGCCGTGTCTATCTGGTTCTATTGCTTTGGATTGGAAGGCTGGCATGTTTTGCTGACGTCGATTGGCCGCAGTTGCAGCTTACCGTTATTTCAACAAATACCCCTGCGACCACGCATATTACGCACGCCGACGACGGAAGTGGTCGCTTGTTTATTGCACAACAGGCAGGGCGCATTCGGGTCGTTCAGGGAACTAATTTAGCTGCATCAGTTTTCCTCGATATATCCGGACGAACCTACGCACAGAGCGAAGGTGGTTTGTTCAGCATGGCTTTCCCTTCGCAATTTGCGGCAAAACGTTATTTTTATGTCTGCTACAGTAGGAACACCAACCTCTGCATATCCCGCTTTTCACTTTCGCCAACAAACGAAGTTGGGGACACGAACAGTGAACAACTGATTTTAGCAATTCCAAGAGGGACGACCGATCATTATGCGGGGCAAATTGCCTTTGGCGCGGACGGATATCTTTACGTTGCCACTGGCGACGCGAACAATCCCAGCAATTCACAAACACTCACGAACCTGCTCGGGAAGCTTCTAAGGATTGATGTGGAACACGGCAATCCATACGTGGTGCCCGCGGACAATCCATTTGTGAATGTACCGCAGGCGCGACCTGAAATATGGGCGCTCGGTTTGCGAAATCCATGGCGCTTTTCGTTCGACCGCGGCACGGGCGACTTATTTATCGGCGATGTTGGTTTTAACGGTTCGGAAGAAATTGATTTCCAGCCCGCGGCCGCCGGAGGTGGGCAGAATTATGGTTGGCCGTATTTTGAAGGAAACCTCACAAACAGTTCGCTTGCTGGCGTCACCCCACAGGATTTAACCGCTCCGATCTTGGAACGTCCGCATTTCGGCGGCGGCCAATGCATCATTGGTGGTCTGGTCTGCCGGGCAAACGCGGCGTCAGCGCGAATAAATGGAATGTATCTTTTTGGTGATTGGGTTTTGGGAGGAATCTTTGGAATGCGACAAATGGGCGGGAGTTGGCAAAGCGCCAGACTTGTTTCCGGCGTCGGTGCAGTAAGCACGTTCGGTGAAGATGAATCAGGTGAGATTTATTTCGCGACTACTTATGGGCAGAGCGTATATCGAATATCGGATAGTGGAATGGCCACTACCCCAACGTTCAGCCCCAGTGGCACCGCGAACAATGATCAAATTACAGTCACCACACTCAGTCCCAATTCAATCATCCGATACACTTTCGAAAACCGAAATCCCACGGAGGCTGATCCGACCGTTCAGCCAGGTCAAATGATCACTGTTACAAATGGCGCAACTGTTCGTGCGCAAACGTACCGCGCGGACCTGCTTCCAAGCATTGTAGCAACACAAACATTTACGCTGGTCGTCGCCGATCCCATTTTCTCTCCGTCGGGAGCAATCCCAAACGAATGCCCGGTGACGATCACTACGGCGACTGCAGGCGCCGAAATTCGCTATACATTGGAGGGCGAAGATCCGACAACCAACTCGCCCTTATATACTTCACCGATAACACTCAGCGGCGATATCACTGCCAAGGCAAAGGCGTTCAAAATAGGTTTCAACTCTAGTTCCACCACGACCGCTAACTTCACGTGGGCAGTGGCGAGCACTCCTGTTATTGGATCGGCGAATGCGAGCGGCAATACGGCGCTGTTATTGGTGACAAATGGAACCCCAATTGTGATCACTTCAGCCACACCAAATGTTGCAATTTATTACACCGTGGATGGCTCTCTCCCGACGACAAATTCTGATTTGTATACAGGTCCGTTTCCCATCAACGGCAACAGCACCATTTCAGCGATTGCGGTTCATCCACAATACCAGGATAGCCCTGTTGCCACCGTTTTCCTGCCGTTGTTACTCCAGGAGAAAACGATCGTCCGAACATTTGTCGGCAACGTAACGGGATTCGCAGACGGGTTTCGACTGTCTGCCAGCTTAAACAGACCGTCTTGTCTCTGGGCCGATAGCAATGACGTCATCTACTTTACTGATGCCCTGAATTACCGGGTCCGAAAAATTTTGCCGACGGGAGATGTGATAACCGTGGCCGGCACAGGAAACATGGGAACGAATGATGGTGTTGGCACAAATGCCAGGTTTTCTCAATTCCTTAGAGGAATATGCGGAGATACGAATGGAAATGTGTACGTGGTTGACTATAACAACGTTCGCAAAATATCGCCGTCTGGGGAGGTCACAACATTCTGTTCTTTATTCGATGGCACCTACGGAGATTCGAGCGGAAAAGTCCAACTGAGCCATATCGTTTTTAATAGCGGATATCTATACGGAACCGCGTGGCCCTACGGTGTGAAAATTGCCATGGATGGATCTACGACGAATTTAAACGGGGGGTGGCGTTCGGGAGGCCTGTGCTTTAATTCATCGAACGAATTGTTTTTTACTGTCCAATTCTCAGGCGTTTCGATGGTGTATAAACAAAGCCCCCTGAACCCACTAACATCACATCCTCGATCGCCGTTTGCAGACGGTCCGACTCAGGACGCTGGATATTCGTATCTGATAAACTGCACTGCGCTGCCGGATGATAGCCTTTTAGTCACTGAACAGACACGGGTCAGGAGAATTGGGACGAATGGCATAGTGACGACCGTCGCAGGTGCGTTACGCGATGACGTGGGACCGTTTGGATCGATTGACGGCGCATGTGTAGACAGCCACGGGAATATCTACGTGGCGGACGCAAACAAAAATCGGATTTTTATCATTTCTGCAGACGTAGACTCCGATGGCATCCCCGATTGTGACGAACTTCCGGGCACTGGATATACGGTAGGTATCAACGATCGGACAGTGGATAGTGATAGCGATGGCCGCAGTAATGCAGACGAGTACACTGCGGGGACAGACCCACTGTCGGCCTCCTCCCACTTTAAAATCGCGAGCGCTGAACAGATTGGTGGAACAATAAGTCTGACATGGAACAGCGTGAGAGATCGGAGCTATCAGGTCTGGACTTCGACGAACCTTAGTTCTTGGAGTTTAACTCTCACGACAAATACCACCGGGGGTGTCGCTGTCGTCTCACTTCCGATTTCAACGAAGCGCGTGCATACATTTTATCGGCTGACGGCTTCGCTGCCGTAAATTGAACACGAGAGAAAACCGCGTCATAGGCCCCAGTGATAATTTTCCATCTCGGAAAATCTCGGTCATACGTGCCGACCATGATTTCCGATGGCGGAAATTCCGGGAATAGCATCGAGTAACAATTTCCTGTCACGGGAAACTGGTGCCATACGACCAAGTGACAATTTTCCGTGATCGGAAATTGGTGCCTTACGGTCGGGGAACAAAATTCCGTGATAAAAATCTGCCTCATGTGCGTAAGGGGGGATTTTCTTTCATGGGGAAGACCCTCCATACGGGTAAGTCGGTATTTTCTGTGATGGAAAGTTGTCGCATATCGGTATGACGTCATTTTCCACGACGGGAAGTTGTGTCATGAGCGTATGAGGTAACTTTTCTCCGTCCGAGGAGGTGTCTTATCCGGATGAGGCTGTTTGCCCGTGAAGGAAAAATGGTGCTTACGCGTATGAGGTCCGTTTTTTTGACGGAATTTTCATACTTTTGCGTATGGGACGCTTTTCCGGTCACGATTTTTCATGCCATACGCGTATGACGTCTGTCCCGCGTTGAATATCAAGGACTTAGGGGTGGGTGGAGGTTTTTCGCCGTTTCCGCTTCCCGATATTAAAGCTCCAAATTCACAAGCTCCAAGCACCAGAGAAACATCAATCATTAACATCCAAATAGCGCTTGGGATTTGGTGCTTCATTGGAGCTTGCGAGCTTGGAATTTGGAGCTTTGACCGGTCGGGTTTTTCATTCTTCAACCGTTGCCACGCTTTTGTCCCCAACTCTCTCTCGACTCATGGCCTGCCATTCACTATATTCACCGGCTCTTATGAATCGTAATCCGCATGTCGCAATTGTCGGCGCGACGGGAGCCGTTGGCGTCGAAATGATTAAAACGCTGGAAAAGCGCAACTTTCCGGTGGGCAAACTCACCTTGCTCGCCTCCGCCCGCTCGGTCGGTAAGACCTTGAAATACAAGGGCACAGACATCGCGATTAAAGAACTCACTAAAGATTCATTCGCCGGCATCGACATCGCGCTCTTCAGCGCCGGTGGCTCGATCTCTAAAGAATTTGGTCCTGTGGCCGCGAAGGCCGGTTGTGTGGTGGTCGATAATTCCAGCGCGTTCCGCATGGATGATTCGGTGCCTCTCGTGGTTCCTGAAATCAACGCGGCGGATGTGAAGAAGCACAAGGGGATTATTGCGAATCCGAACTGCACGACGGCGATTACTTTGATGGCGCTCTACCCGTTGCACCAGGCGTTCGGTGTGAAACGCATTTTCGCTTCGAGCTATCAGGCGGTTTCGGGAACGGGTGCGAAGGCAATTGAAGAATTGGAACGCCAAGTGGGCGAAGTCGTCAAAGGCCTGAAGCCGACCAAGGAAGTTTATCCGCACCAGATCGCGTTCAACGTGCTGCCGCATGTCGATTCATTTTTGCCGACGGGTTATACGAAGGAAGAAATGAAGATGGAGAATGAAGGTCGCAAGATCATGCATCATCCGAACTTCCGCGCGAGTGTGACCTGCGTGCGCGTGCCGGTTTATCGTGCGCATTCGGTCGCGGTGTCCGCTGAATTTGAAAAGCCGGTGACTGTTGATGCGGCTCGTGCCGTTCTGCAGAAGGCGCCGGGGCTTGATGTCGTGGATAATCCTGAGAAGAAGGAATATCCGTTGCCGCTGTATGTGGCGGAAAAATACAACTGTCAGGTGGGTCGTATCCGCCAGGATTGCGCGCTCGATAACGGCCTATGCTTCTGGGTGGTGGGCGATCAATTGCTCAAGGGCGCTGCGCTCAATGCGGTGCAGATTGCGGAAGAGTTGTTGAAGTAAGCCGCTGGTGTTTTAAGTTTCAGCAGCCGCATTCCTGGGGTGCGGCTGTTTTGTTTTTAAACCACGGATGGACACGGATTTGGGATGCGGGCGCAAAAGAAACCGACGTAATGACAATGATAGGTAGGGATGAGTCGCCTGACTCGTCCCATTCTATTTCTGCGGGATGCGGGATCAAATGACGAGGGGTGCGTGTTCTCAGGTAGAATGTTCGTTGAGCAAAATAATTTGGGACATGTCATCGACATGTCCCTACCAGGCTAAAAGGGTGTGGCTGTTTTGTTTTAAACGACGGATGGACACAGATTTGGGATGCGGGCGCAAAAGAACCGACGTAATTACAACGATAGGTAGGGATGAGTCGCCTGACTCGTCCCATTCTATTTCTGCGGGATGCGGGATCAAATGAGGGGTGGTGCCTGTTCTCAGGTAGAATGTTCGTTGAGCAAAATAATTTGGGACATGTCATCGAGATGTCCCTACCGAGGCCAAAAGATATCAGGACTTATTATTGACCCGCTATCGGGTGGGCTCTCGTTGACACTGCTTCAGGGGGCGTCTAGTTTCGCGACCGATGTCTCGATTGCCATTCGAACTGTTCCTCGCGCTGCGTTATCTGCGGCCGCGACGAACGTTTGTCTCGGTGATCACGGTGATTTCGACGTTGGGCGTGATGCTGGGAGTGGCCGTTCTCATTATTGTCATCAGCGTCATGAGCGGGTTTGACCAGGAATGGCGCGACAGAATCCTTGGATTCAACGCGCATTTAAAAGTTTACAAGGTCAACCCGGATACGTTTCGCGAAACACTTTTCACCGATTACACAGGCGCACTGAACATTGTGGCGTCGAACAAAGGTGTAAAAGGAGTAGCGCCATTTGTCAGCGGGCAGGTGCTGATGGAAACGCAGCCGTCGCAGGGAGATCCGCAGGTGATGGCGCCGATGTTGTTGGGCGTCGATCCAACCGCGCAGGCAAAGGTCAGTGTATTGCCGGCCAATATTATCGCGGGCGAATTTGACCTGAGTGGCAGTGGTATTGTTGTGGGCCGCGAGTTGGCGGGCACGATGAATCTGTCGATTGGCGACCGCGTAAACATTTACTCGCCGAAGAACATTCAGCAGATGCGCAAGACGCGTGGGCAGACAAATGAGGAAGCGATTCTGCCGGATGAATTTGAAGTGCGCGGCATCTTTGATGTCGGCTTCGCGGAATATAATTCCTCGGTGGTTGTCGTATCGCTCGAGCGCGCACAGGAGCTTTACAACCTGGAAGGAGCGATTCGTGGGCTGCAGGTTCTTTTGCCTGATGCGTTTCAGGCCGAAGCGGTGCGGACGGAATTGCGGTCAGCGTTGGGGAGTAATTATCAGATCGTCACGTGGCGCGAAGAGAATCCGCAGATCTATAATGCGCTGGCCGTCGAGAAGAACATGATGTTTTTCCTGCTATTCTTTATCACGATCGTGGCGGCGTTCGGCATCGTGAACAGCCAGATCACTTTCGTTGTGCAGAAGACTCACGAAATCGGAATTTTGAAAGCGATCGGTTGCAACGACCGGCAGGTGTTGTGGATTTTTCTCAGTCAAAGCATGGCGATTGCGGTGCTCGGAGTGCTGTCGGGTTTCGGCCTCGCGATGCTGGCGTTGCATTATCGGAACGATTTCCTGAATGCGATGCGGAAGGCGACGGGCTTCGATCTGTTGCCGTCATCGATTTACCAGATTTCACAGTTGCCGGTTTCCATTCAGCCGACGGACATCGCGGTCATTTGCGGGACGGCATTCGTCGCCTGCGTCCTGGCGGGATTGTTCCCTGCGTGGAAAGCATCGCGGCTGCAACCAGTGGAGGCGTTGCGCTATGAATGATGCCACGTCAAAGCCACTTCTCGAAGCGCGAGGCGTCCATAAGAGCTATGAAATGGGACGCGGCGAATTGCATGTGCTGAAGGGGGTTGATTTGTCCGTGAGCGTTGGCGAATTCGTTGCGTTGCGCGGATCGTCCGGCGCGGGCAAGAGCACGCTGCTTCATTTATTGGGCGGACTTGACCTGCCGAACTCCGGTGAGGTGCTTTTTGATGGAAAAAATCTGCGTCACCTTTCAGGCGCCGAATTGGCGGAGCTTCGCAACCTGAGGGCCAGTTTCATTTTCCAATCGTATCATCTCCTGCCGGAACTGAATGCGCTCGAGAATGTTTGTTTGCCGGCTCGGATTGCGCGGCGCGGCGGAAGTGAGATTGAGAAAAAGGGCCGCGACCTGCTGGGCCGCGTTGGACTTGGCGATCGAGTGACGCATCGCCCGAGTGAATTGTCGGGCGGAGAGCAGCAGCGTGTGGCGATTGCTCGTGCTTTGATCAACTCGCCGGACCTGGTTCTGGCCGACGAACCGACGGGTAATCTGGATTCGCACACCGGAGAAGAGATTATCGATCTGCTGTGCAGTTTACGCGATGAACGTAAGGCGACGCTGGTCATTGCCACCCACGATTCGAAGGTGGCAGCACGGGCTCCACGTGTGATTCAGCTGATTGACGGGCAGATCGATTCAGGAAACAGCCGATAGGCAAAACTTTCCGGCTGCTCTAGCTTTCCGCTGTGGCCGACCATTCTGATCCATTTCTCATTCAGTTCGGCATTGAGACGGAGATTGGTATTGCGCGCGATAATGCCGACAACCTGGATGTCGTCGCTGAATCGATCGCCCTTGTGCGCAGCGCGACGGAACCTGGCGTGCGTATGCGGTGGGATTACGATGCCGAAGATCCACACGCCGATATGCGTGGGTTTCATGTCGATGAATTGCGGCAGGATTTCGATGAAGCGCACTACTTCGCGCAGGACGCGCAACGGGAGCTAAGCTTCGCGGAGATCAAAAGCGATCTGGTGCTCGGAAACGGTGCCCGCTTTTACAACGATCATGCTCACCCGGAATACTGCACACCCGAGTGCAGCACGTTGGACGAAATGGTTGCACATGATCGGGCAGGGGAGCGTATTGTCATGCGCTGCGCGAGGAAGCTTTCGGCAGAACGCGGCGCTACAGTTCGTCTTTACAAGAATAACACCGACTTCCGCGGACATAGTTATGGTTGCCACGAGAACTATTTGCTGCCTCGTTCGTTGCCGTGGGAGAAATTGGCGCAAGGGATTCAGGCGTTTCTCGTAACGCGACAGATTTTTGCGGGGGCGGGAAAGTTCGCCATTGAAGCTGAAGACAAGTTTGTTTGTCCGGGTTTTCAAATTGCGCAGCGCAGCGATTTTTTCAGTGAGTTACAGAGTGTCGATACAATGCAGCGACGTCCGATCGTCAACACTCGCGACGAACCCCACGCCAATCCCCAACTTTATCGGCGTTTTCATGTAATTATTGGCGATGCGAATATGTCGCCGTTCGCCACGCGGTTGAAAGTGGGCACGACCGCGCTCGTTCTCGAAGCGATCACGCGTGATGGCAACCGCATTTATCCATTGCTCGCGGATCCGCTCGCGGCATTGCCCGAGATTTCGCGCGATAAGAAATTCCGTTGGGAAGTGCGGATGCAGGGACGGAAGGCATCCACGGCGATCGCGATTCAGCGCGAATATTTAAAGGCGGTCCGCGATCTGTGTGACCTGAGCGCCGCGGAAAAGGCTGCTGTGGTGAAGGAATGGGAGACGGCGTTGAACGATTTGGAGATAGATTTCATGCGCTGCCGCGATCGTTTGGACTGGGTCGCCAAGCTCGCGATGATTCGTGAGTTTCAAGCCGCGCAAAATCTCCGCGACGAAGATCCGTGGTTGCGCAGTCTGGACCTCGAGTATCATCGATTGGACCGCGACGAAGGGCTTTATTACGCGCTGGAACAATCGGGGGCGATGGCGTTGTCGGTTGATGACGCTACGGGCCGGGAGGCCATTGCTAATCCACCTCGGACCACGCGGGCCTATATCCGCGGGAAATGTGTGCAGAAATTTTCGTCCGCGATTATTTCGGCACAATGGGATCACGTGACTCTGGCTGGAAATGCTGAAAACTTTAAGATCTCGCTGTTGGATCTATTCTCGCCGGAGAAGATTCGCGACGTTGCCGCGGCGATCGATGCGTCAGATACGCCGGATGCCCTGGCCGATAAACTCGCTCCCAAACGATAACGTCATCCGTTTCCGTCGGACGATCCGATCACCGATTGGTTTAATTGTTTTGGTTGGACGTTTTCGGTTTGTGTGGAAGATGCAGGACGAAGGTGGCGCCTTTACCAATACCTTCGCTATCGACAGTGAGGAATCCACCCAACTCTTTCGCAGCCAGAGCTCCACTGTGCAGACCGAAGCCGTGGCCATCAGGTCGGGTGGTAAAACCGTGATTAAAGATTCGCGTGAGATTTTCTGCGGGGATTCCAATGCCGTTGTCGGTGACTGAAATTCGCATTTCGGCTCCATCATCAGCGACACAAAGTTTCAGCACTTTCTCCGGTGGATTTCCTTCATCGCAGGCATACTTCGCATTGCGAATAAGGTTAACGAGGATCTGAAGCACTTTATGACGCTCCAGGGTAACCGGAGCCAATTTGCCATATTCTTTAATGACTCTCACACGGTGGCGTGCCAAAGCGCCTGCATTCATATCCAAAGCATCTTCAACCAGCTCAGTCAGATTTACGGTTTCGAGCACTCCCGAGACTTTCGCGTAGCTCTGCTGCATGGCGACAATGTCCTTGATGTGCTCAATATTTTTGCGAAGCAGGTCCATTTCTTCTATGGCATGACGGCGTTCTTCCGCTACGTGATCACTCAGTGAGATCAAGTAGGCTGCGAGTTGATGGCCGCGTGGATCGACGGAGAAGAAATGACCGAGGTCGTTCTCATGTTCCTTGAGAAGCGCAGCGATGCGCGTCAACTTCGAAGCCTTCGAATGGCGCAGGTCCTCCGCAACGATTGAGGCCGAAACGTTCACGCTGTTTAATACATTACCCACGTTGTGCAGAACACCTGTTGCAACCTCCGCCATGCCGGCCTGCCGCGAAGCATCAACCAGTTGTCGATGAATTGCCTGTAGTTCGGCCTCCGCCTGTTTGCGCTGGCTGATATCCCGAAAAATGCTTAGCAGCAACGGAGCCTGTCCGGGTGGTTGCAAAAGTGAGTTGGAAAGATCAAACCATAGCTTTCGGCCATCCCACAGAACGGCCTCGGTCTCGAGCCGGCGTTCAAACGCGTTGGTTTCGAAGAGATGCCGATAATGCTGCAGGTAAAGTTCTTTATTTTCATCAGAGTGGATCACCGTATACGGAGTCCCTTCAAGCTCTTCGCGCGGTTTGCCGACCATTCGACAATACGCATCGTTCACCTTCAGCACCGTTCCGTCGCGCGTGCACAAGCGCATTCCGTCGGCAGACGTGTTCCAAACAGCGCGAAACTGTGCTTCGGAATTCTTCCGAGCTTCGTCAGACCAAATGCGTTCGAGTGCGCCGCCGCACTGGTCGGCAAACGTTTGCAGCACCTGAAGGTCCTGCCGATCGTACGCGTGTGGCGTGTAGCTCTGAATGGATAAAATCCCTACGACCCGACTTCCCGAGCGAACCGGGACAAACATCAACGACGCTGATGGCCGCTGGCTTCCGAATGGCTCGGCGCCTTCCAGGAACGACGCCGTGTCCTCACGTAAAATCAATTCCGCGCCGCAGCGAACGATCCGGCGATGCAATTCAGTCGGTTTCTTTGCCGCTGACGGTTCTGTGTGTGTCCGTTTTCCGTTGATAGTATCTATGTTCACCAGTGAGTACAGTGAATCTTCCTTTTCCGAATACAGCTGCAACAGGAACGCATCCCATCCAAGTAGTTGGTCCGACAACAAGTTAATTATGTCTGCCGCCTGGCGGGCTGAAACCGCCGAACTTAACTGCTGGCCCAGTCGTGAAAAGACCTGCGCAGAGATTTCAGCCTGTTTCCGTTCGGTAATGTCCTGGAGGATGCCGATTGATCCGGTAGCGTGTCCTGCAGAGTCGACGTTTTGGACCGATGCATCAGACAACCATCGTGACCGTCCTTCCCGCGTAACAATTCGCATGTCACAGCGCCAATACTTGATCTCACCGGCAACGACCCGCTGTGCCGCCTCCGCCTTGTCCAAACCGGCGGTCTCGCCAAGCATTATCGTCTCTTTGATGATTCGTTTCCACAGCTCCGGCGTGATTTCGTCGGACTTGTATCCGGTCAACTCTTCGATGCGGGCATCAATGAACACATAACGTCGCAGCCGGTAGTCATACGAATAAGGAACGGCACCAGCGCCGGCGATGGCCTGACGATAAACCTCCTCCGTTTGTCGTAAAATGATTTCGGCCCGGCGCTCTTCGGTCACATCACGAAAGCTCCAAACACGACCCACAAACGTCTCTCCGATCCGCTGTGGTTTGGAAGTCCGCTCGAACAATTTGCCGTCCCGCATCTCAAGGAAATCCGAGCATTCTGCGTCGGGGTGTTCATACACTTGTCTCACCTTTGCGAGGAATGCCTCCGGCTCTTTGATTCGCGTCAACGCAATCTCCAACAGTTTTTCTTCATCACGCGTTTCCAGTAATTCCTTTGGAATTCCCCACATGCGAACAAACTGTTCGTTAAAATCCGTTACCTTCCCACGACCGTTGGTGACGAGAATGCCGTCGTCTGTTGAGTCAAGGGTTGCCTGGACCAAAGACAAGGAGTTTGCGAGTTCCTGTGTGCGCTCCTTGACGCGCTGCTCCAGATCGTCTTTGGCTTTTTGTAATTCGGCGTCGCGAATCTGCACCTGCGACAACATTTCGTTGAAACTTTCCACGAGGGTTCCCAGTTCATCGCCACTCTGGCACGACGCACGCATCGAATAGTCCCTCTTTCTCGTGATACTTCTCGCGGTTTGCACCAGATCAAGAATTGGATCCGAGATCACCTTTTGCAAACGAGCTGAAAGCAAGAGGGTGACAGCAACCCCGATGAGAAACACAATTCCCCCGATTAACGCATATTGGCGCAGGCGTAAGTCCAGGGTGTTGAGGTTTGCTTCTACATAAACTGTCCCTACGGCCTCGCCGTTACGGAAAATCGGACGGTACACACGGAGCGTGTTTCCCTTAAACGAATGGCCACTCTGTTGTAACGGGATCGTCAGTAATGGCTGCTCTTTGCCGTGATTGCGGTCATAACGCGCGAACAACTCGCCGTGGCTGTCAAAGATATATCCTACGTCGATTGCGGGATCGGCCTGAAGAGCGGAGACCGTTTGTTCAGCGGTTTTCGGATCGCGAAAATAGAGCGCGGCCTTTGAATTGTTCCCGACGATTTCCGCCATTGTTGAGACATTGGTCACTATCGCCCGGCGAAAGCTGGCGAGGTCGTAGATCGCAAAGACAATGCAAACCAGCAACAAGGGAATGACGCAGGTCAGAATCATCACCAGCGTTTGCTTTTGTTGCAGGGATCTCTTTTGGAACAATCGCATACTTTTAATAGCCGCGCGCGTCAGAGCTGTTTCCAACTCTTTTTTGGCGGATGGTCTTTCCAATAAAGTTGAGTTAGTCCCCTTAAATTCCGGGCGCGAGGTGAGAGATGCCAATCATTCCGGGATGGAATGGCAGCCATTGGATCACCGGAAACTCCGCAGTGATGCCGCGTATTGTTTTGGCGGAAGACAAGTTGGGACATAGAACTTCACGCCTTGGCAAGTGCACGTCAGCGGCATTAGCGAGTGTGCCGCCTGGTTGTGACGTCGATAACAACTTACATGGGCGTGGAATTATTGTACGGGGTTTCCGCCCTTGAATATGTCAGAGAGAAAGCCGGTTATTTGTAGGACTAATTCTCTGTCCTCTCAGTCCCTTGCTGCCGAAGAGTTTAAGGAAGAAGTGTTTTTCTAAGGAACCAGAGACACTGATACCGGCGCTTTTTCAAATTCGGCGGCAGCCATCAATGGTTGCGACGTCATTGAGCCAACTCTCGCAATGAATCTCTCTGGGAAGATTTCGAGGCGCGTATTGTACTGCGCCGCGATCTCGTTGAAATACCCTCTTGCCAGGGCGATGCGTTCTTCCGTTTCAATGAGGTTCCGTTGCAACGTCAGGAACTGCTGATTCGCTTTTAGCTCTGGATAACGTTCGGCTATCGCAATGACGACATCCTTCACGCCGCGAAAGTCGGGTCCTTGTACACCCGGCGGGGTCGCGTTCAATTGGCTGCGTAACGTCGAGAGTTCGGTTTGCAAGTTTTTCTCGTAATCGCGATAGGCCTTTACGACATTTTCGAGGTTTGGAATCAAGTCATGCCTGCGCTTCAGTTCCACATCGATTTGAGACCACGCCTGGCGAACGCGATTCCGCAACTCGATCAGCGCGTTGTAAACCATCCATGCCCACGCAACGAAATTCGCGAATCCATAGCCGATCGCCGCGAGTATGTATGTCGCAATGTGAGTCTCGAGATCTCGACCGAGCAGGGCGTCCCGGGCGACAAACGCCGCCACGGAGAGTGCCATCCCAAAAATCGACCATCCGATCAGGGCACCCTGAAAACTGCGTCGCACCTGGTCTTCCGTTCGTGTTGAGATTAAAAAAAGTGGCGCACCTTTATCTTCCGCAATTTCTGCTGCGACGATGTCCTTGCGTTCGCGCGCTTTGCCCATGATGTATAACGAGGCGTGCAGCGGAATACCCCGTTCCAGAAAGCGGCGGCGATGTGTGGAATCAGCAATGCTTCCTGACGGTCCCTTGCCGTAG
The DNA here is from genome assembly GCA_966112985.1 of uncultured bacterium. GTDB lineage: Bacteria > Verrucomicrobiota > Verrucomicrobiia > Limisphaerales > JACDHS01 > CBHWET01. Next base: position 2,469 of record CBHWET010000045.1, on the reverse strand, counting down.
TAAAGCGGATCGAGGGTGCCACAGGTTTCCTCGAAGAGGGTTGTAGGTTCAAGAGTTGCGCCTTGTGGCCGAATGAGAATTACGCCGCAGTCATCCTGCAAATAGAACGGAATTGTTTCGCCGCCGTCGGCGACAGTAGTCCAGCCGCTTTCGGTTCGAATTCGTGTCTGTGTGTTTCCTTTTGAATCTGTGTACGTTTCGACAACTGTTCTCGACCAATGTTCTTCAACCGACCATTCGTAATGAACGCATTCACGTTGCGAGAGGTAACTGGTGAGTGGGCTCGCCGATTCGGCTGTACCTTTCAGCTCTACGAGGCCAATGAAGACACCGGTCGTCTTTGATGTCGGCAGGTTTTCAACGAGCCAGCGTCGTTTGCCGGATCGAAACGCGGCGGCCAGACAACACAACGCGAGCAGGGCGCCGATGATCGGGAGATAAATGGGAAAAGAATTATCCACGTTGTTTGCGGTTTACGCGTCGACCACAGTCGACGATCTGCATGCGCCGAATATCTGGAAAGCGCATCACGCCAGCAAGAGGAATTGGATTCGACGCTTCCGCACCCGCTCGCTATAGTTCGCCTCCGATTCAGCGAACCTTATGCGACGCTCTCAACTGTTCGTTTCTTTTCTTTTGTTGGCTTTCTTTTGTCAGTTCACGCCGTTAAACGGCGCGGAACTCGTGCGACGCGCCTGGAAGATCGACGGAGTGGAAAGAGAAGCATTATTGCACCTTCCACAGACTCCAAAGGGCGCGCCCGTTGTTTTCGGATTCCACGGCCATGGCGGTTCGATGCGGAATGGCGCTCGAATGTTCCACATCGAAACTCTTTGGCCCGAAGCTGTGGTCGTTTACATGCAAGGTGTTCCTACGCCCGGACACATCACCGATTTCGAAGGAAAACTCAATGGCTGGCAGAAGACGGTAGGTGATCAGAACGATCGCGATCTGAAATTTTTCGATGCCGTCCTCGCAACGTTGAAAAAAGAATACAACGTCGATTCCAAGCGGGTTTATGCAACGGGCCATTCGAATGGCGGAGCTTTTAGTTATCTATTGTGGGAAGCGCGAGGCGATCAGTTCGCCGGTTTTGCTCCTTCGGCGTGCGCTTTTGTTTCGCTCTTAGACAATGCCGAGAGACGTGCTGCGCTTTTGAAAACATTAAATGCGGAAGATCGGGCGAAGTACGAGCCGGTTTTGAAAAAACGTCCAGATCGTGACGTGAAACTGTCGTCCAAACCGGTGCTGCATATTGCTGGGACGAATGATCCGCTTGTGAAGTTTGCGTGGCAGCTGCCAACCATTGCCGGCGTTCGACAACTCAATCAATGCGGTAAAGGTATCCCGTGGCCTTTAGACAAATCCTGCACGCTTTATCCGTCCGAGGTGAAGGCGGACGTTGTGACTTACATTCATTCGGGGACGCACAAGTATCCTGAGGAAGCGCCAGAAATCATCGTGAAGTTCTTTAAGAGTCTGGATGCGTCACCAACTAAAGCACGCTGATCTTTTTCATCCATGCGCCGGTTTCGCGCCGGGACCCGATGCTTCTGTCTACACGCGTTAACGTCTGCAACGAAAAGGCGGTTCCCAGCCGCGCGCAGTCTTCCAGAGATTGGCCGCGAAGTTGCGCTGCGACGATTCCGGCAACCATTGCGTCACCGGCGCCGACCGTGCTGCGAACTCGTATCTTCGGTGGGACAGCTTTAACGACCCGTTCGGCGGTGATAAACAACGCGCCGCGTTCGGCCATCGAGACGACGACCAGTTCGACCCCGCGCTCATTGATGTCGCGGGCGGCGCGAATAATTGCGCGGTCGGTTTTAAGAGGTTTGCCGGCGAGAGCTTCGAGTTCGTGAATATTTGGTTTGATGACATGCGGCGCGGCTTCTATTGCCTTCGCCAAGGGTTCGCCACTTGTATCAAGGACAGTTTTGTGTCCCTGCTTTTTCAAACGGGAAATGATCTGTTGATAAATATTCATGTCAACTTGCGGCGGAAGACTTCCTGCCAGAACGAACCAGGTTGGCTGGTTGTTGCCGACGCGTTCGATCTGTTGGAGCAACTTTGACAGGTCCGACCTTGCCGGAGTTAAGCCCGGGAAATTGATATCGGTTGTTTCGTGGCATGTGGGATCAACGACTTTGATCCCTACGCGAGTTGACCCGTTGATTCGAACAAAATGATCGATAATCTTTTTACGGCTGAAGAGGCTTTCGAAAATGGCGATATTTTCAGTTCCAAGAAAGCCGGTGACGGCCACCGATAAACCAAAATCCGCGAGAGCGGTCGCGACGTTCACGCCTTTGCCGCCAGCGATTTCACTGCTGCTTTCGACGCGGTTAACTTTTCCGGCCCTGAAGTGTGGGATGATCAACGTCCGGTCTACCGCCGGATTCAAAGTCACGGTCACTGCATCGATTGAGCGGGTGTGTTTCACTGTGCAACGCCATGCTTACACCAAAG
>CBHWET010000044.1:0-19243 GCA_966112985.1 uncultured bacterium | reverse complement strand
CTGTGGACGAGAATACGTTTTTGACGTGTGACGGTCAAGCGGAGATTCGTGGAGCAGCGGATAGTAGCTCAGCGCTTTTGGGTGAACTGCTGCACTTGTTTAGAGCCCAATAAGGCAGCGACACAAGATGCGCGGATAAGGAAGGCCAGGCCGCAAGTCGCGGCAAACAACGTATGATTTCGTTCGGCGACTGTTAGCAACGCCAACAACAAACAGTTCAATGCGAATAACCCCGCAAAAAGGTAACGCGCCCAATTCTGGCGGTGCCAGATTAGAACAAACATCGCGATATTCCAGATGGTAGTAATCATCGCCGAGCCGACACGCATACTGAGGGGTGAGGGCGAAACAAAAAATAAGAGGATGGTCGCCGATTGTAGGGCAACAAACATTCCGGTGACCAATGGACGGCCATGACGAAGGCTTTGTGGGCGCTTTCTCTGGGCCTCAACCTTCGATAAAACCGGTGGGACTGGCAAAGTTTGGCCTGTGGGCTTCACAGGTTCGCCTGTTTTACTGCCGGTGGTTTCGGTTGGACTTTTCGTGAAAGGCATCGTTGGGCCTCGTGCCAACGAAACCAAAGCCGGGGCAACGGGAGGTAGGACAGGTGGCGTCGCGTCGGGCTTTTCAACCGCCGGTTGTTTAGACGGAGTACGCGTCGACAGCTTGAGATTTCCTGACTCCCTACCCCTTGTTCGCGCTATGTAACCCTTCGGAAAGAGCACGATAATGCCGAGATGTTCCATCAATTCTGCCAGACAGGCCATATATCGTCCTGTCTGTTCCGGAAGCACCACATCGACGAGCGTTTCAAAGGAATACGTTACCGTCCAGTGCCCTACCCTCTGCTCCATTCGCCGGGACAATTTGAAAAACTTATTCCGAATATTGATTTGTGGCCAGCCGCCCGCAGGGAGCGATGGAGCCTCGATTTCAGTTTTCTGCACGAATCGACAGGGGAACGGCAACGCCAGGGGAAGCGTGCGCTCCGCCGTCACAGTGGTCGGTGCCAGAGCCGAAATAATCACATTGGCGTGGCAACGCAGGTAAACCCCCGTCTCCCATGCTGACAGCTCAAAACAGTTTGCGAGCTGAATTTCGTTCAGCCTTCTGTCATCGTGCCATTCCATCGGACTGACACGCGATAACTTCGAATCAAAAAGTTTGCATCGTTCCTCGGTACGCTTTGCCACCGCTTCGTGCCCATTGAATGCCAGGTCATAGCGGATGCTATCAGCCTCGGAGCCCGTCGCCGTAATGTGAACGATCATCGTCGATGGCCTTCCGGAGGTATCTACGATGAACTTTTGCCGCAGTTCGAATTTCCCTTCGTTGAGGTGGGGCGGAATTTGTTCAAGGTTCTGAACGTCGGGACCAATCGGTAGCCCCCATTTAAAATCAGGTCTGGCGCGGGCCGGAGTTGAACCTCCTTGCATCGCGCTGGTGCCGTCCGCCCAATACCTCTTGCCATCGATTTCGTACTCTATGATGACGTGATTAAAAACGTTCGGGCTTGGTAAGAATTGGTCCAACCTGTCTCGCAGGCCGAAGTTCACCAGTACCGGCCGTGCGCTAACACCCAGTTTCCGAAAAAGATGCGCCAGCAGGAAGCACTTGTCCTTGCAATCGCCAAATCGCCGCTTCAAGACGATCGATGGAGCCGATGGAATGCGTCCGCCGAGCTTGTCATTGACGCTCAAGTAACGGATTTCATCCTGCACGAATGTTAAAGCCAGCTGCGCGCGTTCGGCCGGCGATTGAGCGCGGGCTGCGATGTCAGTGGCCGTTTTCTCGAGGAGGGGATCATCCCAGGTTTCTTGCCAGGTGGCTGAAACCGCCTGCGCCACCTCCAGCCAGGACGCGCAGTCCGAAACTTGAATCCATTTGTTCGTTATGAAACCTGCGGGGACGTTTCGCTCGGTTTCGGTCGGTAAAAGGTTTTCGAAAGTCCAACACCAACGGGTCAGTTCTCCCGAAGACTCTTCATTGGGTGGCAAGGCTGGTGCGCTGCTTTTCCACTGCATCCTCGCCGGCGCCGGGCAGAAAGATACGTCAAAATGAAAAGCGCGGATCGGGGAATCCGAAGGGATTGGCACAACACGCGAGAATGAACTCTTTAACAGGTCCGGCGTTTGACGAACCGTATAACTGACGTCGAGGACATCTCCGATCTGCACATCCTCAAGTACGAGCACCAGGGTCGTCTCTCCCGTGACCACCAGGTTTTCAAGAGAGCTTTCCCGTTGGAAGAATTTCAGCCGGTCAGGGCTGGCTTGCTCCAGCACATTTGTGCCGCGTCGGCGATTAATGGAATGAATTACGAGTTTTTCGGTGCGCGGGTCAAATGGCAACTGCAACTGACCGCCTTGTTGCACGCTGTACAACGTTTCTAATCGGTAAACATTCCGATAATAGCTTTCCAGCAAAGCCGAGTGGTGTTGTTCATCGCACAAAAGGAACGTGCAATTCGTTGGCACTTTAGGGGCGAAACTTTCGTCCAATGTGCGTTGCGTTATCCATGAGGGGGGAGGTTCAAGGAAAACGTGCGTTTGCAGGAGGGTGGCCCGCGGTTCGACAGGATTGGTTGTTGTTTGCGGAATACTCGATTCCATAAATGTCGTAGAAGACGACGGGCGAGAGGTTACAAGTGATACCGGGAATCGACCACATAAAACCAAAGTTTTTGCCGTGTTTGCCACGGCTAGTGCCCTCCTGTAGCACACGCGTTACGATCCGCTCATGTTTCGAGGACGAGGCCGGCGCGGCGGCGAAAAGCTTTGTTAGCTCTATATAAAGGGAATGCGGCGGTGGTTGAGGAGTCGTGGCCGGATAAAGGTTTTTGGAATGAGAACGTTATTATAAAAGCTTGATATCAAGATGAAAAGCGACTCGGGCAGCTCGAAAGCGAGCGTACTGTCGTAAGAGCGAATCTGCGGAGACTGTGGAGCTTAAACTGCGCACCGCGAAACCAATAAACGCAGTCGTGGATGCCGTTAGGTGCTGAAAATTGGAAAATTTTTTGGAATTATTCGTAAGTCTCTAACTTTCAGCTATGTAAAAACAGTTGCGCCGCGCCGCGCGCTCATTTTCGTAACGAAAATCGACCTGCGAACAGATTTTGCGGAATTTTCGTTCCATAAACTGACCCGCGACGCACCGCAGGAGGTCAAAACGTTTCGTAAATGAACCTGCGACGCATCGCAGGGGGTGAAAACGTTACGAAAACAGAGCTGCGACGCTTCGCATGCGCGTTTTCGTGACGAAAATGGACGTGCGACGCGCCGCAGATGGTCAAAACGTTTCAAAAACGGACCCGCGGACGTTGGCAGGTGGTAAAAACGTTACGAAAATGAGGCTGCGAACGTTCGCAGCTGGTTTTTTGAAACGATATTTTGTGCTGCGGCGGAGAATCGGACGTTGACGTCACGTTTTTGCGACCACGGCGTTCGTCGCGGACTTTTCCATTACGAAAATCCGCGCTGCGGCCGATGCGCCAAGGTTTTTGTGACGGATTTTAGCGCTGCGAGCCAAATCCGGAATCTCCCGGCACGAAATGGGCGGTTATGTCTGAGAAACGGCAGTTCCAGTCGCCGCCGCCGACGTCAATGGGCGGCGTGCGGCAGGAAATAGAAGAGTACACCTAATATTAGGTACACCGACAGCAGTTGGATGCCTTCCAACCAGTTGCTTTCGCCGTCGCCGCTGATTTGGCCGGCGACGATCACGGTCACGACCACCGCTACGACTTCCGGCATTGAAAACTCGAGGTTCATCGGGTGCCCGAACAGGTAGGAGACAAAAACCAGGACCGGCGCAACGAACAACGCAATCTGGAGACTCGAACCGACCGCGATGCCGATCGCGAGGTCCATTTTATTCTTCATCGCCATCAAGATAGCGGTGGAATGTTCCGCAGCATTGCCGACGATCGCGACGACGATCACGCCTACGAACAATTCGCTGAATCCGAACTTTTCACGGGCGGCTTCGACGCTGCCGACAAGAAATTCGGACATAATCGCCACGAAAATCGTGGAGACGAGCAGAACAATGAACGATTTCTTCCGTGACCAACCAAGGGAGGCTTCGTGTTCTTCGGTTTCAGCGGCTCCGCTGCTGAACAATTGCTTATGCGTCTTCAACGTGAACAACAGCCCTGCGCCGTAGGTGATGAATAGAACAATAGCGATGGCGAGGGAAACTTTCTGCCCGGCGACGGGATTCCATTGCGCTCCAGCATCGGACGCATGATGAAAAACCGCAGGGATGAGCAGGCCGATCGCCGCCAGCATCAATGATGTGCTCGATGTTCGCGCCGCCGTCTTGTTAAAGCGTTGTTCGGGAAATTTTAGGCCACCGGCAAAGATTGAAGCGCCCAACACCAGCAACAGGTTGCCGATGATTGAGCCGGTGATGGAAGCCTTGACGACGCCGACTAGTCCTTTGTGCAGCGCCAGGAGGCCGATGATGAGTTCCGCAGCATTGCCGAACGCCGCGTTGAGGAAACCGCCCATGCCTTCGCCGAGTTCTTCAGCGAGCGCCTCTGTGGCGCGCCCCATCCAACCTGCAAGCGGGATGATCGCCAAACCGGAGCAGACGAATAATGCCGTTTCGCTGTGGCCCGGCATGAATTTGAGCACTATCGAAATAGGGACGAATATCAGCAGCCAGTTCAATGACGGTTTCAGTGACATTTGCGGCTACGTTTTTGCAGAATCACGGCAATTGCCAAGCGAAATTGGATTTTTACCTACGCATTTTTCATCGGTTCCATCGGGTTGCGTTGTCATGCTTCGTCGTAAACATTGACGCGGAGGTTGGAATGAGACTTTTTTACGCAGGATTCGCGGCAGCAATACTTTTCGTACCGGCGAGCGTTTTTGCACAGAGTTACGGCACTAACGCTACTCCCGCGGCCGCGGGCAATCCCGCGCCAGTAGTTCAGGCGACAAATGCCCAGCAAAACACCATACCGTTGGCCCCACCCGCAATTCCTACCGTGCCACAGACAGCCCAGACGCCGCAGACAGGAGCCACTGAAAAACCAGCGGTCACCATTATTGCGCAGGGAACAGTCTTAACAGAGGAACAGAAAAAGCTGATCGCGGAGAAACTTCGTGAAATACCGGGAGTCGTGATGATCAGCGATCGCATCCACGTGGTCGGCATTGGTCAAATTAATGAACCCGCCGGGGCCGCGACGACAAACCGAAACAGGAATCCCGTTGCCGAGCCGGCCGGTGCGAACACGACAAACCGTAGTAACACCAGCACGCCGTCGAAGCGGGTAATGCCGCGGACACGTGGATTTTAGGGGCATCCCAGCCCAGCAAATTGCCTTGCTACGGGCTTGACGTGTCGTTTCCCGAAATTTAGTTTCTCCAACTCGCTCGCGGGCTCCCGCGTGCATAACATGAAAGGTTTGCTGTGAACGTTACGGTTGAGAATTTAGGTCCCTGTAAGAAATTGCTTCGCATCGAAGTCGAAGCTGCAAAAGTTGATGCCGCATTTGACCAGGCGACCAAGGAATTTCAGCGTGAGGCGCGTCTGCCGGGTTTTCGTCCCGGAAAAGCCCCCCGCGACATGGTCGTGAAGCGCTTCGAAAAAGATATCCGCGAAGAAGCCAAGAATAAGCTGACCCGCGATAACTACCAGTCTGCTCTTCGCGACAAGAAGATCGGCGTGGTGAAGCTCGAAGATATTGAAGAAGTTCTCTTCGACAAAGGCCAGCCTTACCAGTTCATTGCTACCGTCGAAACCGTTCCTGATTTCGAACTGCCGGATTACAAAGGCATCGCCATCAAGCGCGAAGCTGCGACCGTTACGGATGCTGATGTGACGCGCGCGTTGAATGTTTTACGCGAACGCCAGACGAAACATGAAACCGTCGCCCGCGAAATTCGCGAGGGCGATATCGCGGTCGTGAATTACAAGGGAACGTCTGAAGGCAAGCCGCTCACCGACTTTTCTCCGACAGCCCGTGGCTTAACCGAAAAAGAAAAGTTCTGGATTGATGTCCATAAGGATTCGTTCATTCCCGGATTTACGGAGCAGTTGATCGGCGCGAAAGCTGGCGAGAAACGTACCGTCAACGTCGATTTCCCGGCTGACTTCGTCACTCCACAGCTCGCTGGCAAGAAAGGCGTGTTCGAGGTGGAAGTCGTCGAGGTGAAGGAAAAGATTTTGCCTGAACTGAATGACGAACTGGCGAAAAGCTTTGGCCTCGACACGCTCGACAAGCTTCGCGAAGCCGTTCGCCAGGATTTGCAGAACGAAGTGAATGAAAAGCAGAAGCGCAGCATTCACGAACAGGCGGTAAAGGCATTGATCGAAAAAGTTCAGTGCGATTTGCCGGATTCAGTCGTGCAACAGGAGACCCGCAATCTCGTCTACAACATTGTGCAGCAGAATACGCAGCGCGGTGTGCCCAAAGAGATGATCGATGCGAATAAAGATCAGATTTATTCAAATGCGAGTAACACGGCAAAGGATCGCGTTAAGGCCGGTTTCATTTTCCACAAGATCGCTGAAAAGGAAGGCATCCGCGTGGAACAACAGGACATGATGCAACGCGTCCAGATGATGGCGGCGCAATACCAGATGCCGGTCGATAAGTTCGTCAAGGAAGTGCAGAAAAACGACGGTTTTGGCCAGATCCATGAAGAGATGCTGAGCGAAAAGGTCGTCGCATTCCTCGTGCAGAACGCCAAGATCGAAGACGTCCCTGCGGCTGCGCAACCCGCTTAATTTGTAGATTCAAATCAAGATTCGGCAGATCGGCTAAACCGTTCTGCCGAATTTTTTTTCCAGCTCACGAAAATTCATTTCGATCAGCGTAGGACGACCGTGTGGACAGGTGTAAGGCATAGTGCAGTGGCGTAGATCGTTGACGAGGTTTTCCAATTCGGGTTCCGCAAGCGGGTCGTTGGCTTTGACGGCATGTCGACAGACGGTTTTGGCAACGACGTGTTCGCCGAGGCGAAGAGCGTTTACCGTTTGGCCTGCGGCTTTCAATTCGTCGATCAATTCCAAAACAAACCGGCGCGGTTCGGTGGCTTTTACAAACGGCGGTAGAGCATCGAGCAAAAAAGTCTTCTCGCCGAACTCGCTGAGTCCCACGCCAAGCTTCGTGAGAATTTCCAGGTTCTGGCGAAGGAATTGAGCGTCGCGCGGGGAGAGTTCAATCGTTTCCGGCAACAGTAAACGTTGCGATGCCGCAGTTTCATTCTCTTCCAGGCGCCGCAGCATTTGTTCGAACAAGATTCGTTCGTGAGCTGCGTGTTGATCAAGGAGAACGAGGCCACGGTCGGATTCGAGGACAACGTACAATTTTCCGATCACGCCGATCAAACGGAGCGGGACATGGAGAAGCGGGACTGGATCGCCGATTCGTGGTTTCGGCAACACAGACGGAAGCGGTTCGGGATTGGGAACGAAGGCAGGCTCTGGCGCAGTGGTTCGCGGCGCTTGTTCAGGCCAATTCGCCAGTGGCTTCGAGATTTTCGGAAAATTAGGAAGGTCGATCGGTTCTGGCGTCGTTGGGGGAGGGGTAACCGGAGGCGATACCAGTTCAAGAACCGGGGGAGCCACGAATTTGTTCTTGTTGAGATTGGGAGTATCAAGAGGATTGTTTTCAACGCGCTTCGCTGCAATGGGAGCGTGAAACGAAAGCAAAGCATCTCGAACAGCTTCAGCGACAAACTCTCGCACCGCACGTTCCCGGTGAAATTTTACTTCACGCTTTGCCGGGTGAATATTGACGTCGACTTCCGCTGGATCAATTTCCAGGAACAAGCAGCAGACCGGGTAACGTCCCTTCATCAACGCGGTGTGATAACCTTCCAGCAATGCGAAGTTCAGTCCGCGATTGTCGACTGGTCGACGATTGACGAACAAATGCTGATCCTCACGGGTCGCGCGGGAAACCCCAGGCGATCCGATAAATCCCCAGATTCGTATCGAAGCATCCGTCGTGGTTTCTTCGCCGACGAACGGCAATTCACCGGAATGATTGACTGTGAGCAACTTTACTTCGCCGACGAGGGTGCGCAGCCGTTCGCGAATGGAACTTAATCGGGCTTCGAATGTATCGGTCTTGGCGGACGGAAGTTGCCAGATGACGCGGCCATCTTTCAAAAAAGTGAACGCAACGCCGGGATGTGCCAGCGCGGCGAGTGTCAAATAATGCTGGATGTGCGCCGCTTCAGTTTCTTCGCTGCGCAAAAATTTCCGTCGCGCGGGGAGATTGAAGAACAATTGTCGAACTTCGATCGACGTTCCCGGCGCGCTGCCGGCGGCTTTAACTTCAACGATCTTTCCACCGTTGACGACAATTTCAGTTCCTTCCGGCGAGTCACCTTCCTGTTCGCGTGTGATCAGGGTAAACCGGCTGACACTCGCGATACTGGGCAAGGCTTCACCGCGAAAACCCATCGTCGTGATTGCGTTGAGATCTTCGGCGCGTTGGATTTTGCTGGTGGCATGGCGTTCGAGGCAGAGCAGGGCGTCGTCTTTACTCATTCCCAAACCGTCATCGATGATGCGAATCAGACTGCGTCCGCCCGCCTGAATTTCTACGGTGATTCGTGTCGATTTGGCATCAAGGGCGTTCTCCACGAGTTCCTTGACCACGCTGGCGGGACGTTCAACCACTTCGCCTGCGGCGATCTGATTGGCGACATGGTCCGGCAGCAGGCGAATTCGGTTCATGACAGATGTTTCGAACGCCGATGATGAAGGGAAGAAAACAAATTTGAAAATTCAAATTTGTGTGAACGGACGTGCTGCAAGGGCTTATGCTGGCGTAATCGGCAATGTAAATCCAAAGACCGCCCCGCCACCTTCGACATTCCGCGCAAAAATTTTTCCTTTATGATCTTCCACAATCTTTTTGCAGATCGACAAGCCGAGGCCTGTGCCGTGCGCCTTGCCGTAGGTGGCGAATGCCTGGAAGAGACGTCCCATCATTTCGAATGGAATACCCGGGCCAGTATCTTCGATTTCCGTGGTGACTTCACAATCTTGTACAATGAAACGTAACCGAATGCTTCCGCCGACCGTTCCCATCGCATCGCTGGCGTTGTGCATCAAATTGTGAAACACCCGTGAAAGTCGCTGTGGATTGAGTTGGATTTTGACGTGCGGTAGAGGAGTGACGACTTCGATGTCCACGGATTTGATCGATAACTCAGATCGAATCTCTTCGACAACTTGTTGAACAAATGTCCCGTAGTCCACCGACGGATGAATGAACGCAATTTGCGACCCGCGCGTGAATTCCAAAAGCTCATTGACCATGTTGCTGATGCGTTCAACCTGTCGGCGAATGCGGTTTTTGGCCGCGAGACGGGAATCAGGTGTCGACTTCTCCATTGCAGCCAAGTCAGCAGAAAGACCAATAATGTTAAGAGGATTCTTTAAATCGTGAACGATCGCACCAGCAAAACGTCCAACCAAAGTGAATCGTTCAGCCTGCAAGACTTCCTGAACGTAATGTTGGTTGAACTCACGCAGGCGGCGGCTGACATCGCGGAGAAGGCTTAAAGCGACCTTTGGCACCTGCTCAAGCATCCGGAGAAATTCGGTGCTGGGAATGAAATAGACGGTTGTATTGACCTCGGCAATGGCGGTAGCGGAGCGCGGCGCCTTGTCAATAATTGCCATTTCCCCGAAAATATCGCCCGGACCTACACGCGACAGGACACGGCGTTCGTTTTTACTGACGTTGGCGGAAATCTGCACCATCCCATCCTTGACGACGTACAATCCGTCACCTTCTTCACCCTCCTGAAAAATCACCTGTCCCGGGCCAAATGTCAGTTCACGCGCCGCTTCCTGCACCTTTTTAAGCTCCTCTGTGGAGAGGTTCTGAAAAAGTTTGCTGCATACGAGCGAAACCATTTAGGAAAGTCTATGGGAAATCATTCGTGAGTAAAGCCGGGAATCCGAAAGGTTGATGTCCCCCAATTTGCCCCCAACCAGAGCACTGCCCGCAAAATTGTGCAGATTTTCGCCGTGGACATTGCTTGACGTCGCAACGGAGGAAACTTAGTTTAGTCCCCCCGCGAGTGGTGGCCGTAGCTCAATGGTAGAGCCCCAGATTGTGGTTCTGGCTGTTGCGGGTTCGAGTCCCGTCGGCCACCCCATTCCCCCGGTAATGCAATTCCTTTGCGGTGATCACACTGCGCTGATTGATTTCGTCGAAACGGTGGCTTGTGCTTTTTCGCCCTGCGCACGCCCCTTCTTTCTGGAATGTTTTGGCAACTCAATCCAAAAACGGCTTCCTTTCCCAACTGTGGAGTGCAGACCGATCCGGCCGCCGAGTCGTTCGACGCCTTTATTCACAATGGCGAGTCCAATGCCAGTTCCTTCGTATTCATCTGTGCTGTGCAGTTTCTCGAATACGCGGAAAATTCTGTCCTGATGTTCCTGTTTGATGCCAATGCCATTGTCCTCGATTGAGAGCCGAATTGCTTTGGGCGTCTCCTCTGCCCAGATTCGCACTCGCGGTTGAACGCCGGGCGCAACAAACTTTATCGCATTGCCAAGTATATTTGTGATCACTTGTTCGAGAACCAGCGCGTTTGACCACACTTCCGGAAGCGGATGGATAACCTCGACCTCTGCACCTTTCGCTTTCATCTCGGCTTCAAACCGATTGACAATCTGAGGAACCAATTCGTCCAGGACTACAGATGTCATTGGAAAAGTCGCATGGGTCAGCCGACCATACGCGAGCAGATCCTGGATCAACTGATCCATTCTCTTCGAACCCGCCATTACGCGGCGCGCGTATTCCCGGCCCGTCTCATCCATTTGCGGCGCGTAATCCTCAAGGATCGCCCGGCTGAATCCTTCCATCGAACGCAATGGCGCACGCAAATCATGGGCGATCGTGTAACAGAAAGTTTCCAATTGCTTGACGCTCTTCTCCAGTTCCGCCGTGCGGGTGCCTACCATCTGTTCCAGGGATGATGCGTAATCTTCCAATTGTCGCCGCGCTGCCGCCAGTGCGAGTGTCATCTCTTTTTGCTCGGTAATATCCTGCGCAGTTCCAAGAAGCGTAATCACGGTGCCGTCTTCATCACGAACTGGCGCCCCATGACATTGAATATGACGGAGCGCGCCGTCCGGGCGAATTGACCGATGCTCGAACAGGATCGGTTTTCCCGTCCTTATTGCTCCCCGGACTAATTCTTGCACATAGTCCCGATCGTCTGGATGCACGCGCTCCAGAAAATCACCATAGCTTCCCTTAAAATCGCGCGGGTCTACACCGAACAATTTGTACAACTCGTCCGACCAGATCAGCTGGTTCCTTCGGATGTTCCATTCCCAATTGCCAATATGCGCGAGCGCTTGCGCTTCTTTCAGGCGTCTTTCGCTTTCGCGCAACAAATCCTCAGCTTGTTTGCGTTCCACCAGGTTCGCTAATTGATTGGCCACACCGGACACCAGCTGCACCAACGCTTCATCCTGAGTACGCATCTCTACTGCAAAAAATTCCAGGATCGCGATCACCTTTCCACCCGCCACAATCGGAAAAAACAACGCGCTTTGGATGCCCAGTTCACGTGCGACAGGTGCACGAATAAACTCGGGCGCTTCCCGCACATCCCGGATCCACAGCGGTTGCTTCGTCTGCCACACTTTCCCAACGATTCCCACGCCGGGACTGAACAACGTTCGTTCACTTGCGTCACGAAACCGCGCAAGTCCTGGATGGGAGGCGCAAACCTGAGGACACAATTCGGCGTGCGAATTGTTGGTTGAAGGAATCCATGCATGGCCTATAGACCATCCTGTGAAATCGCAGATTTTCTGCAGCGCTTTCCCGAGTGCCTGATGAAAATTGTCCGTGCCACTGATTGCGAGCGTCAGATCGTGGGCGAATCGCAGGTCATTTTCCGCACGTTGGCGGTCGCGGATTTCCTGTTGCAATCGTTGCGCATTCTCATGGGACCGCTGCATGGCGATATCCACTCGCAGCTTCGACCGGTGAAGCAGTTCAATAATCCAGATCGACAGCAGTGCTGGTCCCGCTGTGGACATCAGACGCGGAAGCTCAAAGCCTTTTAGCGGTCCGAGGTGATTGAACGGCGGAACAAAAAAGTAATAGCCAAGAAACATTCCAACGATCAGAGCAAACAACCCCGGAAGAAATCGTCCGTACCATGCCGCCAACATCGCCGCAGGCGCAAAGTATGCATAAGGCAGCTCTCCGTCCAAAAATGGCTCCGACACAAACCGCAGCGCGCACGCAACCACTACGCAAATCAATGCTACTGCATAACGCTCCAAAGAAAACTGTGCCGGGGAAGACCGTGGAGTGACGTCATCATGCGCATGCCCGAAATGCCACCGGTGCGATATGCGTTGGAAAAACATACTTTCCCCTATACATACCTTCATTCACGAACCCCGGGAAATCCACCTGATTTGAAAGTACGACTCAGTCCACCCCTTTTTCGCTGCTACAATTAAGCCTGAATTCCTTACAACTCTCCACAGGAGATAAGTTTGGCCTCGTCCTGACCCCATTGCAGGGAATACTGTCGGACCCAACGACCATGAAGAAACGGGCTCTCATATCGGTGTTCGTTGCCGGCGCGTTGATTCTGGCCATGCTCCTCCTTCGCGGTCCCGCCGATCCTGTCTATAACGGACACAAACTCACCTCATGGCTCAACGAACTCCATCCCACTTACAGCGGCCATTATACTCAGGAAACTCGTGAGACCGCCCAAAAGGCCATTCGAGCCATCGGAACCAATGGCGTTCCTTGCCTCATCGAAATGCTTCGCGTCCGTGATTCAGCCCTGCGGCTCAAATTCAAAGCGTACGTGGAAAAACAAAAGCTCTTCCGAATCAAATTCCGCCGGCCCGCCGAGGAGACCCAATTCATCGCCATCCTCGGCATCAAGGAACTCGGCCATACTGCCGTCGAAACAGTACCGGATTTAATTGCCCTCGCAGACAATGGCACATGGAGCGTTCGCGCCGTCGCCGCTGATGCTCTGGGGCTCATGGGTGAAGAAGCCCGTCCGGGTATTCCCGTGCTGATGAAAGTCGCCCAGGACGGCGACGAATACGTCCGTGGCTGCGCCCTGCGCGCTCTCCAAAACCTGGCACCCGTATTCCCGGAAATTGTTCCGCCGATTGAAAAACATTTGCAGGACCCCGCGCCGTCTTTGCGTGCGCAAACATTGCAATGGATGGTGGGCCGCTCGACAAATAGGACCGAATGCCTGCCGTTGATTAAAGCGCAGTTGTCCGATACCCAGCACGAAGCCCGCGCCGGCGCGCTCCTCTGCGCAACGTTCTATACGAACGCGCCGAAAGAGTTCCTGCCGTTTGTCGAAATTGGATTAAGCGACAGGAATTCACAGGTGCGCTCCCTCGCTACGAACATGTATGAAAAACTGCGCATTGCAGGAGGACTCGTGAAGACCAATGCCGTCAAGCGAGACATCTTATTCTCGTTTACGAATATGCCGTTACGGCAAGTGTTGGATACCTACAGCACATTTGCCGGCGAAACAGTTACCTGTCCGCCAACCCTCAACGCCTTTATCAGCGCGAATACATATGCGCCGGTATCAAAAGCCGAAGCGCTGGCACTTATCGAAAGCGCCCTCCGCGAGCAGGCCAGCGTCGTCATTCGTCGCCGCGACGACGGCAGCTTGATCGCACAAAAAAGCACAACGAAGCCTTGATTCTTGGTGCCTTAGCCTCTTGGTGGTAATACTGCGACAATGAAGTTATCGCCGCTCCAGGATCGCGAACCGATTACAGCCGCCTGCACTCAGTTCCAGTCGTGGTGGGATGGACAATGGAGGAATCATCGCGAAAAGAAGCCCTGTCCTTGCGACGGCAGTGTTGCCGACCTCGACGCCTTGTCATACTGCGCGTACGAACTTGGCTTTCCTGATCGAGAGACATTTGGGCTGACCTCGGTAGTTTGGGGACAAATCATTGAAAAGCATGCGAACCTGAGATGGGGAACCGAGAGCGGCGAACTCGTCCTCGTTTCCATCGACTACCCGCGTTACATCATGTACCCGCGCATTCGTGTGATGGAGATGATGAATCGTTCCATGACGCAGTTTGATCAGTTCTCATTGCTGACGGAGAGCGTTCTGTACGAAATGCTCGCCAGCGACTTTTCCATGGATGACCTCCCGCTACTTGTTCAACTTGCGGCAAAAGCGCGCGAGCATGCCGACAGCAATTTCGGTGACCGGATGAATCGGGTTCAGAAACAACTGGGGAACTTTCCAAATCGTCTTTGACCTGTGATTGTCCCCGCCGTGACAGCGGGTTGATATACGCATAGCCGGGCGGACAGGGCTACTCTCGCAACGAACGCCCACTCAACTCGTTACCATTGGAGCATCAAGGCTCTGTGACGCTCGACGTTTCTTAAACCAAACAGCGATCACGGCCGCAATAATCACCAGAGCTACAGCAGTGATCGCCCACGTCTTGACGAGCCGTTGTTTCCGTCCGCGGGCATAAACTTCTTGTTCGCTCATTGCTGGTTCGCCCGGCAACTTCATTTGCACTGTTTCGAGTGGACCCCCAAACGCAACTACCAACCCCGCTGGAAGATCACCGATCGCGCGAGTCAGATGCGCTTCGGCAGGCTCGTCTGCTTTTCCGATGACGTAGGTCTCTCCGTAAATCGCCATCTTGGAAACAGGGTTCTTCAAATACTCATTTACATCGGCCACGCTGATTTCGTTCGTGGCCATGAGAGGCTTTTCGATGACCAACTGCGCCTTCGCGCCGTCGATCTGCCGAAGATTGTTAATGATGGCGTTGATCGGTGCGGTCGTCCTTCCAGTCGTTTGGTTTGGGAGCGCAATCGCACCAAGGACAACGACGATAATCGCAACGAGCAACCACTCGACGATCGAAAGTTTACGGGATTTAACCATATATTTGGATGCAGACCGTTTACAGCTGGAACAACCTTCCGCCGTCCATGATCATCCGCCGGAATAATCACCGTATGAAGCTGAAAGTTGCTCTCGGCCGGCCGCGCATGAATTTTCGTAAAGAAAAATTCCCCACGACGTCGCCCAAGGGAACTTTTGTTCCCAAAAAGATCGCCCCGATCGGCGTTCGCGTTTTTATGTAACGTGAAAACGCTGGCGCGATCTCCCGCGGCGAAAAAAACGTAACAACGGCGTCGAAAACGCGCGCGCAGCAGTGAATTTCGTTACGAAAAACCGGGCGCGACGCGCCGCGCGCCTATTTTCGTAACGTTTTTACCACGTGCGAACGTTCGCACCTCGATTTTTGAAACGTTTTCACCGGCTGCGAAGCATCACAGCTCCGTTTTCGTAACAAAAATACGTCTGCGACGCGTCGCAGGTCAGTTTTTGTAACGTTTTTACCCGTTGCGACGCATCGCGGGTCCATTTACGAAACGTTTTGACCCGCTGCGGCGCGTCGCGCCTCCATTTTCGTAACGAAATTGAGCCCACGACGGACCGCAGCTGATTCTACATAGCTGAAGCAGAGCGACTTGAAACAGGTCGAGAAAATTTGGCGATTTTTAGTGACTACAAAGCTGCGCCAGATTCCTGGTGAAAGGAAATATGGATCAAAGTAACTTCTTCCGATGCTGTTGACGTTCTCCAGCGGCCCTTCGCCACTGACCGACGTTCGGCATTTCATTGCCCGTTATCCGGCAGGGGTCGTGGTGTTTGCACGATGAACCCTGAATCTTCAACTTCGTTATATTTCATATTGGCTCGGAAAGCGCCTGTCGGAGTCATTTTCCGTCGCGGGCCTTCGAAACAAGTTCAGCTGATTAAATGGTATCGAGAGAATGATACCTTTGAAGAGGGGCAATGGTTTAAAGGGCGAATCTATGAAAGACGCTGCGATCTTTCGCCCGATGGTGGATTGTTGATTTATTTTGCTGCGAATTATCGAGAGCCGCTTCGCTCGTGGACAGCAATCAGCAAGCCGCCGTGGTTCACAGCGCTTGCACTTTGGCCGAAAGGCGATGGGTGGAACGGCGGCGGTGTTTTTACTGGTCCATATACCATTAGATTGAATCACCCGCCTCCGAAAATTGAGCCGCACAAAGATTTCATTTCCGGCTGCCGAAAGTTCATTATCGGTGGCTACGCAGAACAAGCGGGTGAAGACTCGACCGTCTGGAATGAAACATTATCGCGCGATGGCTGGGAATCCGTTCAGGCAGGAGAGTGGGGTCCATACGAAGAAGTCAAAGGGTACGCCTGGACCGCGAAATCCCCAGTGTTGTGGCGGAAGAAACATCCGAAGCACAAACTCATTCTCGAGATGGCCATTCGTGCGATCGGAAAGCGCAATGATCGATGGTACGTGTCGACGTATCGCGTCCTCGGGCCGGATCTTAACGAAGTGGTTGATTTTGGCCAGTTGGATTGGGCCGACTGGGACGGTGCTAACGGACTGGTATACGCGAGACAAGGAGTTTTGTATCGTCAGCCCGTGGCCTCGAACAGACTTGGCGAGCCGACGATGCTCGGTGACTTTCGGAAAAATACTTTTCAGGCTATCAAAGCGCCAGAATGGGCAACAAAACTGTGAGACGTAGAGGTCGTGGTGTCGGACCGAACGCTCGCCCATTCTCCTGTTTCCACGAATCCTCCCTCCTTAGTTATTCGTTTCACTACGGATCGTATTCATAGCTATCCATTTTATGGGCGCTATCGAAGAAAACGCGCACCACACTCCAACCTTTTTCGTAATACCAGGTTCCGTCGCTTTTGTTAGTTTCTGAGGGATTCCCAATGGTGGCTTTGACTTCGTCCTCGCTCATTCCGCGGTGGAGTTTGGCTAAGGCAGCGGGGCGCACCGGATTGTTCCAATTGGTGCAAACCCAGTAAAGCACACCGAAAGCCGCAAAGGCGCAGAGGACATACATGACGACATCTCTTATAAGCCCGTTTCGCGTTGTGATGTCGCTGGCCATCAGACAAAAGGTAATCCCCAATAAGAACTAAATTCAAATGTTTACGACTCAGTTAGGTCGAGAGGATAATTAGCAATTACATGCACAGCGTTAGTTAACCAACTTCTTCGCGTCGCGCATCCAGCGGCGGAGGGTGCCTTCGTCGGTGTCGATGGAGACGCCGAGTTCTTCGCAAATGAAAATGAGTTTTTCTTCGCCGGTAATCCCACGTTCGGTTGCCAGAGCCATCGCGGCAGCAACGCGCTTTAGCTTGTTTTGATATTCGATTTCATTGGCGCGGCTGCTGCGAAGTTTTTGGAGTTCCATGATCTTCGGCCAGTTCAGGTCGCGTTTGTAATCAAGGCTCCAATAGGCAGGGACGAAAATCATGAGACCATGTGGCGTGGGGTTTACTGACAATTTCAGCAAAAGTGGTTTCCGGTCCAAAATTCCGTAGAGGTGAAATTTGGCGCATATGGAATCGAGCGCGACTTTGAACCTTTCTTCCTCGGTTGCAAATTGCGTTTCAAACCCTTCCGGGCGGATATTCCGCTCGCAAGCAAGTGTGCGGCGCAGGAGTTTGCCGGGCAGATAATGCTTCTTTAGATCAAAACGGCGTTCCAGGTCCTTCAGGTCTGCTTCAAACTCTTTATCCTGCAGGAGCACGGCTTCGCGGTCCTCGAACTTTCCTTGTGCTGTGGGAGTGAGGTAATCGTTGTAATCGCCGGATTTTACCGCGCGCTCGTTCTTGCCGATGAGGTCCTGTGTTTCGTCCGTCGGCAAATTTTCAAGACGGTTGAGGATAACGGTCATTTCGTCGCTGATGTCTTTAAGTTCGACGAGATCGCGACACATTTTCTCGCTCAGGCCTTTGAAATCGACGGGCCAAAGGGTGTAGGGACAGAGGAGCCACCGGCGAACGGTGTTGAGGTGATGGCGTTGGTCGGCCGAAAGCGGCAACAGGAGCAAACGATGGATTTCCTCCAACACGGGTTGGCAAAGTTTTTGACGTGTAAAAGTGAGCAACGCGAATCGCTCCATGTCGGCGAGAAATTCAGAATTCATCCCTGGATTTGGTTGAGTGTTTAATTTGTAAAAGGGGCCAAGTGAACGAGCGCCAAAGCGAATTGGCAAGGCGGATTTGAGAGGGTGGTCGCGGGTTGTGCGCGCAACCCGTTCGCGAAGTGTCAGTCCCGCAGGGACGATAGACGATAGCCCAGCGATTTATCGCGTGTTTTGTGGAAGTTGTTCAGGGCTGAAAGCTCATGATGTGAAAGCCCGGGCTGAAGCGAGTCCGACGAGCGGCGGCCCGGGTAAGATGCAATAGATCGAATGCGCCCTGTAAGGGCGCTACAACATGGAGCAAACACACATTTTGTGCCGGCCTTACAGGCCGAGATTTCCTCGCAGTTTCCATTTAACCCAGGCCGCCGCTCATTTCATTCGCTCCAGCCTGGGCTTTCACATAACGGGCCTTCAGCCCTGCGTCGCATTGCATTATTTTGCGGATTTGATCGCCCATCAGCACCGTACCCGCAATATTTGCCGATTTTAATGCCCGCGCCGCGTAATTTTCCTCTTCCTACCCCCACTTTTGTCAAAATCGACAAGATTTCGATACTTCCTTTTGTTCAAAAACAAAAAAATCCGACATCAATAATCCCCAATAAAATCAGGCATGTCGCAGGGGGGGCGCGACTGTCCCCAATTGAAGCCCTTACATCCGTTTCGAAAATATGTGAAAAGATTGTCCGTTCGATTTGCTGCGAGTCAGCAGGTTGGACACACGAAGACAGAATGGACTTAGAAACCCCATTCAGTCGCGGGTTTGAAAAGCACACTTTTGATGCTTTTGACCGACAGCGGCGTGCTTCGCGTTGCTACGCAAGCCAAGTTTGAAGTTTGAACGGTTTGAAGTTCGTTTGGCCTGCGGCGCAGTTAGTAAAACGAGTGGTTAGTAGTGAAACGAAAGCCGCTCAGCATTGTAGATCGGGTGTTGGTGAAGGCGACCTGAATGTCGCCGGAACCGGCGGGCACGTTGCCCGCGCCGTTCGACACAGCAGAACTGTTTTCTGCGGTGTCATCGGTCCTCGTGAAGCAGTGCGAATCAGTAGAAAGGGAGAAAGAAAATGAAACAGAAAGAAATACGTACCATTGGGGACATTCTCGGTTCAGCCGGCGTTATCAAAGCCGCTGCAATCGCAAAAGGTCCAGGTATTCCACTGCTGCACAATACAGCAGTTAACATCGGCACGGACGCCGACGCGCTAACGACAGCGTGCAACAATC
>CBHWET010000043.1:0-19313 GCA_966112985.1 uncultured bacterium | reverse complement strand
CTTGTGTTGCAACGAACCCGCCCGATTTGGTGGTGCTTGACCATGTTCTCGACAAAGGCGAGCTGGGTCTGGATTTTCTCCCTGAACTCAAGGAGCTGCTTCCGTACGTTCCTGTGATTGTCGTATCTGGCGCGCTCGAAGTTCACCAGCAGATGGAAGCATTGCAAGGGCCACGACGAGCACACTACTGCCTGCCGAAGCCGGTCGATGTACATGATTTGAAACGAACCGTTAAAACCGCGCTTCAGGAGTGCGGTGAAAAAGAAATTGTCCGGCAATTTGAGGCACTGGAACGGTCAAAACGCGTCGACGCCCTGGAGCTGTTCAGCCGTTCTACGGATAGATTGGCGAGGCAAACGCAAATCAGACAAATGCTTATTAAGACGAATTCGCGTCCAAACATTTCTGCCCTTGCTCGCGAATTTCGGGTCGCGCGGCGGACAATCATTCGCGACTTGCAGGAACTGATTCGGCGCGGGGAATTGAAGCCGGAGATTTATCCCGAATGGGAAGCTCCGGACGAAGACGCGTCATAGTTCCACCGCGTCGATTATTCCCACGCACAAAGGTTTTCTACATAAGCCGCCGATCCGTCTCGCAGCCAACCATCAAGCTGAGCCTGATCTTTGAGTTGTTGCCCACGACCTCGTGACACAACGAAGAATTTGCAGTCGACCTCGGGAACCGTTGTCATGTCTCCCCAAAGCTTCTCAAACTGCGCAACTGGGAAAATGTCTTCCTGACCGTGACCCCATCGTTTTTTGACGTCCTTCAACGTGATATAAGTCGGCATCTTGCCAGCAAAGTTCCGCACGGCAGTCGACACTTTTTCCAAATCAGCCAAATCCGCGCGCGTCAGTTTGAAGGCCGCAAGAAGCTTCTCGATATTGATCCATGTCGTCATCGAGTTGTAATAGGAAAGATGAAACTCGTCCTCTTCCCGTGGCATCGCGAGGCCTTCAACCAATCGAACACGCCCGTTCACGCGGGCAAGGCCACCGCCGCGATCATCAATCCGCCGATTGATTACTTCGAACGACACGCATGCATTTTGTTCGATATGCAGGCCCAGAATTCCCGGGTCAACACTGGCGCCGAGCGTATCGATGTTATGCAAAAGCAGATGTTTTAATGCGGGGCGCTGAGTCAGCATTTTATGCAGCAAACCGTTCCGCAACAGATTCGGTATCTCATACCAATGTCCAACCGGGTGCAGGCATTGGCTCGGCAGATTATCGGTGTAGTCACTGCCCTCGCCAGCGGTACGCGCCCAATTGATCAGCGCCGCATGCAAGCTTTCGCGCACCTTCTGCGCTTGAGCATCCAACAATTGTTGCGGCATTTCTTCCCAGGCGAACCGAAGATCCCGTTCCATTGGAACCATCCGCAACCCAATCGCACGACCCGGTGACAATTCGACCGGCCCCGAGTAGCCATAGTTCTTCTCTGTGGCGAGATAATCCGATATGGCCTGGTGCGTCAGATAACTGGTCGTAAAAATGTGTGGCAACTCACCGCCTAAGTCGCGGTTTGTCTTCCGGCTCTTTGCCAGGTGTGTCTCAACGAACGTGCGATGTTTCCCGGCAAGTTTGCAGAATGGATGCAACGCTTTGACAACGCCAGCCCCTTGTGTCCAACGAGAGCCCACGCCAGCGGCAAGTGTCACGACAGCAACTTCGCCCCGTGCAATCGCACGCGCACCGAGACTCGAAAATTTTTGATCAACGCCGCGGCTCACATCGGAAACATCTTCAGGCTCGACGTCCCGGATGCTCGTTGCTGCGGGCAGGCGATTCTGCGCGAGACCAATGCGGCCATCGCGGAGATCCGATCGAACCTGTTCATGTTGCGCGCGATCGAATCCGTTTTGTTCAAGTAATTCTCTGAGCGTCAGTTCTGTTGCCTCTTTCTTTTCCAGACGCGGCAGCAGTCGATCGAACAAAACTTGCACTGTGCCGCGGAGCTCTGGCTTCGTTCGGCAGGCATTCGCGAATTTATCTAACTCGATTCGTCTTAAAGTCGGCAGCTGCTGCGGATCCAAACGAAGCAGTCGCGGCGTGATCAATGCGTAATAGCTCTGCGGCAATAGAGCCGCGGCTTCAACAAGAAGATCTGCGAATGTGCCATTTTCGTTTATCGCAAAGTCATAGACCACGGGCTCCATCGCGAAGGGCAGCGCATTCTGCAGCTGACGCTTCGTCTCGGTCATGATCTCCTGCAGCCGGGCTTGCGCTTGCGTCTTTTTTTCAGGAGCAAAAATAAATCCCATACCGCCGCCCGACATGCCGCCTAACATCCAAAAACCCCAGAAACTGCTGCCGAACTCTTCTCGCACACGACGAATCAGCGTTTCTGTATAGAAGTTGCTGGCCCATGGGATAATCGTCTGTAGCGGGCCGAAAAAGTTTCTTGTTGTTGCTTTACCTATGGCGTTGATGTCATCCGCACGTAATCCCGTGAGAATTTCGTCTAAAATTCCGAGAGCTTCCTGTCGCCCCTTCCACTCCTCTTCCGAACGAAGCAGATATTTCTCCGTTACCATTTCCAAAATCGGCCCAACGTTCTGTGCCATTCCGCCATGAACCAATACCAAGCACTTTTGGAGATGTTCGCGCACGGAGTCAGGTATTTCGGTTGTGCCAAAGACCTTGTGGACCGGCATCAAGCGACCACGGCTGACGCCGGCCTCAGGGTCTTCCTTTTCGGCCCGAGTTCCTTGAATCAATTTGATTCCAGGCCAAACACCGCCAGAATCCTGCCAACCACCGCCTGAACCGCCCAGCCACTCACCGAGAACGGCTCGCGCGAGAACAAGGCGGCGCTCGTCTTCTTCGAGTTGTCCCTCAAGAGCGTGAGCTTGTCCGGTCGCCCGCATGCAAACCGAAATCAGCGCCGCAAGCAGGTTCGTTGAGACGGCAAGCCGTGAGCCTTTTGGAATGTTGTTTACGTTGCTGACAATTTCGAGACCGCGGCCAACACCGACGATTGTCCCGAGTAAGTCTGCAAGGCTTTGCCCGGAACCTTCAATGCCTGGAGGAACAATGCCGGATGCAATGACGGCCGCTTTCAGAAGACCCAAATAGTCTCTCGCGAAGTCGAATACTTCGGCGAGGTTCGTAATGTCGACTGTCGCCCCAAGATCGACGCTGGTCAGACGCAGTAACGGTTCGTCGATGACACGTAAGTAGGCCTCGACCGGTGGTTTCGGGACGGAATCGCGTCCATGCACGCCAAGGTCGATGGAAACATTCAGCACCTTCGCGCCCTCGGGAAAGTCCATCCCGAGAAAGAAAATATCACTCCACGCACTGTGTGTGAGATCCATCCGAACAGGCGTACGCTCTCGGAGGATGGGATAACTGCCGTCCCCCGCACGCCGTAACAATTCGGGACGAAGACGTAACGGCTGATCGGCTGGATGGCCCATTCGGAACATCCATTGGTTTCCGCGCACCGATCTGACACTGCGACGCACCTGATCGGCCAACGTTTGGATTCCCAACCGATAATAAGCAGAAGCCAGCGCGCTGGAAACGGTATCGGTCGGACCGTTTATTATCTGCTCACTGAGGAAGCTTTGGATGGCTTCTTCGAACCGCCGCTGCAGCAAATGTTCGTATCCACGAAAAGGGATGAAACTCTTCCGCGCCGGTGCATCAGCGATCTTCAGCGGTAAATGGAAACGATGGATTGAATAAAGAAAAAACAACGCGCGAACGCGTTCATAAAGGTTTTCACTTCGTCTGCGAAAACGTTCCAGTTCCTCGCATTCGGAAAGCAGCTCCGTCAAAGATGCGGTCCGGCAGAATGCATCGAGAGACAGGTCGCGGATCGCAGCGTCGCTCGACGTTATGATTTCAACGAGGCGCGACATGAATTATTTCCCACGCAACGCGAGAAGTTCGATGAGATTTGAAAGCACTTCGTCACGGTCTTTGCCGTCCAATGCCAGCGCCATTTGGGCGATGAGCAGCCCATACTTCGCGCCAATGTCATAGCGACGGCCATGGAGCTCGATCGCCAGGTATCGTTCTGTCGTCCGCATTTTTTGGAGGGCGCTGGTGAGTTGCACCGCGCTCGCGCTTCCGGCCTGTGCAACAAGTTCCTGTAAAATATCCATCACTGTTGGAGTGAGAACATGCATGCCAAAGAAACAAAGATAGTTTCCTGCACGCAAACCGGGAACAATGAGCTTCTGCTCAGCTTCGGTTGGAGTCGGCTTTTCAATTAAATTTTCTACTTCGTATAAATGCTGGCGGCCTGCCACGAGATGACCGCCGATTGTTCCGTAATACGGCAACTTGCTCTCGTGAGTTGCCTGCACTGCGGAGACTGCGCACGACTCCGCAGCGGCGATCTCTACAAGCTGCTCAGCGCAGCTTCGTTTCTCATGCGACAAATACAAATGATCACCGACGAGCAGCAGAAATGGCTCACGAGCGGTAAAGGACTTTGAGCAGTGAACGGCATGTCCATACCCGAGCGGCGAAGGTTGTTCGACAAATTGCAGCCGGCTCGCGTGATTTCCAGCGGCGGCTCTATAGGCCGCTTCGTCCCCTGGCCGGATGACAACGCCGATTTCATCAATTCCCGCCCGTAACACTTCTTCGATGATGATCGTCAACGCCGTCTTGGTAACTCCGTCCCGATCAACGAGCGTTTGAAGCGGTAGTGTGCGCTGGTTTTTTCCTGCGGCTGTAATGACGGCTTTCTTGATTTGCACAGTTTGGAATAGTAACGCGGAGAGTCACATAAGAGGCCATCGCCGTCAACCGCACCCCGCCATTTGTTCCAGACGGCTTCTCATGGATAACCGCACGACCGGTTGAAACTGGAGTTCCCATCACTTAGACCGCCCCGCTCAACGGGCCTACTTTTGCCTCATTAAGCATAAGAAGGTCTTCTGCACCTGCATTCGATGGCATTCCCGGCCAATTTGCTTCCAGAATGCCATGAACTGCGGATTGAGCGGCATTTTTTGGTCAAAAAATGCCTTTCCAGAGCTAAAAACTGGCGAAATTGCCGATTTTGGTCGCTCCCATCGACATTTTCGTTACGAAAAATCCGATTTACGCGCTCCCAACGATTTTTCTGAAACGTAAATCCCGATTTTTACGCTCCCATCGATTTTTACGTTACGGAATTTTCGATTTACACGCTCCCGTCGAGTTTTACGTTCTATAAATTTCGATTTACACGCTCCCAACGGATTTTACGTTACGAAAATCCCGATTTTCATCCTCCCGACGGATTTTACGTTACGAAATTTCCATATTTTTCTGCCGAATCCCCGTTTTGCGAGTCCCGCAACCATTCGAAGATCTGATAGTAACCCTTCAGCTTCGCGACACCTTGTCGGGCTGAAATCAATCGCTCAGGAACCTGAATTTTGGTTGTTTTCGTCTGTCTTAGCTGTTTCAGTTCTTCGCGGTCTAATATGGATATCAAATACACCATCGCTGGCGCGGACGGACAGACGTACGGCCCGGTTTCTCTCGAGGAATTACAAGGCTGGATCCGGGATGGACGCGTCAGCGCGCAAACCAACGTAATGCGAAGCGATGTGAATGCCTGGCATTCAGCCTCCCAATATCAGGAACTTTCATTCGCAACCCAGGCGGCGATCCCGCCATTGACCTCCGCAGCGACGGCACCTTCACGTCAATTTGTTGCCGGACAATATCCGGATCTGGAAAAGAAAATTAAAGGCGGTGCGAGCTGGTTCTACTGGATCGCAGCTCTTTCCATGATTAACACCATTTCTATCGTCAGCGGTTCGAATTGGTCGTTCTTCCTTGGATTAGGTGTGACGCAAATCATTGCCGCCTTCGGCCGCGGTATGGGTAACGTCGGCGTTCCCGTTTCTGTCATTTTAAGCGCGCTTGCGTGTGGTTTATTTGCGTTGTTTGGAATTTATGCGAATAAGCGACACTCGTGGGCCTTTTTCGCTGGCCTCATCCTCTACGCCCTCGATGGTTTGATCTATCTTGTTTTCGCAGACTGGCTGGCCTTCGGCTTCCACATTTTCGCCGCGTTTTGCATTTTCGTCGGACTGAAAGCCAATCTAGATTTGAAGAAACAGACCGGTAACTAAATGAATATCCAAACAGCAGTTCTTTGCGACGCCGCCACCGATTATAGCGGTAAGCTGAATATCCTCGGCACGTTCGACACGATTTTTTCCGGCCAATTTCCAGCTGTCCATCCGCAGTGCTCGGTTGCCTTGCGCGTGGTCTTCAACAAAATGGAAGAAGGCAAACACCAGATGAAAATCAATTTCGTCGACGAAGATGGGAAATCCATCATGCCGCCGATTGACGTACCGCTGGATGTCGTCGTTCCCGGCGACGCGACGTTTATCTCCCGGAATTTCGTTATCAATATTCAGGGACTTAAATTTGAAAGAGCCGGCCTGTATTCCATCGACCTCGCGTTGAATGGCAGGCATGAAGCCAGCATCCCTCTTGCAGTAAAACAAATGGTGCAGCAGAAACCGGGTGAGTAAGCGCGGGTCTGGCATAAATTGAGTTTCGATGTCGTTCGCGGATTTCCCAGAACAAAAGCAGGTCACCGAATTGTTACAGCGCAGTCTGGAACGCAATCGGCTCGCTCACGGCTATTTGTTTACTGGCAGTGACCTCGGCGAACTTGAATCAATGGCACGCACGCTTGCCAAGACGCTCAACTGCCAATCCCCTGCCCGACGGAGCGCGACAGGCATTCCCCTCGATAGTTGCGATAAATGTCAGAGCTGCCGCAAGGTGGACGAAAGCAATCATCCCGATATCTCGTGGATCCGTGCGGAATCGAAGTCGCGCATCATCAGCGTCGACCAGATTCGTGAATTGATGCAGACGGTGAACCTGAAGCCAACCTTCGCGGAGTATAAATTCGGAATCATCGTCGCGGCGGATCGCCTGAATGTGCAGGCGGCGAACGCATTCTTAAAAACCTTGGAAGAGCCACCGGCGAAATCGATTCTCATTCTTCTTTCAACGGAACCGCAGCGGATTCTCGAAACGATCCTGTCCCGATGCCTGCGGTTGAACTTCGCGGGTGAGCGAAAAGTTTCAGAAGCAGAGTTGGCCTGGTTGAGTTCTTTCGCTGATGCCGCCGTGAACAATAAAGGCGGCTTGCTCGGCCGTTATCGCTTGCTGAGTGTCATCATTAAAAAGCTTGGTGAACAGAAGGAGGAAATCGAAGCGCAGCTGACGAAGCAATCACCGCTTGAGAAGTACGATGACCTTGATCCGAAGCTTCGGGAAAAGTACGAAGACGAATTAACTGCGGCGATCGAAGCTGAGTACCGTCGGCAACGCAGTGACCTGCTTCTCAGTTTACAACATCTGCTTCGTGATGTGTGGCTGCACAGTTTGGCAGTCGACAGCGGTATTGCGAATTTTCCGCAATTAAATGCCCCGGTCAAACAGATGGCGCAACGGATCTCGCCGAATGATGCGCGGCAAAACATCGAAATTCTGGAACAGACGCAACGGTTGCTTTACACGAACATCCAGGAGGCTCTTGCGTTGGAAGTCGGCCTGCTGAAGTTGAAGCTGTGACGTCGAATCCGGTTCGGTTAACGTGCGAGTCGCTGATCAATGGGTAAACCGCAAAACAGTTTGTCCGCCTTCAACTCGCCTTTGCAGAATCTGCTCGCTGCGGCCTGCGGTGTCTTCCTCGCGTTGTGTCTGGTGAAGTTTGGAAACCCCGTGATCTTCGAGCAGAAGATTTCCACACCGCACGACATGCTGGAGTTTCTTTATGCGGCATGGCCGATTCAATGGGGACATATCTTCATTGGATTACTAATTATTTTAGCCGTGCCCGTAGCGAGGTGGCAAAAACGGCCGGCGCCGGCTTGGCTCCTTTTATCGTTGTTGATCTGGCTTGGCTGGCAATTTATTTCGGCCACTCAATCGGTTGACCACGATCTATCTTCCCTGACGGTTCGCCATTTCATGGCCAGTGTTGCATGTTTCGGAATCGGATATTTTGCATTGAGCGAAGTACGCGACCGGCGGCTGCTTTGGTTTGGGTTGATGATCGGTTTCCTCATCGTAATTAAAAGTGGGTTTGAACAGCATTTCGGCGGCCTTGAACGTTCCCGGGAGTATTTCAAAATCTATATTGCGCCGCAGATGACAGATATCCCCGCGGATTACTTGAAGAAGATTAACAGCAACCGAATTTTCTCAACGTTGTTCTATCCCAACTCGCTCGCCGCCGCCGTTCTGTTTGCCTTGCCGATAACGGCGGCATTCGTTTGGTCAATGACGGCGAAGCCGCTGTTAAAATGGCCAATATTGATCGGAATTATCGTCGGCGGATTGGCGTGTTTGGGCTGGTCTGGTTCGAAGGCCGGCTGGTTGTTAGCGTTGGTGAGCGGAACCGTTCTCCTGATTCATCTACCGTTGTCCGCTAGATATAAGACTATCATCCTGTTGGGAGTGGGAGTTTTGGGTCTAGTTGGATTCGGTTTAAAGTACGCCGGATTCTTTCAACGCGGTGCGACAAGTGTTGTTGCACGAACGGATTACTGGCGCGCCGCAGTAAAGATAGCCGTTGATCACCCCTTCGTCGGAACCGGTCCAGGCACTTTTATGGTTCCCTACGCGAAGCTAAAAGCGCCCGAAGCCGAAATGGCTCGGCTTTGCCATAATGATTATCTGCAGCAGGCAAGTGATTCGGGCCTGGTTGGATTCATAGCCTTCTTTTTAGGCATTTGGGGCGGATTAGCGTGGCTTTATCGTGAACGGACCACAAAATATCAGGTCGATTCGGTCTTTCTTATGGTCTGGCTTGGGCTTTTGGGGTTGGCGTTGCACAGTTTTGTTGAATTCCATTTCTACATCGCTGGGTTGGCCTGGCCGTTTTTCCTGCTTTTTGGTCTGCTTTGTGGCGATTCCCGAAATCAAATCGACAAACCAACAGTGCGTGCCTAAAGTCGCCCCTCATGAAGGTGCTATTCTTAAATGGTCCGAACTTGAACCTGCTGGGCCAGCGGGAGCCGGACGTTTATGGCCGAACCACACTTTCTGATATCGAAGGCAAAGTGCGGGAACGCGCCAAAACTTTGGGTGCTGAGATCGACTTTCGGCAATCAAATCTGGAGGGCGAGCTCGTCTCCTGGATTCAACAGGCCAAAGGCCAGGCAGATGCCATCGTGATTAACGCGGCAGCCTACACCCATACCAGCGTTGCACTGCGCGACGCCATCTCGGCTGTCGGCATTCCTACGATTGAAATCCACCTTTCGAACATCCATGCACGGGAAGAATTCCGTCATAAATCGCTCATTGCGGCCGTCTGCAAAGGACAAATCTCTGGATTTGGTGCATTTTCGTATATTTTAGGCCTCGAAGCGGCGATTAGCGTTAAAGTAAAATAGAAAACGATCGGTTTTCTGCGAAACCCCCCTGTTTTTTCGCCTGAATTTTAACTCTTGACGCACCGGAAAAGCCTGTCTAGTGTCCGTCCCAGTTGAAAAACTTAGCGCAAAGCAGCGGTCGAACTGACTACTGCTTTTTTCTTTAACAACTCAAGATTTCAGGAGCCATCGTGGATTTAAAAGACATCAAAGCCATTATCGATTTGATGAAAAAGAACTCACTTTCTGAGTTCGAGCTCGAAAAGCAGGATTTTAAGATCAAATTGAAACGTTCGGGAACGGGTGGAGCGATTTATGACGAAGCTCCTGCCGTCACCTATAATATTCCAGCCCAAGCGGTTGTTCCAGCCGGTGGCGCTGTAGCTCCTGCCGCTCTCCCAGCTCCAGCTGCTCCAGCGGTGAACACTTCGGACATCAAATCACCGATGATTGGCACTTTCTATCGTGCGCCGTCGCCGGAATCAGCCAATTACGTCGAAGTCGGCACCGAAGTGAATCCGGAGACCGTGGTCTGCATTATTGAAGCGATGAAAGTGATGAACGAAATCAAAGCGGAGATGCGTGGCGTCATCACGGAAGTCCTCGTCGATAACGCTAAACCTGTCGAATTCGGTCAGCCGATGTTCAGAATTAAGCCCCTTTGAGCCTTTTTCCTTAAACGGCCAAATTACCAAGTCTATCCATGTTTGAAAAAATTCTCGTTGCGAACCGAGGAGAGATTGCTGTCCGCATTATTCGCGCCTGTAAGGAACTGAATATCAAAACTGTCGCGGTGTATTCCGAGGCAGATGCGAATTCTATGCACGTTCAGATGGCCGACGAAGCAATCTGTATCGGTAAAGCTGCCAGTTCCGAGAGTTATTTGCGCATTGATCGCATTATTAGCGCTGCGGAGATTGCAGATGTGGATGCTATTCATCCTGGGTATGGCTTTTTGTCAGAAAACGCGCACTTTGCGGATGTCTGCGAGAGTTGCAACATTCGGTTTATCGGGCCTAGCTCCCGCGCAATGAATGCTTTGGAAGACAAGGCGGTAAGCCGTGCGTTGGCAAAGAAAGCGGGGGTTCCTCTTCCTCCCGGCTCAGAAGGCACCGTTGAAAACGAACAGATTGCCTTAGCCACGGCCAAGCGCATTGGTTATCCGGTGATGATCAAGGCCGTCGCTGGTGGCGGTGGCCGCGGAATGCGCGTCGCCCATAATGACGTTTCATTGGTGAAGGGTTATCACACGGCGCGGACTGAAGCCGAAAAGGCGTTTGGAAACTCAGAGGTTTACATCGAGAAGTTCATCGAGAATCCGCATCATATTGAGTTCCAGATTCTTGGGGATAACAAAGGAAACATCATCCACCTTGGCGAACGCGACTGTTCGATTCAGCGCCGTAATCAAAAGGTCTTGGAAGAGACACCGTCCCCTCTTATCGAGAACAAATTTCCGAAGCTTCGCAAAGAAATGGGTAGGGCAGCCGTAAAGATTTGCGAAGTAGCCAATTATACCAACGCTGGCACGGTCGAGTTCATCGTCGATGACCACGGGAAATTTTACTTCCTGGAAGTAAACAAACGCATTCAGGTCGAGCATCCCATCACCGAAGAAGTCACCGGTATCGATCTTGTAAAGCAGCAGATTGCCATTGCGATGGGCGAACCGTTAAAGATTTCTCAGGGCGACATTCATTTCAGAGGTCACGCCATTGAATGCCGCATCAACGCCGAAGATCCTTTTGACGATTTTCGTCCGAGCCCCGGGCGCATTGAAATGTACTACGCTCCGGGCGGTCGTGGTGTTCGTGTCGATAGCCATGCTTACGCCGGTTATACGATCCCTCCCAATTACGATTCGATGATCGGCAAGCTGATCACGTGGGGCAAAGACCGTCGCGAAGCTATGGACAAAATGAACCGTGCATTGAGCGAATACATGCTCACGGGCGTGAAGTCCACGATTGGCTTTGAACAAGCAATTTTACAGGACCCGAACTTCCGTCGCGGCAATTACTCCACGAACTTCATCGAAAACCTGTTGGGCAGTGCCAGGCGGGAGTTAATCGAAGACAAAGCTTAGTCGTTGCGATGAAGATTGTGGAAGTTGCGGCCGGTTTGGTCTTCCGAAACGGTTTGCTGCTGATCACACAACGCCGCCCTGGTGATCATCTCGGCGGATTATGGGAATTCCCCGGCGGGAAGCGTGAGCCGAACGAAACCTACGAACAATGCCTGCGGCGGGAACTGCACGAGGAACTCGGCATCGACGTCGAAGTCCACGAATTGATCGACAGCATCTCGCACGACTATCTCGAAAAATCCGTTCACCTGAAGTTCTTCCGCTGTCAATGGCTGCAACACGAACCTCGTAAGATTCACGTACACGATTTCGTCTGGGTCGCTAAGAGCGAGCTGCCGAAATACGAATTTCCGGCGGCCGACGCGCGCTTGCTCGCCCTGTTGCAGTCATCTGAGCACCTTTGGAAATAAAAAAGGCCGGCGGTTAAGCCGGCCTTTCGGGAAATTCGGTTGGATTAAACTTTGCCGTAGAAATCTTCGACCACCTTCTTGAAGTGGTTTTCGCCAACGTTGACGATTTTGATTTCCCGTTGGGCATTATCTTCCGAATCGCTCGCGTGCGCGGCGTTGACCATGATGGTTTGGCCGAACTCACGGCGAATCGATCCCGGAGGTGCCTTTGATGGATCCGTCGGTCCGAGAACGTCGCGGATCTTCTTTACGGCGTCCGGACCTTCATAAACCAAAGCGATGCACTTTTCAGTTCCGGGCTCGGGCCACTTATCTTGGGAAATTTCACTCGGCGCACGGCCAGACATGAACTTCACGATGTTCTCGAACTGATTATCGCCGAAGCTCGGCCCGATCAATTCACCCAGCTGCTTTTCCTCAGCGGGGCCAATTTTAAATCCAAATTCCTTTTCAAGGATGGCTTTCGACTTCGCGGCAACCATGTCCTTCAACTTGGTGCGAAGCACTTCGCGAACGGGACCGTAGAAATCCATCGCCTGCGCGACACTCATCTGGAGAACGCGAATGCCGACGATGTAAAGGCCAGTGCGCGAGAAAAAGTCGATCACATTGCCCGGACGGCCCGTTGGAAAGCGGAAGTTATCCGGTTTAATAAGAACCAGCGTGCGCTGGGGCTTTTCCGTCGTTGGATACGCAATCGTATTTTCGACGATACCACCATCGCGATCGGAATAGCGCGCCCACAACTTCACCTTAATCTGTGCTTCCTCAATGTTGGGCGCCGCGAGTACAGCAGGTTCGAAATAATTAACGTCACCATTCTCGTCCAGAATAAGGTCACCGAACGTGTCGCGGATCGTTTCGCCGCCGCGGCGATCGGCACTGATATTGCCAATGACAGCCCTAACCTTGCGGACGGCATCGTCACCTTTGAACAACAACATCATGACGCGACGCCTGCGGCCCGTTTTGGCGTCGGGGGACATGTTCTTCAAAATGTATTCGCGAATCAGCTCCTGGATTTTTCGATCCTGAGGATCTGCTGCAGAAATGATGACTTCCGAATATTGCCGAACCAGCTCATCACTCGGGGAGAACATGCGTGCGCCGACGAGTTCCAGACCGGTCCGGGTGATTAAGCGGGTTAAAATGCCGCCAGTACGAGACTTGTGCAGCGAATAGGGGGTTATGATTACGTAAGCTAGTTGTTCGGACATAATTACGGATTTGTCGGATTCGGTTTTTCAGGTTTAGCAGAGGTTTCTGCCGAGGCTCCAGCTGGTGCGGCTGGTGCACTGGCTTTACCGCCCAGGATTTTGAACATCACCGTGCCGCAGGTTGGGCATTTGCCTTTGATGGCCTTACGCCCATTTTTCATCGTTTCTTCAACGGCGTCGGCGATTTCTTTTTTGGCTTTGCATTTAACACAATATCCTTCAGGCATAAAAATCTCCTCCAAGCGCGAAGGCGCTTTGAAATATTAAGAGACTACCTTAGAAGCGGTTTGTCAAAAGCGTCAACAGGTAAAACCTTCCCCTATTTGCCGTAAACTGCCTAATCCTTGAGGTCCTTTGTGTAGGCTTCGAGAGTCCGCCGGGCAATCTGAAGGCCCGCTTCCTCCAGTTTCTGACCCGCGCAACGCGTTGGCGCATAGCCTTTTAAATCATCGGGCACCCAGGCGCCGTGATCGCGAAACACCGGATCGTGAAAACCTTCTATGTTCAGGTCAGAATCGTATCCGGCGCGAATGAGGGCGTGGATGATCTCCGCCCAATTTGCCTGCCCTAGCCCGCAAAACCGGTGTTCGGCAACCCCCGGGTGGCAAATTCCGTATACCTCCATGAGCTTACGATTGATGTAAGCGTCCTTGGCATGCACATGAAAAATCTTTGAACCAAACCGGTGAATGTTCTCCACGGGATCGATAAACTGACACATCAAATGGCTCGCATCCCATTCGATTCCGATAT
This sequence comes from uncultured bacterium, assembly GCA_966112985.1. GTDB lineage: Bacteria > Verrucomicrobiota > Verrucomicrobiia > Limisphaerales > JACDHS01 > CBHWET01. Next base: position 5,477 of record CBHWET010000043.1, on the reverse strand, counting down.
TCTCGCATTTGGTCGCATTGAAGAATTTTTCCCACATCGCCGGCTGTGCCAACATATTGTATCCCATGATCGGCAGGTGCCATGCCCCTTGGGGGCAGTTCTCGAATGCGATCCGAACGCCCTTGTCGGCCGCTACTTTGGCAATCGGCTCCCAGAATGAAAGCAGCTGCGGGAAATGATTATCGAACGACTTATAAACAGGATTCCCGCCACGCTCGTTCATTTCCAGTTCAATAATAGCTCCAGGAAAGCCGCAGACATTCTTCACCCCGAGATACGAGGCAACATCGATGGCGCGCAGAAACATTTCCCTGGCGTAATCGGTCTGCTTGGGATCCAGAGGGTTTTTATAAAGTGCGCCAATGGCAGAGACGCGGACGTCTAGTTCCTTGGAACGAGCAGCAATCTCGTCGGCGACGGGTTTCCAATCCTTATTCGGCGGCGCCATACGGCTTTCAAAGAACTTCAGCATCCCGACGGAGCGGAAGCCGAGGCTATGCGCCCATTGAATTTGGTCAACTTCACTGCGACAGAGAACTCCAACTCGCATGGCCCGAAGATTGCCGGAAACGGCGATGAAGGATACAAAATTTTAAAACGGGAACCTGGCATTCCACACAACTCTTGCGACACTGAATAAAACTCTTATTGTCACTTCATGAAATCCATCCCGGCTTTGATGGTTGCCTGCCTTCTTACGGGAATCGCGTTCGCCGATTCACAGCGCCCACATGTAGTGTTTGTAACCGGGGATCATGAGTACAGTTCCGAGCTCACGATGCCGATTCTCGCCAAGGCTTTGCAGGAGCGTTATGGGATGAAAACGACCGTGCTTTATGCGCGGCCGAATGAACAATCGGAAAAGAACATTCCGGGGCTGGAAGCCTTGGACACTGCGGACCTCGCCGTATTCTTCCTGCGCTGGCGCCAGTTACCCGACGACCAGCTTGCCCACATTCGCAAATATCTCGATTCGGGAAAACCGGCGGTCGGTTTTCGAACCACAAGCCATTCTTTCAATTTTCCCAAAGGCCATCCGAACGAGAAGTGGAATGGTTTCGCAGAAGAGACATTCGGCGCACCTCCGGGATGGGGCGCGTCTGGACACACGCACTATGGGCACACCTCCAGCACAGATGTCTTCATCAATCCTCTTGAGTCAACTAATCCAATTTTAACAGGAGTAGACCAGGAGTTTCATGTGCGCTCCTGGCTTTATCATGTCGTTCCAAAATATCCGCCCGCTGATGCGAAGCGCCTTCTCATCGGGCGGTCCGTGAATCCAGAACACAAAGCTGTTCCCAATCCCGTGGCGTGGACCTATCATACTAAAGCGGGTGGTCGGGCCTTCTTCACAACCCTCGGCCATCCAGAGGATTTTCAGGTCTCGTCAGTACAGCGATTGGCGATCAACGGCATCCACTGGGCACTCGGCAAACCAGTGCCGACCGACTGGCCGGGCGACCTTCTCTTCAACATTAAATACGGCGAACACGGCGCACCTAAATAGTGACGCGTGAGGATTAATCCTGCCAATGCGTTTGGATGCCGAGGGGCTACGGGTCTATTGATCTTTATCCGAAGGTTCGAGGACGCCGATCGTTTCCGGTTGCTCCTCTTCGCGTGTCGCGCGGTATTTAACGACCACCCACCAGAAATAGAAAGCGTAGAGCAGGCAAAATATACCGCCGATGATGAGAAAGGTTTCCAATCCCGACAATTTATCAGTCGAACGTTGCCAAATCAATTTCGAAGCCTTCGCCTCTAGATTAACTGCAACGGCATAAATTGTTTCCCAAGGATTGGCTGGCTCTTCGTCTTGAGCCAGTGTTCCAACACTCCCGCATAAACCGTCCGGAAATCGACGTTATATTTCAGGTCCCCGTTCGCCAGGTCGGCTGGTGCAAGGCTTGGATACGCACCTGCCAATCCAGCTTTGATTGTTGGAGCAATCACGAACATTGAGGACGCAGCGCCATGGTCGGTGCCGCCATTGGCATTTTCAGCAACCCGCCGCCCGAACTCACTGAAAGTCATGATCATCACTCGCTCGAAATTGCCCTGCGCTTTCATGTCGTCAACGAACGCCTTCAACGAATCTCCAAACTCCTTGAGGAGGCGATCATGTGCACCAAGCTGGTTCGTGTGGGTATCATAGCCACCCTGCGACACATAAAAAATTCGCGTTGGCAGTTGGCCGCCAATCAGACGAGCCACCAGCTTCATCGAATTGCCCAGCTGCGTTGATGGATACGTCGCTTTGTTCTGCACGCGACGGCTGATGGAAAGGATTTTGTCTGAGCTGACCTGAGCATCGAGGGAGACTCGTTCAAGAAAATCGAGGGCCGATTCACCGCGCCGTTTCGTCGGGCCGCTGAGCGAACCAATGCTGCCACCCGACTCCGCACCCGCATCCGCCCCATTCAAAGCACGGAACGATTGTTCGTCGGCATCCATCTCTCCTCCCATCGATTTTTCGCCGCTGCGAAAACGATAATTCTCCGGACTCTCAAGGCTGATGCCGGTTGGATGATCAGAAGCGAATGCCTGCGGCGTCTGTCTTCCGATGTTAACGCCTACCGTTGGGTCCGCACCTTTGCATGCATTATCGAAATAACGTCCGATCCACCCGTAATGCTCTATCTGCTCCGAGTCGCTGGCTGTCTGCCAGATTTCCGTCGAACGAAAATGCGATCGATTTGGGTTCGGATAACCAACGCCCTGGACAATACTTACGTTGCCCGAATCGTAGAGGCTCTTCAGTCCGGCCAGGCTCGAGTGCAACGCAATATCGTCGTTTATCTTCAGCAACGATTTGTCGCTAAGCCGAAGGTTTTTCCGTGCGCGATGATAATAATCGTTACTAAACGGAACGACCGTATTGAGTCCGTCATTACCGCCCGCCATTTGCAAAACGACCAGGATAGGCCCGTCTTTACCGGTAACGATTTGTGTCGACGAATCAGCAGCCTGCGCGTTGAGCGCGGTAAACGTACTCGCGAGAAAGGATGGCACAGTGCCGGCAATGGCGCCGCCGAGCAGTGACGTGCGCAGGAATTCCCGGCGTGTGTGAAGAGTCGGTTCGCGCTTCATAATAAATCCTCAGGTTAATTGATACTCTGGCGTGGACATCAGAAGACGGATCGTGTGGCGGATATCGTCATCGTCGAGGTCGCCACGAGAATCGAGATAGCTGGCCAACACTTTGCGTTGTTTGTCTTTCAATTGACCGGCGAGAAAATGCTTTTCCAATGCCGCAATCAACTGGCCTTTATTCTTCCGTTGTTCCGGGGAAAGAATCTTTGCGACGTCTACCTCGTGCATGCGATTGAGCATGGCGTTGGCACGTTCCTGCACGAAGCGAAAACCACGTTTCTGCGCGTCGGCAGGAATGTTTCCTTTTCCGAAGACGAGCATCGCCGCTTCGTTATAGCGCGCCAAAAGATTGTTCGTGGTAATCCAACTCAAACCGCCGTCCCAGCCTTTGACGTTCGGCGGGGCGAATAATTCCTGGCCAAGGTTGCGCATCAATTGCGAAGAAACGAGCGCAGGCGGCATTTCACGTTGCAGCAGCTTCACGGTGTTAACCAGCCATTGCGTCGGGCTCTTCACCTGCGTGCGAATAACCGAGGGCGCGTAGAACTCCTGACTGCGAAACATCGCTTTCAGCAGCGGTTTGAAATTGTTGCCGTTCTTGCGCAGAACCTCCGCCATTGCCTCCGTGAGTCCGGACGGTGCTTCGTCGCTGGCGAAAAACTTCCACAATTTCCAACTGATAAATCGGGCCGACTGCGGTTGCTCAATAATAATCTTTAGAACATCATCGCCATCGAAGTTTCCGGTTTTGCCGAGGACAGTCTTTGGCCCGTTGTCATGGAAAAAGGGACGATACGTGTACTCCTGCGTCTCGCGGCTCAATGAAAAACCGGTCAAAGCCCGCGCTGCTTCCGTCACATCCTTCTCCGTATAGTGGCCTTCGCCGAGCGCGAACAATTCCATGACCTCGCGTGCAAAATTTTCATTGGGGTGCTCCTTCCGACTCTGCGCCTGATCCAGCCACAACAGCATCGCCGGGTCTTTTGCCACAGCGGTAAGCATCTCCTGCCAATTACCCAAGGCATGTTTGCGGAACGTCTCGTTCTGCAAATACATGAAGTAACCGTTGCGAACTTTTATCGCACTCGTTGCAAAGTGGCCGTGCCAGAACAACGTGAGCTTTTCCTCCAACGGCCGCTTCCCGTTGGCCATCCGATCGAGCCACCAGCCGCGCAGCTCGAGGATTCGCGTGATTTCTTTCCGCTGCTCCTCCTGAACTCTTCGGCGACGATCTGATTCAATCTTCTGGCGTTCCTCGTCGGTTTTGGCTTCGCGGAGTTGCTTGCCAAAACTACGAATCGCCTCCATCGCTCCGAGCGGACCTTCCCCGGGTTTCGCCCATGCAAGCGTGGGCACCTCATTTTCGACCTTTTCATAATCGACGAGGAAATCTACGGCTTTTTCCGGTCCCAGCTTGTGAAGATGTTCGATTTCGGCCGGCACGCCGCCAAATCCGGCGCGGTTGAGCAAATGCGCCGCAGTTGTGTAATTCCATTTGGAAGCGGGCAAAGGCTTGAGCATAACAAATCTGACGAAAGGCTGGTTTGAGTTGTTACATAGCGTATCAGACGCGATAGCCGAAACGGAACCGGAACTTCGCCTAACCAGGGCTTTCAGACAGTAAATACCGGACTCGCGGCGGGAAAATCGGGTTTTTCGCGCACCGTAATGCGTAAACCGCTGATTTCTAGCTCTCTGTAAATGGTCGCGGAGGTTAACGAGCAAAATCCGACGCTCAGAACAGCGTTGCGGAGGTTCGCGACCCAATTTTGGTGCTCAGAAAACCCTCGCGAACGTTCGCAAGACCATTTTGGCGTTAAAACAGCCTTCGGAGCCTCCGCGATCACAATCTGACGCTCAGAAAACCGTCGCGAAGGTTCGCAACGACATTTTGACGCTCAAAAAAGGCTCGCGAACGTCCGCGAGCAAATTCTGACGTCAAAAAGCCGTCGCGAACGTTAGAAAGGGAATTTTTACTCTCAGAATGGTGGCGCGAACCTCCGCAAGGAAAGTTTGACTCTCAAAAAACGGTCGTGGACCTCCGCAAGGAAATTTTGAAGGTCAAAAAAACGATGCGAACGTCCGCAAGGGATTTCTGGCTTTCAAACCACCATTGTGGACCTCCGAAAGAAAAACCTGACGCTAGAAAAACCGTCGCGAACGTTCGCACCGAAATTCTGACGCTGAAAAAACCGTTGCGGACGTCCCAAACCGAGTTTTGACCCTCAAAAAAGCGTTCGTTTGGTTACGTTCCAGATCGGTTTATCGAAAAGAATCTAATTTTCCTTACACGTTTCAGATTCACGCCGAAAGCTGCGGAGCCGCCTTTTCGCCTCATGGGGCGCTCGGCAGATGCCCGATTTGCAATTTGTAATTTCCCA
>CBHWET010000042.1:0-19469 GCA_966112985.1 uncultured bacterium | reverse complement strand
ATTTCTGCCGGTTCACTGACAAGTACCAATTACAGTTTCACACTGAACAGCAACACTTTGTCCGTTACGACTGCGCCTCTAACGATTACCGTCAGCAACGTTTCTCGGATTTACGGTGGGACCACTCCGACTCTGACCGGCTCGCTGTCCGGAATTCGAAACAACGACAATATTTCCGCCACGTATAACGTCGCAGCAACGAGCAGCAGCCCAGCTGGAACGTATCCAATCTCCGTTACGCTGGCGGATCCCGGCGCACGTCTTGGTAATTACACCGTAACGACGAACACAGCCACCTTGACGATCACAAAAGGCACCCTGCTGGTTGCTGCTGATGCGAAGGCGCGAATTTATGGAGAGACCAATCCGATCCTCACGGCCACGTTCTCTGGTTTTGCCAACGGTGAGGTCCTCGCGACGAGCGACGTCACAGGTTCACCTTCCTTGACGACGTCTGCGGTGACGAACAGCGCTGTGGGAACCTATTCAGTTAACATTGCGCTCGGCTCCCTCGTGAGCACGAACTACAGCTTGACGTTGACCAACAACCTTTTGTCGGTCTCTGCGGCACCTCTGACGATCACCCTGAGCAACGTCTCTCGCAGCTACGGCGCGAGCAATCCGACTCTGACCGGTTCGCTCACAGGAATCCGAAACAACGACAATATTTCTGCGACATTTAATGTGGCAGCAACAACGAACAGCCCTGCTGGCACGTATCCAATCTCGATCACTTTATCCGACCCCAATGTCCGCCTTGGCAATTACACGGTCACCACAAACGCAGGCACATTGACGATTACAAAGGCTGGCTTACTGATCGCCGCCGACTCCCAGTCGCGCATTTATGGCGATATGAATCCTCCCCTCACGGTGTCTTACTCTGGCTTCGTCAACGGGGAGGTGCTCGCCAGCAGCGGCATTACCGGCACTCCGGCCGTATCATGCGTCGCTGTCACCAATTCCGACATTGGCACATATCCCATTGTGGTAAGCGTCGGCACACTGGCGAGTTCCAATTATGCTTTCGACTTTGTTGAAACGAATCTCACCGTCACCAAAGCATCGTTAGTGGTGACGGTTGATAATGCGTCCCGTGCGGTAGATACGTCGAATCCGACTTTCACCGGGTCCATCTCTGGCGTGAAGAACAACGACAACATTACGGCCACTTTTACTACAACCGCGTCGCTGAACAGTGCTGTGGGAACTTATCCAATCACAGCCACCCTCGTGGATCCAAACGGACGTCTCGGTAATTACTTCGTCAATTCTTCAACGGGCACGCTGACGATCACGAACGCCAATAAGCCGCCGATCATTGTTCTCAATCCGATCACGGACACCATCAAAGCCGGCGGCGTTACGATGATTACCGCAGGACCGTTGGATCTCGATGGAACGATCGCCAAAGTCGATTTGTTCGAGGGCGCGACATTACTCGGGACAATTGTCACACCGCCCTATGTATTCAACTGGACCAACACCTTTGCGGGCACGTTCACCTTGGTTGCCGTCGCCACGGACAATGGCAACGCGACCGGCCGTTGGACGAACGTGGTGACGGTTGTGCCAAATATTTCCGCGCCGCAATTCAGTCCAACTTTTCAAATGCTATTCCATGGTGCGAGCAATTCACCTTACACAGCCGAATACTCTACCAATCTGGCGGCCTGGTTCACGCTCACGAATTTCACTGAGTTCGATGCTCCCGTGGTGATTACGGACATAACGTCAGCAACCAATCGGTTCTATCGCGTTCGTTCGAATTGAGTCGTTTTGCAGACTCCGATCAAGTCCCGCACTAAGGTGCTGTGTGGCGGTTTGGGTACGCGGGCGCGCGATCCTGCGTCCAGCAGGTTCGAGGCAACAGGTTCTGTTGGATTAAGTGAGCTGGCGTCCTACGAAGCGGAAATCATTCCGGTCTTGCGGGCATAATTGAACAGGCCCCCCGCATCAACCACAGGACGCACATCCCCGAGCGGTTTGAAGTTATACACTTTGCCTGTCGCTTTCACGGTGACCGTGGCCTTGTCGAGGTCGACAGTCACGACGTCGCCGGTCTTCAAGACGTCGCAGAGGCGCTCGGTGATTTCGCAGGGGTAAAGTTCACCGGTGGAAACACAGTTGCGGAAGAAAATGCGCGCGAAGCTTTCGGCCAAAATGATGCGGCTATTGGCAGAGCCCAATGCAATCGGAGCGTGTTCGCGGGAACTGCCGCAGCCGAAGTTGCGACCGGCGACAACAATTGGATACTCGGTGTCGAGCTGGCCTTCTTTGACGAAACGGACCGGGTAAAGCGATTCGGGCAAACCTGCGAGAGCGTAGCTGCCAAGCTTCTCGTACTCTTCGGCGATCGTCGGGACAAGATTCAAATATTGGGCGGAAATGATCTGGTCGGTGTCGATGTTGTCGCGCACCACGTAAACTGGACCGGTAAAAACTGATTGCATCGGAACCAGTTTATGTTTGAACGGCACGTTTTCAATGAGTTTTCTTCGGCTTTTCATTCGAGCCCTCCGCCTCTCCTCCTGACTCCAAATGAAACTTGTGCATCAAACGGTGCAGGACCGGGGCAACGAGAATGCCCGCAATGCCAATAAATATCAGTCCACTGAATAATGCATAGGTGCCGGCAAACAGTTTGGCTGCATCGGTTTTCAATTCTGCCATTGGACCCATTCCGGAAAGAATCATCGACGCATTCACAAACGCGTCGATCCATGGCAACGCCGCGAATACATGGTAGCCATACATTCCGATGCCGAGTGCGAAGGCGACAGTCAGCATTGCGACGAAGAAGCTTTGAGCCAGCCGACGATAGAATTTCCGTCGAGGCAACAGCGGTGACTTGCGGTGCTCGAACATCCCGTGGCAATTTCGCCTTCGCTCAGGTGATGCGCCAATGGTTTTCCTGAAAAAAAACTTGATGCATGCGGACAAATAAACGAAACGAATCACTCCATGCAGGAACTGATCACTAAAGCTGCCGTGTTACTCGAGGCGCTGCCCTACATTCAAAAATTCAGCGGCGAAACATTCGTCGTGAAATATGGCGGGAGTTTTATGGACTCTCCGGATCCGGCGGTGCGGAATGGCGTGGCTCGCGACATCGTTTTTCTCGAGGCAGTGGAAATCAACCCGGTGGTCGTCCACGGCGGCGGCAAAGCGATTACCCGCGCCATGGAGAAAGCAGGTCTCAAAGCCAATTTCGTGCAAGGCATGCGCGTGACCGATGAAGCGGCGGTAAAGATCGTCGACGATGTATTGTCGCGCGAAATCAATCCTGAGGTCGTGGCGACAATCAATTCCCTTGGCGGCGTCGCCAAAGGATTCGCCGGTCCTGAGATTTTCAAATGTCGTAAAAGTTTCCTGAAAGGTCCCTCTGGTGAACCGCTCGATATCGGATACGTCGGCGAAGTGGTCGAAGTGAACACTGCTCCTTTGATGGAATGCATCGAGCAGGGGATCACGCCGGTCATCAGCCCAACGGCTCGCGGCGAGGACGGTAAAATTTACAACTGCAACGCAGACGTCGCGGCAGCCCAGGTCGCGATTGCGTTAAAAGCAAAACGCCTGGTGTTTATGAGCGATGTGCCGGGATTAATGCGCGACCCTAAAGATCCAGCGACGTTAATTTCTCACCTGCAGACATCGGAAGTCGATGGCCTGAAGAAAGCGGGCATCGTCGATAAGGGAATGATTCCAAAAGTGGATAGCGCAGTTGCCGCGATCACAGCGGGCGTGGAGAAAGTTTCCTTTGTCGATGGCCGCGTGAACCATTCTGTCCTCCTCGAAATATTTACCGACGCCGGTGTCGGGACCGAAGTTGTGCTATAGGTTTAAGCTTCGCTTTCCACTAACTTTATTTATGCCGCAAAAGAACGTTACTCCTGATCGCCTGATGCAATTGGCATTCGGCTATGCTCCAGCTTTAATCCTTGAAGCCGCTGTCCAACACGGCGTGTTCGATGCCTTGAACAAAGGTCCGAAGACAGTCGCCGAACTTTCAAAGGCGACCGGCGCTTCTGTGCGTGGGCTGACAGCTATCCTCAATGCTTTGGTCGGCCTCGAGTTTCTCGGCCGGTCCGGTGCGAAATACACGCTCACGCCCGAAAGCGCCGCGTTTCTCGTGACGACTAGTCCCGCGTATCACGGCGCGTTTTTCCGTCACATTTCATCGCAATTGATGCCCGCGTGGATGCAGCTGACGAAAATCGTCAAGACCGGCAAGCCCGCAGAAATGGTGAACCGCCAAAAGGGCGGCGCTGAATTCTTCGCTGAATTTGTTGAATCAATCTTTCCGATGAGCTACGCCGCAGCGCGCACCTTCGGCGAGCACTTGAAAGTGGCCAAAAGCAAAGGTCCGGTTCGCGTCCTCGACATCGCGGCCGGTTCCGGTGTTTGGGGAATCGCACTCGCGCAGCAATCGCCGAAGGTGGAGGTAACTGCGGTTGATTGGCCGCAGGTTTTGAAAGTCACCGAGCGCGTCTTCAAAAAGTTCGGCCTCGAGAAACAATTGAAGAAGGTTGCCGGCGACCTGGACAAAGCGAACTTCGGCACCGGCTACAACGTTGCCACTTTGGGCCACATTCTCCACAGCGAAGGTCCGGAGCGCAGTCGCAAATTGTTGCGCAAAACCTTCGACGCGCTGGCGCCGGGCGGAACGATCGCTGTGATGGAATTCGTTCCGAATGAAGAACGCACCGGCCCGCCGATGCCGTTGATCTTTGCGGTGAACATGCTCGTGAACACGACAGAGGGTGATGTGTTCACGTTCGGCGAAATCAGCAAGTGGTTGAAGGAAGCGGGATTTAAGAATCCGCGTCAGCTGAAGGTTCCTGCGGTCTCTCCGTTGATTCTCGCGACAAAACCGTAATGAATCGATTTCTTCAGGGCTGTTGTGCTTCGGCGATATTGTTTATTGCCGGTTGCGCAACGCCTGAAGTGAAGACGCCGGAGACTCCAACACCGGCTGCAACCGCGCAGAAAGCGGAATCATGGCGCGGTGTTCATTTGTTCCTCTACACAGATGAATCGGTCGACGCGCTTGCCGAGCAGATGCCGCAGTTGGTTAACGCCGGCGTGAATGCAATCGTCGTGGAAGTTGGATACAACTTCGAATCGAAGTCTCATCCAGAGTTGCGCGCGAGGAAAGAGGGCGTCACGCGACCTCACGCCAAGAAACTCGCTGCCGCCGCCCGCAAATATCACGTGCGTTTGATTCCTGAACTCGATTGCCTCGGACACCAGTCGTGGCGCAAGGCCGATGCGCCGCTTCTTCGCAAATATCCGCAGTTTGCGGAACCTGTCGGCAGCAACACCGATACGAATGGCGCGCACTTGCACAGTTGGTGTCCGCAGAATCCTGAGGTCTATCGTGTCGTCCTGCCATTGATTGATGAAATTGTCGAAGCCTTCGATGCCGATGCGTTTCACGTCGGGATGGACGAAGTCTTTTGCATTGCGTCGGATAACTGTCCGCGTTGCAAAGGCGGTGATCCTGCGAAGCTCTTTGCGAAAGCGGTTAACGATCTTCACGACCACATTGTCGGCAAACGCAAATTGGAAATGCTGATGTGGGGCGATCGATTGCTCAATTCGAAGCAATTGGGTTATTCGAAATGGGAAGCCTCACGAAATGGAACCGACGGCGCCATCGATCTGATTCCAAAGGATATTGTCGTGTGCGATTGGCATTACGAAAAGCAGACGAACTATCCATCCGTGCCACTGCTTCTCGAAAAAGGTTTTCGCGTCTGGCCATCGGGATGGCAGCCCTTGGAGGCCACGAAAGCATTCAGCGATTTTTCACGTCAGCAGAATAATCCCCGCATCGTCGGCTATCTTTGCACCGCGTGGAGCAAAGCCAATGTTCGCACTGCAGCCACTTGGCCTCCGGTCGTTGAGGTGTTGAAAGACTGGAAAAATTAATTCTGCCTTAAAATTTTTGTATCTTTTGCAACCGTTCGCCCTTAAGTAAAACGTCGATGAAAGAAATTGTCCCGGCCCCGCCAGCGATCGTCCGCAACGATGTCAGTGCGATCAAAGGGTTGTTTGAGAAAAACGTTATTCCTTCCTACTCGCGTTTCGATATCACGTTGAGCCACGGCGCGGGCAGTTATGTCTGGGACGTCACCGGAAAACGCTACCTCGATTTCGGCGGCGGCATCGCCGTCTCTTCGCTGGGACACGCGCATCCAGACATCACCGAGGCATTGATCGAGCAATCGCGAAAGCTCATCCATACCTCCAATCTTTACTTTCACGAACCGCAAGGACGGCTCGCCGAATCAATCGTCAATCTGATCGGCCCCGGCAAAGTTTTCTTTTCCAACAGCGGCGGCGAGGCGAACGAAGGTCTTTTCAAACTGGCCCGAAAGTTCGGACACGATGAAGGCCGCTTCGAAATTCTGACGGCGCACAATTCTTTCCACGGCCGAACCCTCGCCGGCATCTCGGCGACCGGTCAGGACAAAGTGAAGAAAGGCTTCGAGCCAATGGTGCCGGGCTTCCGCCACTTTCCTTATAACGATTTGGAAGCGGTGAAGAACGCGTTATCTCCGTCGACGATCGCGATTCTGATTGAAGGCGTTCAAGGCGAGGGCGGAATCACCTCGGCCAGTCCAGAATTCCTTCTGGGTCTGCGACAGCTCTGCGACGAGAAGAAGATGTTGCTGCTGATGGATGGCGTGCAGGACGGTCACTTCCGCACGGGACGTTTCCAGGCATTCCAAAAAATCCTCGAAGGCGTTCCCGGTGGCGAAAAGTTTTTGCCGGACGGCATCTCCATGGCGAAGTCGATGGGTGCCGGCTTCCCGATCGGCGCTTTCTGGGTGCGCCAGCCGCATTGCGAGTTGTTGAGTGCCGGTTCCCACGGTTCGACCTACGGCGGCAACCCGCTCGGTTGCGCCGTGGCCAATCGCGTGATGCAAGTCATCAAACGCGATCACCTCGACCAGAACGTCCGCGACACTGGTGATTACCTGAAGCAAGAACTGCTCGCGCTCGCCGCGAAGTATCCAACCGTCATCAAAACGGCGCGTGGCCTTGGCTTGATTATCGGTCTCGAACTTGCCGAAAAAATCCCTGCCTTTACCAGCAGCGACAAGTCACATGCCGTGCAGTTTGTGAATCGTTTGCACGACGCCGGGATGTTGACCGTTCCGTCCGGAACGCAAGTCATCCGCATTTTGCCACCCTTCAACCTGAGCCGCGCCGAAGCCGACGAAGGCATCGCCATCATCAAAAACGTCGTCGCACAGTTCGCTTAGTCGCGAAAAGACGGTTTTTTGGTAACCAAAATAAAGTTTGGCAGGTGCCAAACTGTTTTTTGATTCCCAAAACGCCGTCCGACAGCGGCCAAACTTTATTTTGAGAACCAGAAATTTGTTTGGCACGTAACAAACTCTTTTTTGGTTATCAGAATTTAGTTTGGCACGTGCCAAAATGTTTTTTGGTAACCAAAATCTCTTCCGACAGCTGCCAAACTTTTTTTTGGGAACCAAAAAAAACTTTGTTACGTGCCAAAGTTTTTTACGGCCCTGTAAATCAACAACTTACAAAAAGGTGGTCAAAAATAGCCACTTTCGGCCTTTTTCCTTTCCTCTCGTGGCCTGAGACGGCATAACCGTCGGCCTTGGTCTTGGGGGTGGGCGCGCATTCGCGACGGCTTCTCCTGGGCTGAAGAACTAAAATTCGATTCACGACTATGGATAAAAATCCCGAACAACAAAACCAGCCGCAACCGGACCCGAAGAAGAAACGCACCCCTCCTCAGCGACGCGATACCCGGGGACAAGACGCACGTGTCATGAAAATTCATCGCGTGCTCAATGCGAATTGCAAAGTGAAGTTCGTCACGAAGAAAGAACTGGCGAAGCATTGTGGCGTGAGCGACCGACAGATTGTGAACGATATCAATCACATGCGCGACGATCTGTTGCTCCCGTTCGTCGAGGACACTTCGAAAGGTTACGCGTATGAAGAGCGCGTCGAGTTCGTCCCGCACCTGCTCATCAGCCAGGAATTGTGTTACACGATGTTGCTGGCCATCAAAAGCGTCGGCGGCTACCGCACACAGGCGCAGAAGTCGGCGCTGAAACGCATGTATCGAAGAATTTCCGCGGCGCTTTCCGAAGAAGCCGATCTCGACCTCGATGAAATGGATCGCTGTCTCTCCTTCGGGAACATCTTCAAACCGAAGTTCCCTCTCAAGCGTATCGATTTTCTATGGCGCGCTGCGGTGCGTCGCATCGAAACGAAGCTCCTTTATAAAACTCCGAACACGCGCTCGATCGAACGCATCATCCAGCCGCTCCACGTTCACAAACTTCGACGCGAATGGATCGTGTTCTGCAAAGATTCAGAACGTCCCGGCTTTATCCGGCTGGCGTTATCACGCATGGACAATGTGCGGGCGACGGGCAAAACGTTCGAGCGACCTCCCGAATTCAAAGTTGAAAATGAGCTCAAAGGCGCCGTCGATGTCTTTACCGGTCCCGAAATGATCGACGTCATCGTTCGTGTGGAGAAACACAAAGCGCATTTAGTCGACGAGAATGATTTCGATTTTGAAGTCGCGCGGAAGGAACTCCCAAATGGCGATATCGACATGCATCTCCGTGTCTCCAGCTTCGTTGATCTATTGGACATTATTCGCGGCGATTTCCGCGGCGCGGGTATCCCGTTGCACCCGCGAAGCATCGTTGAGGAATGGGTGGCGGAAGCAAAACGCGATATGGAGGCGGGACAAGCCGTGCTGGCGCGGACCTTGGGAGCGGATCATTCCTTTCCTGGCGTCGTCAAACCATAACAAGGAGAAAGAAGAAATTGCCGTTCAGATTTGCCCTTTGCATCGGCTCTGAAATGAAATCACTCGGGCCGATCTCAGTCGGCAGAGATGGATAGGTGGATTTCGCGAAACCGGGAAATTTCGGCTATGGCATATTAAGCCGATAAAAACGGGCCGGGCGGTTTGATGAATTCGTATCGCTGAAGTAAGAGGTGCCGTTGACTGTAACGGTGCCGACCGCAGACCACGTGGGATTGCTGAGGTTGGTGCAAGCTTTCACGACCACGGTCAGGTTGGTTGTGGTCTTGATGTTGAATCCAAACCGCCCGGCTTGTACACCGAAACTTCCGTCGTTGGACAAAATTTGCGGGCTCCACGCCACGGTTGGGAATCCAAAATAAGTATCCCCCCATCCGGCGTGCCCGGGAATATAATAAATAGTCGCGCCCGTGATGCCTGAGAAAACGTACGAAGCATTCCCAGGGACATCGCTTTGAAAATAAATCTTCTTCAAATTGATGCAGCCGCTGAACAGCGAAGTGGCGAGGTAAGTGACGCCTTCGGGAATAGTGATGGTCGATAATCTGTAGCAATTGACAAAAGCGCCCTGGCCAATCGAGGTGACGTTTGGACTGAGAGTCAGACTCGCCATGTTGGTGCAGTAGTTGAAAGCGTAATTGCCAATGCTGGTAACGCTATCCGGGATAACAATGCTGGCCAGGCTGGTGCATGAATCGAAAGTGTATCCGCTGATTGAAGTCAGACCGCTGGGAATCACGAAACTGCTCAGTTTGCCACAGCGCCCAAAGGCCCCGGAACCGATGTTTGTTACGGCAGGCGGCGCGTTGAACGCCGGCAGCTTATCGCACTGGGAGAACGCAGAAGCACCGATACTCCGGAGATTATTCGACACGGACACGTTCGTCAGGATGGAACACTGGTTGAACGTCGAGTCGTTGATGATCGAGAGGCCATTGCCAAGGCTCGCGATGCGCAGGGCGGTGCACGAGGAGAACGCACTGGCTCCCAGATTCGTCACATTGTCGGGTATGGTAATCGTCGTGAGATTGATGCTGTTTGCAAAAGCAGAGTTGCCAATGTTCACAAGGCTGGACGGGAAAAGGATGTTGGTGATGCGACTTTGGCCAAAGGCAGAATCGCCGATACTGACGATGTTGTTACCCAAAGTAACGTTTGTTACTGAATAGCACTTAAAAAACGCCGAGTCTTCGATGACGGTAACGCTGTCGGGCACGACATAATTATCAACGCGCTTTGTGGCCGGACAGGCGATCAGCCGGGTTAGAGCCTTATCAAATAACAGTCCATCCGAGGTGGTGAAAGAGGGGTTGGCGTCGTCGACGGTTATCGTAACCAACGCGGAGCAGGAATAGAACGGGCTCGCGCCAATATTGGTCAGCCCGCTGGAAATCGCAATGTTGGTCAGGCTTGTGCAGCTTGCAAACACGAGATTGCCGATCGATGTGACACTCTGGGGCAGCACCAGGCTTCTGACGCCGCTCCCCGTGAAAGCATTGTCGCCGATAGTGGAGAGGGAATTGGGCAAAGTCATTGACCTCACCTTGACACAACCACTGAAGGCGGAGTCGCCAATGGTAGTGAGGTTCGTCGAAAGGGTGAGATTAGTTAATAGGTCGCAACCGCTAAACGCGGAATTCCCGATGGTTAAGATATTGTCGGACAGGATGACGTTCGTGACGCGGGTTGGCGTAACCGAAAACGCGCCGTCCCCGATGGTTGTGATCGGTAAGCCGTTCGTTGTGGCTGGAACGGTCACAAATCCCGATGAACCGATGTATTTCGTGATCGTGATAGCGCCGTTATTCGTACTCAAATAGAACTGAGCCTGTGCGGTTGCCGTGAAGGCGGTGTGAAGGATTGCGATAAGAATCAGCCACTTGGTCAGGGACGGTGCGGATGGCAAGTGAGACGCTAGATGCAATTTCCGATGCAAAAGAGCATCACAGTGTGAAAGTGGTTCCTTACGAATGGTGTGAGCGTGCCTGCGAGACATGTTGTTTGCCAGTGCCCCAAACAACAACAGAATTTCAGCCGATTTAACAGCCAATATTTCAATGGGAGGCTTGGAAGCGGGGTTCGTGTGGGAGACTTTTTCACTTTTCTTTTGGCTGGTTGTGCAACGCGCTGAAAATCTGCTACTTACGCCAAAAATAGGTTCCTCAACGTTTTCAGTGGAATTGTAATCATTTGGAGCCGGTGTGCGGCCCGTAAAATCATTGGCCGCTCAAAACTCCGAATGCGCGGACTCTCTCTCCGCCATTTGCAAAATGGGGGAGAGAGCCGGAGAGAGGTGGTTCAAAAAAAATTTCCTATTGTCTTTAAATTAGCAGCTTTTATTGAGCGACTCCTCTCCCCGAGCCCTCTCCTCACGCTTCGCTGTGAAGAGAGGGAGTTCTATCACAAGGTTTTATTCAGTCCTTTGTGTTTTCGCCGAATTGCCTGTCTATGCCACTGAAAACAGCGAGAAAAATTTAAAATTCAAAGGGCTTGGGAGACAGGGTGTTAATTGTTGTTCTTCCCGCTGCCTGCTGAGTTTTCAGCGTTCAAACTTTACTTTGACGCGATTTTTCGCTACACCACGGCTGCTTTTTCAAGAGCAACAATTGTTGCGTTGAAGGCGTCTAACGTCCTTCATCCGTCATTCGGGACTCTTGTTGAAGTGGGATCCACCAAACACGACTCAGCGGTAATTTTTTGTCCTGGAATTGTTATGTACAAAAGACTGTCCTTCCGATTGATCGTTGCAGTGATTTTTTCTTTCATGCCGTTTGTCTTCGCCCAGACGTCCGTAATTACGTATCAAGGCAAACTCAATAACAACGGCTCTGCGGCCAGTGGCGTTTACGATTTGCGATTCGCCGTTTACGACGCGGTAACGAACGGGAATTCGCTCGCCGCCGTGACGAATGCGCCGACTACAGTGAGTAACGGTTTGTTTACGGTGCAACTCGACTTCGGCGCGAATGTGTTTAACGGCAATGCGCGATGGTTGGAGATTGGCGTGCGCACGAATGGCAGTGTGGGCGCTTACGTTTTGTTGAATCCACGGCAGGCGGTCAGTTCCACGCCCTATGCAATTCAGGCGGCAAATGCGGCGGCGGCAGTGACGGCGGCGAGCGTGCCTGCGTCCGGACTTACGGGGCAGCTTTCTGATGCGCGGCTTTCCACCAACGTCGCATTACTGAACGGCAACGCCAGGTTCACGGGTGCCGTCACCGCGAACAGCTTTGTCGGCGATGCGCGGAACCTTACGAACCTATTCATCGACTCCCTGGCTTACTGGTCGAACGCGGTGCAGTCATGGGGAAACGATTCCTGGGGGCAAAGCAGTGCTCCGCCAGTATCCAGTCAGTTCGTCGCGATATCCTGTGGCGGTTATTACACGCTCGGGCTGAAGGCTGATGGAACGGTTTCCGCCTGGGGCGACAATTACTTCAATGAACTCGGCGTTCCGGCCGGGCTGAACAATGTGGCGGCGATTTCGGCCGGCTTTTATCACGGCCTCGCACTGAAAAGTAACGGTTCTGTGGTTGCGTGGGGATTTAATGATTACGGTGAAACCAATGTGCCTGCTTTGAGTGGCGTCGTGAAAGTATCGGCAGGCCTTTACCACAGCATGGCGTTGAAGAACGATGGAACGGTCGTTTGCTGGGGAGGAAACTTTTTCGGCGAATGCACGCCTCCGTCAGGACTGAGCAATGTGACTGCGATCGCTGCGGGACATTATCAGAGCCTTGCTTTGCGTAATGATGGCACGGTCGCAGCGTGGGGTGCATCGACCAATGTTCCTTCAAACGTAACGAATGTCGTCGCGATCGCGGCGGGTGCTACGCATTCTCTCGCGTTGAAAGGTGACGGTACTGTGGCGGCCTGGGGCAGCAACACGATCGGACAACTGAATGTTCCAGCTGGTCTGAGCAACGTTGTGGCGATCTCCAGTACGGATTCACACAGCCTTGCGCTGAAGCAGGACGGAACCGTTGTGGGATGGGGATGGAATGACGACGCGCAGGCCACGGTTCCGCAAGGTTTGAGTAACGTCGTCGCCATTGCAGCGGGAGGTATACATTCGGTAGCTCTCTACAAGCGACTGGCACCCGTATCGATTGCGCGACTCGACACTAATAACGTATTTCACGGCAGCATTACCGCGGAGGGAACGATCACCGGAAACGGCAGCGGCCTTACCAATCTTGATGCAACGAATCTGATCGGCTCCATCTCCGATTCACGTCTCAGCGCCAATGTCGCTTTACGGAACGCGAGTCAGATCTTCACGGGTGTAAACACCTTCAGCAATGCAGCCGGCAACTTTTCAGGCAATCTGACCGGCAATGGCATCGGTTTGACAAACTTGCACGCTGGTAGTTTAGCGGCGGGAACAATCTCTGATACGCGGCTTTCTTCCAATGTGGCTCTACGTGATGCGAGCCAGGCGTTCACAGGTGCCAATACATTCGCCACCGCATCGGGCAATTTCAGCGGCAACGGCAACGGTCTAACCAATCTAAATCTGACTGGTAATGGCGCTAATCTCACGAATCTAAATGCCAGCAGGCTGGCAGGGGGGACCGTCGCCGATGCGCGGCTCTCCACCAATGTTGCTTTGAGAAATGCGACCCAGACATTTACGGGGACGAACTCCTTCAATAATCCATCCAATAGTTTCACCGGTACTTTTTCGGGAGACGGCGCTGGATTGCAGAATTTGAACGCTCTCGCCATGAAGGGCTTTCTCAATGTCACTTCTCGTGTGTTTAATATCGCGCAGATCGATAACACCTTTTCTGCGGAAAGCGTGGCCGTCTCTGGCAACTATGCCTATCTCGCCGCCGGTGGCAGTGGTCTGCTCATCTATGATGTCAACAATCCTGCGAATCCGGTCCTCATCAGCAGTATTGATAACGGCGGAAGTGCCCTCGACGTGGCCGTCTCAGGCAATTATGCCTACGTGGCGAATTACACTGACGGCCTGCGCATCTATAACATTACCAACCCGGCGAGTCCCATCAACGTCGGCCACATCTTTAACAATGGGGCCGGCGAAGGCGTGGCGGTGTCTGGCAATTATGTTTATCTGGCCAACAATACTGATGGATTACGCGTCTATAACGTGGCGAATCCGGCCAGCCCGATTTCTGTTGGCATCATCAACAACGGTGGATCTGCCAGGGACGTCGCGGTGTCGGGGAACTACGCCTACGTGGCCAATGACACCGATGGTCTGCGCATTTACAATATAAGCAATCCGGCCAGTCCCGTTCCCGTCGGCCACATCCTTGATTTTGGCGCTGCCATGGGGGTGGCCGTGTCCGGCAAGTACGTTTATCTGGCGAATTCCGACGATGGTCTGCGTATTTATGATGTTAGTAATCCCGCGAGTCCAACTGGCATCGGGCACATTGACGATGGGGGAGTTGCGCGGGACGTAGCTGTCTCCGGTAACTATGCTTTTCTGGCCAACGGAGTGGATGGGCTACGGATGTACGACGTCAGCAATCCTGCCAATCCCATTAACATTGATCACCTCAATACTGGGTATTCAGCGGGCATCGCGATAGCCGGTGACTATGCCTATGTGGCTGATCTCGGTAACGGCGCAATGTACATCTGTGGAATCGGAACGATTACAGGCTCCTTTTTTCAAGGCAATGGCAGTCTGCTGACGGGTCTCAATGCGACAAATATCTCAAACGGAACTTTGGCTGACGCCCGCCTTTCCTCGAATGTTGCGCTGCGGAATGCCAACCAAACGTTCTCGGGTAACAATGCGTTGACCGGCGCAAATACATTTACCGGCACGACCACGTTCTCAAACCAAGTGGGTATCGGCGCAAGTCCCTACGGCGGCGGCCCGAAACTTCTGGTCGCCGCAACAACAGCCAATGCCGGGGATAACACGGCGAACTTTACCGCTCCGGCAATCGGCGGCAACGTGAGCCACATCCATTACGGGACTACCGGCGACTGGTATATCCGGTCGGCGGTCAGCTACGGGAAAGTCATTATACAGGATTTCGGTGGCAACGTTGGCATCGGCACCAATAACCCGCTGTTTAAACTTCACGTCATCGGCGACATCTATGCGTCGGGCGCGATTGCACAAGGATCAGATCGTAACAGTAAAACTGACATTGAAGCGATTGAGCCGGGCTCCGTTCTGGAAAAGGTGGCAGCGTTGCCCATTTCCCAGTGGCGCTACAAGGAAGAGAAGGAGGGGGTAAAGCATATCGGTCCTATGGCACAGGATTTCCACGAAGCGTTTGGGCTTGGCGTTCACGAAACCAGCATCACCACCGTGGACGAAGGTGGCGTGGCGCTGGCGGCGATTCAGGGATTGAATCAGAAACTCAGTGAGGAATTAAAAAGAAGAGATGCTGAAAACGCGGAGTTGAAACAACGCCTTTCCGAACTGGAACGTCTTGTCCGCGAAATATCACCACGGCGTTAATTAAAATATGCGGTGTGCGCTCCGCTTGTTTGGAGACAGGCGAGCGACATAACATTCGGTTGTCAGTTGCGTCGCGCCAGCCGCATTGGTTGTTTCAGCTTTTGCTGTTGTCAAAAGGAAGCGGCTAATCCCGAATCGTCGAAATTCGCCTTTGATCCTCCGAAAACTGTGTTCGTGACGAAGACTTTTTTCGCTTTTTCTTTCGCGGATTCCCCAAGGCCCTCCCAAACAGCTACTTACAACGAAAAATAGTTGGAGAGGGGGTGAAGGCAGATTTCACCCCCCTTGGTTTACTCTGGTCACGTCAATTGAACGCGTTGTTCAAGAGACAACACGAAGACCGGAGTGGACATAGAAACCCCACCCAGTCGCGGGTCTGACAGACACACTTTTGATGTTTGTGGCCGACAGCGGCGTGCTTCGTGAGTAAGTAGCAGTCAGCATTTAGCGGTCAGCAGTCAGCTGCGCTAGATGCAAAATGTCAGGCGCTACGGATGGATGCTTAAAGCTGAACGCTGAAGGCTGATAGCCGTCGCAAGACACACGCATTGTGAAACGGATGGGGCGTTTGAAGTGCGACGGTCGGAGACCGCCGCTACAGAAAGACGAAACCTGCGGACATGTTGTTTGCGCTGAGAGGAAGGTAGAACTGTTTTCTACTTTTTGATCAGCACCGGGAAACGATGCATACGAGCGAAAAGCTGAATGCTGAAAGCTGATGGCTTATCGCTCAAACAAACAGAAAGGTAATAAAAATAAAACTATGAAAAATAAAATATCAGAATCGTTACCCGCACTTCTGGCCATGGCCGGCCAGACTTCGACCGGTGCGGGCCAATATCCAGCTCTGCTGGTGTTAACCTCAAAAGCAGCGCTCGACGCGGATATCACCGCGTTGGTCGACTCGATCATGGATTACGGCGAAGGCAAAAACCTGTTGCAGGATTATCGTGAGACGTTGGCCGAAAAGGTGGATGCCAGTCGTGAGCTGCTGATGTTCGCACGTGACACGTTCAAACCAGTGTTCGGCATCGACTACAACTCCCGTTGGGATGTCACAGGTCTCGTCGGTACTACCGCGATTCCGTACAAACCGGAAGAGGTTGTTGTTGTGTTGCGCTCTTTCAAAGAACTTCTCGCTGCCAATCCGGCATACGAGATTCCGCTGAAAGACATCACCGCAACGAAGTTCGATGACATGCTCACCGAACTCACCGCGGCGTTGGCGGCCGTGAACACACAAGCCGGCGTTGCGGCAGATCTCATCGAGACGCGCAATGCGAAGGCAGACGCGTTACGCGAACGCATGACTGCCATCATCAGCGAACTGAAGATCAAGCTCGACGGTCTCGACAATCGTTGGACGGCGTTTGGCTTGAACAAACCGGGTGCATTAGAATCACCGGATGAAGTTGAGGGCGTGCAAGCGACTCTCATCGGACCGACGGCGGCGGCGTTGAAGTGGGACGCAGCGGCGCGCGCGGAATACTATCATGTGTTCAAACGCGTGCAGGGTGTGGATCAGGATTACGTGCTCGTCGGTTCGCCGGCGGATCTCGATTTCACGATCGAGAACCTGCCGACCAATGCGACGATCGAAATCCAGGTGTCTGCCGTGAACAACGGCGGCGAGTCACCGCGCAGCACGAGCGTTACAATCGTGACGCACGTGTAAGCAGGTTCAAGGTTCAAGCAGTTCGAAGTTCAAAGTCCGCCGGCGTTGGAGTTCACGCTTCAGCATAGGGAGGGCGAAGGACTTAGGTGCGACGAACGGACATCGGATTAATGGGTGGCGCAGCAACGCCACCCTACCGATAAAATGAGGTAGGGCAAAGCTGCCGCTTTGCCGTGACTAAACGACGGGCGGATGAGTGATCTTCGGCGAACAAATGTTCGCAATGGATAATGCACTCAGCCGAACGAAGAAATGATGACGACGTGGTGAAACACGTCCTTGTACAAAGCCGCCGCGGGAAACCGCGGCGGCTCTTTTTATGCGATGTACGCAAAAACGTTTGTAAAACTGTAATGAATGGTGTTCTTTGTTCGTTTTTCCGCGAAAAGCAAAAGTCATGAAACATCTGCTGAGCCTTGAGAAACTCTCGCGTGCAGACATGGAGACCATTCTCCAGAACGCGATCGTGCTCAAGAAACAACGGGGCGACAGTCAGCACAAACCGCTCGCCGGACAAACCTGGGCTCTGATTTTTTCCAAGTCATCAACGCGTACCCGCGTTTCCTTCGAAGTCGGCATCCGGGAGCTCGGCGCCGATGTGATGTTTCTCAGCGCGAATGATATTCAACTGGGCCGCGGCGAACCGATCAAAGATACGGCACGCGTTCTCGGCCGGATGATTCATGGCGCCGTGATTCGGACCTTTGCCCAAAAGGACGTGGAAGATTTTGCGGAGTACTCGCGCATTCCGACGATCAATGCGCTGACGGATGATGAGCATCCGTGCCAGGTGCTTGCCGACATTTTCACTTACCAGGAAAAATACGGTTCGATTCAGGGCAAAGTCGTGACGTTTATCGGCGACGGCGCGTGCAACATGCCGATCTCATGGATTTTTGCGGCGGCGAAGCTTGGCTTCGAACTGCGCATTGCGGCTCCGAAGAAATTTCAGCCTCCCGCAGACATTCTGAAACGAGCGGGTGGCAGGATTGTAGTTACTGAAGATTTGAAGTCTGCGGCGGTTGGTGCGGATGTTCTCTACACCGACGTTTGGATTTCCATGGGTAAAGAAGCCGAGTCGGCTGAGCGCATTCGTGAATTGACCGGTTATCAGATTAACCAATCGATCGTGAAACTCGCGAAGCCGGGTGCGTTGGTCATGCACTGTCTCCCGGCATATCGTGGGAAGGAAATCGATGAAGAAACGTTTGAAGCTCACGCGGACACGATCTTCACGGAGGCCGAAAATCGTTTACACGTCCAGAAGGCGATCTTGAGTTGGATTGTTAGTTAAGTGAAAGCGTCGAGTCCCCGTCAAAGAACATCTTTGACCTCAACGAAAAAAAGTTAACAGTATCCGGAATTATGAAAGCATTCTCCTTTTCTGTGGCATTGGCGGCATTGGTGCTCTGCTCATGCGGCGATAAATCGGCTGCTCCGCAGCAGGGTTCAGGTCCTTCTTCGGGCAAGAAACTCTCGGTTGGATTCTCGCAAATCGGCGCGGAAAGCGCGTGGCGAACAGCTGAGACGGAATCGATTCGTTCCGAGGCTGAAAAGCGCGGCGTCGACCTGAAGTTCTCTGACGCCCAACAAAAGCAGGAAAACCAAATCAAGGCTTTGCGCACATTTGTTGCGAATGGTGTTGATGCCATCATTCTCGCGCCCGTCGTTGAAACCGGATGGGAACCTGTGTTGAAAGAAATCAAGCAGGCGAACATTCCGGTCGTCCTCGTCGATCGCGGTGTGAAGGTTTCGGACGAGTCGCTGTATGCGACGCTGATTGCCTCGGACTTCGTCGAAGAAGGCCGCCGCGCTGCTGAGTGGCTGACGAAAAAGCTCAATGGCAAAGGCAACATTGTTGAACTGGAAGGCACCGTTGGTGCAGCGCCAGCCATTGATCGCAAAAAGGGTTTTCATGAAGTCATTGAAAAACAGCCGGGCATGAAGATTTTGCGCTCACAAAGCGGTGACTTCACTCGCGCCAAAGGCAAGGAAGTGATGGAAGCCTTCTTGAAGGCGGAAGGTAAGAACATCAACGCAGTTTATGCTCACAACGATGACATGGCTCTCGGCGCCATCCAGGCAATTGACGAAGCGGGTATGAAGCCTGGCACCGACGTGATTGTCGTTTCGATCGATGGTGTTAAAGCGGCTTTCGACGCCATGGTTGCCGGCAAGTTGAACTGCACGGTGGAATGTAATCCTCTTCTGGGACCGGCGGCCTTCGATGCGATCGAAGCGTTGCGCGCTGGAAAGACGCTGGAAAAGAAGACGATCGCCAAGGACGAACTCTTTGAACAAGAGAAAGCCAAGGACGTGATCGCCAGCCGCAAATACTAATCGCTGGTTTCTTAATTTGAGCCGAACGGTATCTCCGTTCGGCTCTTTTTCTTTCCCGGGGCTAGCAATCGTCAGGGATGGTTTCCACTAGCAAAGTTTTCTCTCTTCTTCCCTTTCCTTGACACCTGTAGAGCCTATCTTCCAGATTATTAAAGTGGTTCAGCCTG
>CBHWET010000041.1:0-19489 GCA_966112985.1 uncultured bacterium | reverse complement strand
AAGAAGATAAACAGTGGAATCATGGCACCCCGACTAAACCACAAACCGGAGAAAGAAGCACGTTACAACTGTGTGACATTCAGCCGCGGCCTTCTACGAAAATACACCTCGATGGTGGAACGCCCGGCTTGCCAGTTATTGTTTTGCGACGGATTTCGGCTTGTCGAAGAAGAACGCGCTAATGACGGCATTATCGCCTTTGCGATGAGCAACCTTCATTGTGACCTGGCCACGTACATTCCAAACCAAATAGTGGCCATCGGCAAAATTCGTCAACGTTTGGGAATCCAGAACAGTACGCGTGAACGTATCGAGGATAGCAATTGTTTCCGTCCTTCGTTCGCTGCTCGCGAAAGCGTCGTGGGGATCCGCCCAATCGAGACAATAAACGGCGAGTTGATGTTCCTGCTTATCTGAGAAATCGAAATTGATCGTGAAGTAATCATTACTCCATCGATACCAGACGCCGACGATACGATCATTACTCTCGGCCTTCTGAAGTGCTCTTTCATCCGACGATGACCGTACCCAGAGATTGAACAGATTATCGTTTGGCGTGACTTTGACACTCGGAGGATATTTTGCTTTATCCGCGATGATGTTATAGCCGTCGGCTCCGTATTCGCCTTTCCAGTTACCGCGCGTCGTTGTATCTAGCTTTACAAAAACGGCAGCGGACGTGTTCTGACTGAGTTCGTTCGTATTTGCTGCTGCCACATGGGCGAAAGACGCCAGCGAAAGCAACAGTAACCCCGTTGTTTTTAGCCTGCGCACGGCAATCTCAGTCTCACTAAAAACTTTTGTAGATCGAAAAAGTTGCCGCATTTTTTTCCGCGGAGACCAGGTCGAGGTGCCCATCGAGATCAAGATCGGTGAGATTAAACCCGCCGAATGGACCTGTGTTGACCTGAATCGCCGGCGCAAACGAGTTCGCCGTAAGGTCTTCCGACTCGCCGCGATTCAAATAAATCGAAATCCCATCACCATAATTGTGTCCAACCAGCAGATCAGGCCAGCCATCCTGGTTGACGTCGTCGACGCGGAGTGCAACTGCACCGTTCGTTCCGGCTGGCATATCGTTGCGTGCCGCGAACGCCATTTGGCCTGGAACGCTCAGGTTTTTGAAAAGCGACAATTTGCAGGGAGAATCAACAGCGGTGTTGTAACTCAAGACGATATCACGCCTTCCGTCGCCGTTAAGATCTGACAACGCGATAACGGTCGGCGCGAATTCCGTCGCCAGATCGATTTTTTGCGGGAACGAAGACGCCATAATGGGACCTCCACGATTCAAATTGGGAAGAATTGTAACCGATTGGCCAAGGTGATTGCCGACGACAATATCAGACCAGCCGTCTTCATCGAGATCGCCGAGTACTACGCATACTGGCTGTGCACCCGTGGTGATGTCCACGCGCGTTGCGAACGAAATGGTGCCCGGAGAGCTGGTGTTCTCGAATAGCGAAATGGAATTACCGCGGCCATGTCCGTTATTGGCTACAGCCAGGTCTGGCTTCCCATCGTGATTGAGGTCATCGATATCGAGAAAGTGCGGTGCACGCTGCGTCATCAAGAGGACCGGGGGCGCAAACGAATTGCGTCCAATTCTTCCTCCCTGATGCACATTTCGGAAGATCGAAACAAAATCTCCGGCATGACTCGATACGACGATGTCAGCCTTGCCGTCGCCATCAATGTCCGCCATTTTTGCAAAAAAAGGCATATCACCAACTTGCAAATCGATCCGTTCACCAACCTGGATTGAATGCGATTTTGCGGACGAGGTGTTCTCAAACAGAGAAATGCTATTCGTTTCGATATTTAAAAGCAGCAGGTCATCCCGTCCATCGCCGTTGAGATCGCCATGGATCACATCAGACATACCCCGTTCGGAGCCATAAGATGTCGTGCGAACAAATTTCGGCATTGTTGTGCTCGGTGTGCCCCGGGACAGGAAGGAACCTGCCGTTCTGCATGCAGCCAGGGACACGATAGCGACCGTTGCGACAACGGTGATTGCAAGACCCTTAGGGAGTGTTAACGAATTGCGATTATGGCGTGGTTCCAGAATTGCCAATAGCCGTCCTTCTAGCTGCGTTGGCTTTGCCATTGCGACCGCGGCAATTGAAGCAGGAACTGCGTCGCGGAACATGTGCGCGATATCAAGCAAGTGTGTTGCATAATCAGACGCTTTGATTCGCTGATTAAGAACGATGTCGTCACATGCCCGTTCGCGTTCCACGCGCATGCGGCGAAGAGCCAGCCAGACTAAAGGATTAAACCAAAACACGGCGCAGATAATCCAAGCGACGGACTGCGTAACACAATCAAGCCGTTTGATGTGTGCCAATTCGTGCAGAAGCACTAGACGCTGACGATCAGCCGCCCAGTCTCCAAAGGTTTCTGGCAAAACAATTGTATGGCTCCAAAAACCCCACGTTGCAGGCATCGTCGTTTGGGACGTCTGCAACACAGTCACGGATTTCTTTATTCCCAATTCTTTGCACAAGCTGGCCACGAGGGACGCAACGGACTCACTTGCCTGGAATTCAAACCGGCGGCTGGTTCGCCACATACGCAAAGAGCCGTAGGTCAACGGACAAACGAATAACAGAGTTCCTGCCAACCAAACTAAATGCGTAGTGCTCAGCCCTCCGGCAGGTGATATCGGTGAGATCGAAATAGAGACGGGCCGCGATTCCGCATTAGCGGGAACAGTTCCCGGCGTGTGAGTGGAGGCAGATGCGGCAGCTTCGGATGAAGATCTTTCAGAAATTTGACTCTCTCGTCTTTCCGTTCGCTTCACAGGAGCTGGATGTGATGCTGATGCAGGAAGATACTTCGCAAGTTTCGGCGGTATGACCGCAACTCGCCATTCAGGGAGCGTGGACTGCAACATAGGAAGCAAAAACACTCCAACGAGAGACAAAAACCAAACTAAATGCCGCGTTGCTGCGGATTGGCGTTTTAACAACAGGGTCAGAACTCCAGCGCCGAGCAAAATGATAAATCCTTTCATCGCTATTGGCCAACTCACAAACGCACCAAAGGCGCTCGGAACTATAAAGGAAAGAAGATGCATATGGTTGATATCAGCGGCGTACGAGTTGTCACATCTCCGGAGCCATTCGCTCCCGAAGCATTTGCCCACACGCTCTTAAGGCGAATGGGCGACACAACTTCTCAATTGGACATAGTAAGGGGTAGATCATCACGCGACCGTGGTTGTAACGGCACTGTTTTAGCCTTTTTGACCGAGAAGAATCAATGTGAAACGCGTCAATTCGGATAAGGACTCCTAAGACAAAACCATCACAAAATGCCGAAGCGCTCCTGGTGAATGGTCAATGTTCGCCAACACCGGTCAGCAAGTCAGAATTAAAAGCGAAAAAGAACGATTCAGCATTGGTGTTCCCCTTTTCAAGCAGCAACAAATGTTGCGCCGCATCTCTAGCCAACGCCGTATCGCCGAAGGACTGTTCCTTCAGGAATGGCAAGGCTTCGGAACCCGCCACACACGCAATCTGAGCCAGGAGTGACCGACGCTTGTATTCGTTATTCTCACGTTCGAAGGCATTGCGCAGGTAAACCGCAGCATCAGTGCGCAACCCCGTAGACGCCGCACTGAGAGCAATTGCAATGGAATTGCCAAGCACGGGATCACTCTCAGCTTTGAAGTACTTCAGCAAATTTTCCTGCTGCTGACGAGGCAACACATCGCGATGCGAAGCAAGCAGCTGATAGCAAAAGGCGCGAACTGTCCGATCGGTTGAGTTGTCCAGAATCTCGCTTACTTTTCCACTCAAAACGCCCGAGTCATCCGAAAACCGGTGCATCCAGTCGGCAAGCAAAGCAACGGCACTTGTCTGCACCGCCGACTGCGTATCGGCCGACGCAATCCGAGTGATGGTGTCCAGTGTTTCGCCGTTGAGCTGTTGAGCAGTCGAAAGGCAGTTCAGCAGAATATGCTGTCGTTGATCGGAACTGGATACTGACGCAAGACTGGCAACAGATGTAAGAAATGCATCGTTCTTCATTAGCGCGGTCTGACCAAAACCCTTCGCAAACATCCGCAACATCCGTTCGTCTTGTTCCGACGCGAGTGCCTCTAAAAATTCCGATGTATCGTTGGCGTGCTCAGTCACATATTGAATGAACGAGCTGAATGCTTCTTCAATCGCCTGCTCGTTTCCAGATTCAATCGCCGCACGCAATCTACGAACAGCGGCGGATCCTTGAAACGCATTACCCTCTGTCTGCCGCGAGATTGGTTTTGTTTTCGCGAACGTAAGGGTCCCAGGTGGCTGGGGCGTCTGGGATTTGTCCAAAGGCCTGCCTGGCCGCACGGTCAGAATCAATAGACAAACAACGGCGACGAGTGCGGCAACCAGTTTTTTCACTTTAGAAGGAAAGCAGGCAACCGCACATGACGGTTGCCTGTTGTGAAACATTTACTAACGGGCGACAGCCCCGGGGCTGGAAGTCAAACCACCGGTTGGCTGATCTAACGCTTCCCACTGCCCCCAACCTGTGTTTGCTGTCCACGTCTTTTTCCAGCAGTTGTTGTATTGATTGCGCACGACTACCGCGACGTGATCAGAGCCTCTGGAGTACGAATCCGGCGCTCCGACGATGCTGCTGCCCGCGGGTGCGCCGAGGCTATACCATTCCGCCCAACCGCTGCCTTCAGTGTTTGTGCGGATCCAAACTTCACTTCCCTTCCGCGCGAAGACATGCATTTTCGTGGTACCACGGTTCACGACACTTGGATCGCTATCCATGTTGCCGCCAACGGACGTCCAGATGTCAATCCATCCACCCCACCCTGTCGTCGCATCCCACGTTTTGCCTTTGATGTGACCGACGTCGATAGCCGAACGGACGCAGACATAGAGATGGCTGGCGCTCTTAGAGCAACAATCGGGTGCTCCCGCAAGACTGCCACCTTCCGAAGCCCATGCCGCCCAACCGGTGGTCGCATTCCAGCTGCGTTTCATGCAATCGCCGTTTGGACCACGCGCGAAGATGTGCACATTGTCCGTGCCACGTGCACAGCAACTCGGGTCGCTGGTCATGTTGCCACCACCCGAAGTCCACAGATCACTCCATCCGCCCCAACTGCCGCTCCAAACATTTTGTTTAATGTGGCCGGGTTCAGTCGCCGAATTCACAACGACGGCAACGTGGTTCGCATTTCGCGAGTAAGCGTCCGGTCCGCCCTCGATGTTTCCACCAAGCGAGTACCAACTGCCCCAACCACTACTTGAATGCCAGCTGCGCAACCAACACGCGCCATCACCGCCACGTCCGAAAACATGGACATTATCTTTGTTGTTCACACAACCCGATGGAGCG
The DNA here is from genome assembly GCA_966112985.1 of uncultured bacterium. Taxonomy (GTDB): domain Bacteria; phylum Verrucomicrobiota; class Verrucomicrobiia; order Limisphaerales; family JACDHS01; genus CBHWET01. Next base: position 14,134 of record CBHWET010000041.1, on the reverse strand, counting down.
ACGTTGCCCCCGTTCACCGTCCAAGCCGCATGAACATGTGTATCGTGCCCAGCGTCACCGGGGCCAAGCGTTTCCGTTGCTCCCATGTCACGGCAACGTTGCAGGAATGTTTGCCAATATGGATTGCTGGCCGACACACCGACACCATTGATGATGTAGGTATCAAACGCGACACCCGAGTAATGCAGCGAACCAACACTATGCGATCCGCCACAAGTTTCGGAAACGCTGTACGAATAACCGTAAACCTGCTCAAGGCGATCCATCGCATTCAACATACGAGGATCCAGCCACGTGGTGCCGCCTGGAGCATTACCGTAGGCGCTGCGTTTGGCTTGTTGGCCATTCGCCGTGTCCACAATGGTCTGACGTGCATTCGCCGAATCAACGACACCGGAAGGATGCGTTGGAGATAGATAGATTCTGGAATTATCACGAATCTTTTCGGCTAATTCCTGTCGATCACATGCATCAAGGGCGAAAGCACCTTGCTGCGCACTGATCGCGATGGCCAATGTTGCTCCTGACAAAAGGTATTTACGCATAACCATTTGCTGTTTTGATTAACGAGCCGTCGCACCAGGGCTGGAGGTCAATCCTCCCGTCGGCGCATCAAGCGCTTCCCAATCGTCCCAACCACCATTGGTCGTCCATGTTTTCTTCCAGCAATTGTTGTATTGATTGCGCACAACAACCGCGACGTGGCCACTGCCACGGGAGTAAGAATCAGGATCGCCGACGACGCTGCTCCCGGCGGGAGCGCCAAGGCTGTACCATTCATCCCAGCCACTGCCTTCGGTATTGGTGCGGATCCAGATGACGCCGCCTTTACGGGCGAAAACGTGCATCTTCGTTGTACCACGTGCCACAACACTAGGAGCGCTGTCCATGTTGCCACCGGTAGCGGTCCAGATGTCCACCCAACCGCCCCAGCCGGTCGCAGCATCCCAGGTTTTACCTTTGATATGACCCGGATCAGTTGCAGACATTACACAGACGTACAAATGACTCGCGCTTTTCGAGCAACAGTCAGGTGCGCCAGTGATATTGCCGCCTTCGGAAGCCCAGGCCGCCCAGCCGGTGCTGGCGTTCCAACTGCGCTTCATGCAATCACCATTTGGTCCGCGCGCAAAGATATGCACATTGTCCGTTCCACGTGCGCATGATGTTGGATCGCTCGTCATGTTTCCGCCGGCGGACGTCCACAAGTCACTCCAACCACCCCAGCCACTGCTCGCGTTCCAAACGTTTTGTTTGATGTGGCCAGGTTCCGTTGCTGAATTTACGACGACTGCAACGTGATCGGAATTGCGGGAATAAGCGTCAGGTCCGCCAGTGATGTTGCCACCCAGGGAATACCAATCGTGCCAACCGTCGCTGGAGTACCAGCTGCGGATCCAGCAGGAACCATCGCCGCCACGACCAAACACATGCACGCGCGTATCAAGATCACTGCCTTTGATCAGGTTCATGAAACCCGTCCAATCCCAGTAGGGACCCGGATCGGTATGCGTGTTGCAGTAAGGATCGATTCCAAAATGGGATGAAGCGTAACTTGGCCATCCGCTCACGGTTTTGGCGTTATGACCAACCACATGGTTGCGGTCTTTCGCGATGGAAAAATCATTGCAGAGATGTTTCTGCAGTGCGGCGGACGCGCTGTATAACGAAGCCGTGAACCATGCAGGATTGCTGGCAAAGCCTTCATGCTCGGTCCCGAACGAATGGGAATTCCAACAGCCCGCGTGCCATGCGTAATAAGCTTCGCGCACGCATTGGGAAACTTCACCCGCTGCAGCATCGGTGCTCGTGTCTTGTTTACCATTCACGGCGTAATGAATGCTGGCCGAAACGCCGCACTGATTCAGATAGGCGATCGATGACAGGTAATATCCTTCCATGTCGTGAATGACCGCGAACTTGTGGCCGTAGCCCGAACTATACCATTTGCCCGAACAGGCGGGACGCCAGACAGCTGGACCATAATCCGTGCTGGCTTGTGCAAAGGCACCGGTCAACAACACGCTGCCCAGCACCACGGTTTTCTTTTGTTTCATAGTTTTGAGTGTTTTGTTGCTGGCGAGATTGATCCAGTCGTCGAAGCTTTTTTCACAAGCCAACACGAGGTTTGTGGTTCAGATCTCTTTCGGGAATGGGCTGAGAATAGAAAAAATAACAAGACGCCACAATCGTTCAATCGGACGATGAAACCGGCGAAAGAGTTCAGACCAACCATTCCCGTAGTCCGTATAGACTAACGAGTCGTCACTTACCGAGGTACTTCACCACTGCTTCTGTTCGCGAACTGACGTGTAGCTTTTCGTAGATATTGCGTAGATGAGCTCGAACCGTATCGATACCGATGCCCAACATTTCGGCGATTTCTTTGTTACGGAACCCTTTTGCAAGGTGATCGAGGATGTCGCGCTCGCGTGTGGTTAGATTCTCGTTTGCAGGTGCAGCACTTCCAGATCGTTCATGGAAATGTTCCACCACCATTCGCGCAATCTGGCTGGTCATCGGCGAACCACCATTGTGCACTTCAGCAATCGCTTCCAATAACTTTCCCGGCGGCGTGCGTTTGAGCAGATAGCCGCTGGCACCAGCCCGCAACGATTTGAACAACTGCTCTTCGTCTTCATACACGGTGTGCATGATAATCTTCAGCGCAGGCATGGCTGCCTTCAATTTCTGCACACAATCAACTCCCGATTTACCGCTGAGATTAATATCCATCAACACCACATCCGGCTTCTTAAGAGGAATCTCTCGCACCGCTTCATCAGCCGTAGCGTGGGTGCTCACGCAATGAAATCCACAACCTCCATCAATCATAATCGCCAGGCTCTCGCGAACCTTGTTGCTGTCCTCGACAATCGAGACTTTGATGGCGTTGCTGGCAGGCATAGCGGGTATTGAGAAATCTTAACTGTTGAATCAGAAAATCAGAATAAGTTTTTTGAACCGCCACACGCAGGGCTTACTTTTCTAAAGCAATTCGAACACAGATCCTGGTTCCCCGTCCGACGACACTTTCGATTGCAAATTCACCCCCAACTTCTTCAATACGCTTTTGCATATTACAAAGGCCATTTCCGAATGGCCGTCCCTCCGTGATCGCAAATCCTTTCCCGTTGTCCTCCATCGTGATTTCTACCCGCGATCCGTTCACGGCCAGTCGCAGCTTCACTTCCTTGGCACCGGAATGTTTGACGACATTGTTCAGCCCTTCTTTCACAGCAAGAAACAAATTGTGACGAACCTCCGCACTTACGCTCAAATCGGGCAAGGAAACCGGGTGATCGAAGCGTCCACGGATATCGGCAGGTGTCAGAAATTTTTCGGCATATTGGAAGATGTATCCCGACAATCGCTTCAACGTATCGTTTTTTGGATTCGCCGCCCAAACGATCTCATCCATGCTTTGCACGAGCTCACGCGCCGTATCAGAAATGGCATCGGCATGAATCTCCACGCGTTGTTGCTGTGCGGACTCTCGTTTTGCCAATTCACTAAGAATACATATTTGCGTCAGATTCGCGCCGAGATCATCGTGCATATCCTTCGCAATACGCGACCGTTCTTTCTCAATGGCATGCTGCTGCTCAAGCAGAGCCAGCTTGCGTTGCAATTTTTTCACTGAGACATATCTGACGACGACTGCGGTAAGACCCGTGGCCACGATCACGATGAGCGCACCGAACCACCATGTTTGCCAGAACGGTCTGTGGAAGCTGATTCGTGTCGAAGCACCCTCCGCATTCCAGAACCCATCCCTGTTTGCCGCGACAACCTCAAATCGATATTCACCCGCGGGAACATGGACATAACGCGCCTCGCGACCGTTGCCTGCATCGATCCAATCTTTGTCCAGGCCGCCGAGACGATATTTGAATCGCAGTTTTTCCGGTGCTGAGAAATCAAATGCCGTGAACCTGAAGGAGAGTTGCTGTTGTTCCGTGGACAATTCAATCGGCAGGGATGGATCGAGTATTGAACCATTCGCCCGAATCTCTTGCAACACAACGCGCGGTGGCTGAACATTTGTCGTCACCGCTCGCGGATCAACCGCCACGATTCCTTTGCTCGTCGGGAACCAAAGGCGGCCATCACTCCCCTTGCAGGCCGCTGTCGCACCGGACCCTTTGCATTCAACGCTCACCATGCCATCCATTTTTCCAAACGCCCGGCAGGCAATCGGAGGAGTAACTCCCCGCTTGTAGGCTTCAATCTCACCTTTATTCACACGAAAGATTCCGTCGCGACAGCTCATCCACAGAAAGCCACAGCCATCCTCCAAAACGGTGAAAAGCTCGTCCCGATATAATCCGTCCTCGTGCGTGAAGGAGATAAAACTCTCTTTGTGAAATCGTGCCAGACCTCCACGCGTCGTCACCCACAGCACATTCTCAGCATCGAAATAGATTCCGGTCACAGAATTATTCGGGAGCCCGTTTGTGGTCGTGAAGAATGTGAATTGCCGATCAGCAAATTTCGCGAGACCTCGAGAAGTTCCGAACCACACCGTGCCCGAAGCATCTTCTTTAATAGCTTCAACCGCCCCTCCGGCAAATCCATCCTCTGTGCCGTAGCGACGAATCTGGCCGTCCGTGGAGGAATACAGCGCCGTTCGAGTACCGATCCAAACTGTTCCACGCTGATCATCACAAATCGCTTTTACTGCATCGTCCTTCAGACCGTTGGCGCGGCCGTAATGAAGAATCGTTTTGTCCTGAAAAACATTCAGCCCGGCATCGTAATCCAATCCAAACCACATATCTCCCGAACGCCTTTGGTACATCGTTAAAACAAAATCACTCGCCAGCCCTTCGCGAGACGTAAACGATTGAACCTTTCCGCGGCTGATGCGATTCACTCCCCCACCCCAAAAGCCAACCCAAAGATTCCCTGCGCGATCCTCCATGATCGACGAGGCATTATGATGCGTCAGGCCGTGTTGTTGCGTGTAAGCAGTCAGAACGCGCGGCGTCAACCGCGTCAACCCGTCGCGGGTCGCGATCCAAAGATTATTCTCGTCATCTTCGAAGATGACATTCACACGGTCATAGGAACTGCCATCCGCGCGGCGCTCCGTAACAAGGACTCCATCTTCCAAACGATTCAACCCGTTGAACGTTCCCACCCAAAGCACGCCCGAACGATCTTCGTAAATCGCGCTGATCAAATTGTCAGACAATCCGTCCTGACGCGTGAAATGTCTCGTCTGACCATTGCGCAAACGCGTGAGTCCGAAGTGAGAAGCCACCCACAGATTTCCTTCCCGATCCGCGCACACCGCACGCGTGGCGTTATGCAGCAGGCCGGTTTGCACGGTAAACGTTTCGATCTTTTCGCGGTCGAGGCAATTCACACCGCCGCCTGTAGCAATCCAAATCTTCCCGTTCTTATCTTCACAGATGGACCGCACAGAGTTGTGCGCCAGCCCATTCGTTGTGCTGTAATGACCAAAGGTTCCCGCCTCCGCCCGCAACAGTCCTTTGGTATCCGAGCCAATCCAAAGGACGCCGTTGCCGTCTTCAAAAACTTTTGTCAGCGAACATTTATCGAAAACGGCGGGCAGCGACAGCTTCGTCACCTTGCCTTTATCCAACCGAAACAGTTCTCCGCCTTCCGTGATCAACCAGCACACACCATGACGTCCCTGATGCACGCTCGACACCGCTGCCCCTCCGAGTTCCGTCGAAATTTTTAGTTCCGCGTCATCGCTGAATTTGACCCCGTCGAAACGCGATAAGCCTTCCTTCGTGGTCAGCCACAGATAGCCGTCGCCCGTCTGCCCAACCGAAGTGACAGCATTGTCCGGCAATCCATCCTCTGTTCCCCAGTCGACTGGATTAAACCGGGAGATGACATTGGTGAAATAGTCCGGTCCCGCGGCAACGCTCCATGCCGTAAAAAGAAAAGCCATCGAAACAATCAAACATCGACAAGCAAGCACAAGCTGACGGATGGAGTGGCGCAAGGGTTGTTAAATCATAATCACAACAACGCCGTTGAAAATGAAAAATGGAAGTGACCAGTACCCGTGTAGTCGGACAATAATATTGCAACGAAACGCGAACTCGACTGTTTAATAAAGCAGAAATCTGTTATCCCGCCATGCCCTCAATCCTAAACAGCCAACTGACCACCAATCGAAAAGTTTGGTTTTGGACGTCGCTCACGATCTTTATTGTCCTCGATTGCATCGATCCACTTGGCACTCAGCATTCAAATTCACTGTTCGGAACCGTATTCGCTTTCCTGAGGCCTTCTCTCTGGTTTGGCATTTCTTTTCAAGATGCCGTGTTCACGATGGTGTTTGGATGGTATATCTCGGATTGTATACTGCAGCCGTGTTATTTTTGTCAGGGCTATTGGGCTGGCTGATGCATTTCGGCATAACTCCCTTCATTACGAGCAAACGAACTCTGAACAAGAGTGCAATGGCCCAGAGTTGTCCGAGGAAGTTTATTGGCGATCGAAATCCTGCGACTGCGATATTTTGGGGCATTTTAGCGACCATATTTGCCGCCTTGCTAACTGGATTTAAGGGGCTCCAGTTTTGGGCCGTTTGGTTTTGTCACGATAAAATATCGGCAGCCTACACTGGCTCTCATAGTTGGAGCACATTCCACTTCGCCGTTGTCCTTTTCCTTGTGTCGGGAACGAATGCGGCAGCAGCCGCTTTGCTGAGCAAGTATCTCTTCGCCGAAAAACGCTCCCTCCGATTGAGAGCAATTACAGTAGCAGGTGTCCTCCTCGCTTCCTTATTAATCAGCGCCGAAAACTTCGGGCTTCATGTGGGTTGGTGATACCAGGAAATTGAAACGAGCGGCCCCCACCAACCCGGGATGTCGGTAGTAAACCGTGATGCCTTCAGATCCCGGGTCGTCCTATTTTGGCCATTCTTATGCTGGCGCGCACCGTTGTGACGTGTTTTTGTAGTACAAAATCCGGGCAAAAAGTTTTTTGGCGCGTTTTTGCACTGCAAAATTCCGTCAAAAAATTTCTCGACGGTTTTTTGTGGTACAAATTTCGCCCAAATAATTTTTTCACGGGTTTTTGCGATGCAAAAAGACGTTGAAAAACTTTTTCGCGGGTTTTCGTGACGCAAAATTCCCTGAAATAATTTTTCGACGAGTTTTCGTGATGCAAAAATCGGTCAAAAAATTTTGTCGCCGGTTTTTGTGACGCAAATTCCCGTCAAAAAATTTTTTGGCGTCTTTTTGCATCACAAAATCCCGTCAAAAAATTTTTAAAAGTCGTTTCAACTGACCGAAACGTCCATTTGGGACTTTGAGGAGCGGAAATTCCCCAAAACAGCCATAAAATGGTGTGCCAAATTCGTTCAAACGGCGAAAAAACCTCGTTTTTTTTCGAAAAACCGCTTTTGAGTCGGAATCATATGCCCCAGCACACCAGACGCGGAGAATTACTCTTCGTTTAATGTCCTCGCAAGATCAAACAAGAACACCACATGTGAATACTTGGGGCAGCGCACCATAGCGCAAAGAGAGTCGCTTACACTTGATCAAGTGCCACGGGAATGTGGATCGTGAATCCTTCGGATGCTCGGAGGAACGTTCACTTCAACGGCGGCCATTACAGGAATCCTCGGTAAGGTTTCAGCATTCCCCTGTTTTTAGATCAGGCATTTGAATTCCGCGACTTCAGGGGTGTACTCATAGTTTTTGAAACTCAATGAGTTACAAGGTTTAACTCAACCGTATGTCAGTCAAAAAGACCACAGCTACTGATGCCAAAGCCTGCAAGTTCTGCAAAGGCCCAATGACTTTCCTCGCTTTGACGCTTCCAACTTGGCACTGCAGCAAATGCAACTACTACTGGACCGCTCGTCCGACGGAAAATGCTGCCAATGCCTTCGCTTCGAGGATGGTCGGTAAACTTACATTTGCGTAATATTTTGGCCTCCCACCCGTCTGCGGATTAATTCTTCACACGAAGAACGCCGAGTGCTTTCATCGCTGCCGCATGACACCGGAAATTCCGATAGAGAAGTTCGAGATCTTCGCCACCGCGATTGATCATCCCGAATGTATTGCCTTCGATCGGCATGGTGATCTTTGGGCTGGCGGCGAAGGTGGACAAATTTATCGCATTGCACCCGATGGCAAGTGGCAGCTCGTCACAAACCTCGGCAGCTTTTGCGCCGGGCTCGCGTTTTCGCCGCAGGAGGAATTGTTCGTCTGTAATCCCGCGCAAGGCATTGTGAAGGTTTCGCAGAGTGGCGAATGGTCGGTATTCGCAAGTCACGTCGGCGAACAGAAGATCATCTGCGCCAACTACGGACTGTTCGACAGCGCGGGTAATTATTACGTCACCGATTCGGGCAATTGGAAAAAAAATAACGGCTATCTCCTGCGATTTCCTGCAGGCAGTTCGAACGGCGAAATTCTCGCGGGCCCGATCGGATACACCAATGGTCTTGCGCTTAGTGCGGATGAAAAATCGTTGTTCATGGTCGAAAGCAACACCGATCGTGTGCTCCGCTTTGAAATCAAGGCTGATGGCCGCGTGAGCGCGCCCGAAGTTTACGCCGAGCAATGCGGGCGCTTCCCGGATGGCTTGACCCTGGATGCCGAAGGAAACCTTTACGTCTGCTGCTATGCCTCAGACGAAATCTGGCGCATCAGTCCGTCACGTGAAAAAACGCTATTTGCCTGGGACCGCTGGGCGATTCATCTCGGGAGCCCGACGAATATGGCTTTCGGCGGAAAAGATTTGGATGAGCTCTATTGCGCCAACCTGGCGCGGACGACAATCACACGCGTAAAAATCGGTCGCAAAGGCCAGCCGTTGGCTAATCAGAAAGTCGCCACGAAACTTCGTCCACGGCCCACGCCGTTGTAAATCGCATTGCAGCGATGCCTGGCACTCCGCGATTTGGCGAACCAGAAATTTGCATGTAGTTTCTTCATAAGGAGGAAACCACGATGCTCGCCACACAAAAGTTCGTTTTTCAGAATCCAGTCTTCAACCGTTATTTTGCTGATCCATTTGTTTGGAAATACGAAGGGAAATATTATGCCGTGGGAACAGGACCGCTCGGAACGGTGCAGGACATCGTGACCGAGCTGGATATGAGCAGCAAAAAAATTGATGGCGTCGATTGCGCCATTCCCCTGCTCACCTCGGATGATCTGGCGAACTGGAAGTTTCAGGGTGGTGCTTTGCGCGTCCGCCCGAAATTTGTTGGCGGCGCTTTCTGGGCGCCGGAAGTGGCGTACGATGGTGAAAATTTTTACCTCTACTATTCGACCGCGACCCTAGGGCTCCTTCACCAATTGCGTGTTGCCAAGAGCAAAACGCCAGAAGGACCGTACGAAGATGTCGGGATGCTAATCGGCGCCACGGAGGAATGTCCGTTCGCAATTGATGCGCATCCGTTCCAGGACGACGACGGTCAATGGTACCTGTTCTACGCGCGTGATTTTCTCGATGTGTCGGAAACCGTCCGCGCCGGTACAGCCTTGGTCGTCGATAAGTTGATCGGCATGACCAGGCTCGCGGGCGAGGAAAAAACGGTGTTGCGGGCACGCAGTGACTGGCAATTGTTCAAACGAAACCGCGAGATGTATGGCCATATTTGGGACTGGCACACCCTCGAAGGACCGTTCGTCAGAAAGCATGACGGACGTTACTACTGTTTCTACAGCGGTGGCTGTTATGAGAATGACAGTTATGGAGTGGATTACGGAGTTGCGGACAATATCCTCGGTCCTTACACCGACGTCGGGAGTGAAGCTGGCCCGCGCGTTTTGAAAACTGTCCCAGGCAAAGTAATCGGCCCCGGACATCATTCGATCGTCATCGGACCTGATGATGAAACAGAGTTCATCGTTTACCATGCGTGGGATACGGGAATGAAAGCACGTCGCATGTGCATCGATAAACTGGTCTGGTCGGAAGAAGGACCACGTTGCGCTGGACCAACATGGAGCCGGCAGGAACTGACTCTTCAACCGACTGAAGTCGGCGCAAGATGATCACGTGGGACGAGGGACAACCGGTCGTCCGTGCCTAATGATTCTTCACAGATGCGAAAGAAATCTGCCTTCGTTTCGCAACGCCGGATTTCGTAGATAAATTTCTCAGCGTGCGGAACGCCTTCGCCGATGAAGTTCACGAATTTCTTCATCCGCTGCACCTGCGCGTTTTCACGGAATTCAGGAGACGTTTGTGAATTCCAAAGTTCATGGATGTACTCCAGGACTTCGCGTCCAGTCGGCCAAAGTTCGGGTTCTCCACGACGCCGCTGCCGAATTTGTTCGAACAACCATGGATTACGAATCGCACCGCGACCGATCATCAAACCGCGCACGCCCGTTTGTTCCGTCAATGCGAGCGCTTGTTCAGCGCTGTAGACATTTCCGTTCAACAGAATCGGACACGGCAATGCCCGCGCCGCTTCTGCAATTAAATCGTAGCGAACGCCGGGCTTGTACATTTGCAGAACGGTCCGTCCATGCACGGTGAGGAGATCAATCGCGTGTTTCGCAAATACTCCGAGCAGTTGTTCAAACTCCTGCGGTGATTCAAAACCGATTCGTGTTTTAACCGTAAAAGGAATCGTCACTGCATCACGCAACGCGCCAAGAATATTGTCGATGCGTTGCGGTTCGCGAAGCAAGCCGCCGCCAGCGCACTTGCGATAAACGACAGGAGCGGGGCAACCGAGATTCAAATCGATCGCAGCCACTGGATAGCGTTGGAGTTCCTTCGCATTGCGGACAAGCGCGGCGACGTCATTGCCGATCATCTGCGCGACAACGGGGCGACCGGTATCGTTCTCCGTGATTGACCGAAGAATGAACTTCTCTGGTTTCGAATCGCCATGAACGCGGAAATATTCGGTCCAATAGATATCCGGGCCACCATAACCGTGAATGATGCGCATGAACTCCAGGTCGGTAATATCCTGCATCGGTGCGAGTGCAAGCACCGGCCGGACATTCTTCAGCAAATCACGAAATGTTTCGTGCGGAGCCACGTGAAGGGAAACTCTGCCGCAGGAATCAGCCGACGCAAGCGCGCAATGATTAAAGAGTGCGCACGTTCCGTGACACGATGAGCACGTCTTCCTGCTGCCACTCCCGTTTCAATTCGACTTTCAACCGTGCAAAAAAGCGCTCGGCTTTGACGTAGTCCTCCGACAACACACGCAAAATAACGACGTGATCGCGGAACGTGAAATTGCCGACTTTCCAAAGGCCTTCGTTCTGTTGGGGGAAATGCGTCAGCCCGCCAAAGTGTTCAACGATGCGCGATTTGACATTCTGCAATTTCGCGGCGGGGATGGGTGATCCGTCGTTAAGGTGCAGCGGGACGTAGATTTCGTATTCGCGCATAGGCGGTCAAATACAATAGCAGATCGCCGATTTCCGCGTAGTTCAGGTTTTTCCTGAAAACATAAAAAACTATTGCAATGGCCTTTTTTTGCACGTAAGTTGCGCTCGTCGAAGGTCAAAACCGCTGGGCATTCGAGTCCAGAAGGTTCTCCAAGTTCTAAAAGTTCAATTGGTTTTTGGGATTTTTTTCCGAAATAGACTCTTCGATAGCACACATTCACACAAGATATGAGCAACGAGTCCAATGGCGCGTCGGATTACGGTTCCGGCTATCTCGAAATCTCAGAAAAAGGCTTCGGTTTCCTGCGCACTCAGCAGAATCATTTTCACCCAAAGCCTGCCGACATTTTCGTCACTCCTGACACCATTAAACGCCATTATCTTCGCGAAGGCGCCTTGATCGAAGGTCCGACGCAACCACCGCATCGCGGCAACAGCCCGCAATTGAAAGCGGTTGATAAAGTCAATGGCCTCACTTTCGAAGAATACACCAAGGCGAGCCGCTTCGAGAATCTGACGACAATTGATCCGATTGAGAAATTCCGTCTGGAAACTTCTCCTGATTTGCTCGAAACGCGCATCATCGATCTCGTCACTCCAATCGGAAAAGGAACGCGTGGTTTGATCGTCGCTCCTCCTCGCACCGGTAAAACAACGATCCTCAAACAGATCGCCAATGCCGTTACGATGAACCATCCCGAAGTTCACGTGATGGTGCTGCTCATTGACGAACGCCCGGAAGAAGTCACCGATTTTCAACGTTCCGTGAAAGCGGAAGTCGTTGCGTCATCCAACGATCAGGACCTGGAAACGCACGTGCGCCTTTCTCGCTTCATGATCGAACGTTGCCGCCGTATGGTCGAAGCCGGCAAAGACGTTTTCGTTTTGTTGGATTCAATTACACGCGTTGCGCGCGCTTATAACAGCGTGCACGGTGGCAGCGGTCGAACGATGACCGGCGGTGTTGATGCTCGCGCACTTGAAATTCCGCGTAAGATGTTTGCCTCCGCTCGTAAGATCGAAGAAGGCGGTTCGCTGACGATCATCGCCACTGCGCTTGTCGATACGGGTTCCCGCATGGATGAACTCATCTTCCAGGAATTCAAAGGCACCGGTAACATGGAGTTGATTCTGGATCGTAAACTCGCCGAACGTCGCCTGTTCCCGGCGATCGACATTCCGAAGAGCGGTACCCGTAAAGAAGAAAAGCTCTTTCCGAAAAACATCGAATCCGTTCGCAAACTTCGCCGCATGATGGTTGATCTCAATCCAGTCGAAGCGATGGAGACGCTGATTGCCGCGTTGAAGAAGCACAAGACCAACGACGAACTGTTGTCGAAGATTTTGTAATTCAAACCACATTCTTTCAGAGCCGCAGAGTTCATCTCTGCGGCTTTTTTGTTTTACAGGTGCGTCCGCGGCGCCGTCACAATTCCCCTGCTCTGCTTCATCCAAAACTCTGAGTTTACCGTGAGTTTTCGCTACGGATGATGATCTCGTCCTGCTCACCGATGTTTTAGTTGACGCTGATGTCGTTCAATAACAGAGGAGGCAGATGTGAAGGCAGTGTTTGCGTTATTGTTGTTCAGTTGCTGGAGTGTGACCGCAAAACATTCGCTTTCCCCTGCGTACGTGGAACGCCTGGCGGACGCGATTTACGTGATTGAAGGCGGAGCAAAGGCTCAAGTGCCCTACGGCATCTTATCGATGCCCGTTAAGAACGAAAAGCACGCCCGCCAGGTTTGCATCACGACAATTCGAAATACCCATGCACGATGGATCACCAACGGAGCCAAGGGACACTTTCTCGATTTCCTCGCTGATAGGTATTGCCCACCGAACGATTCTGTCGGAAACGCGAACTGGAAGAAAAACATCCGACGTGTTCTCGTTCATCAAAGTGCGAAGACCAAATCAAAGACACCGCAGCAGAACGTCAGCATGGCTGCACGATAGGGACTCAATCAAATAATTTTAATCTTCGACAAATCTTCCTTCGGTTCTGGCCACGTCATCTTCAACCCTTCCATCGCCCTCACGACGGTCTTCGCAATGACATGATCGCGATACCAATTTCGGTCGGCAGGAACAAGATGCCACCGCGCGTCTTTGTGGCTGGTCGCGTTTAGCATATCCTCATACGCGTCGATGTAGTCGTCCCAGTGCTGGCGAGTTTTGAGGTCGGCGTGAGAGAATTTCCAATTTTTATGCGGATTCGCTAGCCGCTCTTCGAAGCGTTCCGCCTGTTCCTTTTTACCGAGGTGCAAATAGAATTTCAGCAAAACAACTTTGTTCGCAACGAGCATCCGTTCGAAGTCGACGATCTGATCATATCGTTTCGACCAAACGCTTTTCGGCACGATATTTAAAACGCGCTCCGCCAGCACAGCTTCATAATGGGAGCGATTGAATACACCGATGTTTCCATAACGCGGCACCGCTTTGTGGATCCTCCACAGGAAATCATGGGCGCGCTCCTCTTCAGATGGGACTTTGAAATTAGCCGTTTCGATTCCGGCAGGATTTACAAATTCGAGGACACGACGAATAGAACCATCTTTTCCACTGGCATCCATTCCTTGGAACAACAACAACACGGCGTGACTGGAGTTGGCATATAGCAACTGCTGCAAATCGGCAATTCGCTGTCCACATTGAATGGTCTTGGCTTTCGTCTTCTCCTTATCGAGGCCGTTGCAATCATCCGTATCGAAGTCTTTGAGGCGTATCTTGCCTTTGATAACAACCGCTTGTTTCACATG
>CBHWET010000040.1:0-20459 GCA_966112985.1 uncultured bacterium | reverse complement strand
TGACAACCAATGCGCTGAAGCTGAAACGACGACCACCTTTGACGACCTTTGCGGAGCGATTGATGTAAACGACCTTCTCGTTCAGCTCAATCACCGGCTTTCCATCGGTAATTGCCTCTGGATTCTCGGATTGAGATTGCGGACGACGACGACCACCCGGACCGCCACGGCCTCCACGACCACGTTCTCCACCTGTATTTTGTCTTGGTTCTGGCACAGTAATTTATCTCCTGATTAAAATTGCAGACCGGCTTCGCGAGCCGCATCCGCCAAAGCTTTCACTTTTCCGTGGTAACGGGCACCACTGCGATCAAAAACCACAGCAGTAATCCCAGCGGTCTTTGCCGCTTGCGCAGCCTCAGCGCCGATGCGCTTCGCTGTTGCTACATTCGCACCGGCTTTTGCACCGGATGCACGAGCTGCTTTGCTCGTGGTCGTCGTGGCAGCGAGTGTCTTACCCGCGGCATCATCGATGAATTGAACGTAAATGTTCTGATTCGTGAAAGTAACACTCATGCGCGGACGTTGCGCGGTGCCAATGACTTTCTTACGAACACGCCAGTGGCGTAATTGTTGTAAACGTTGCTTATCTTGAGTTCTCATTTTTAGTTCAGCCACGGTTTTTGCCGTGACGTGGTTAATTCCAGATTACTGAACAGTTTTGCCTTCCTTGCGGATGATCTTCTCGTCCGAGTACTTAACACCTTTGCCCTTGTAAGGTTCAGGCGGATAATAAGCACGGATTTCGGAAGCAACGAGACCAACAACCTGCTTGTCAGGACCTTCGATCGTCAGCTTCGTGTTTTCTTCCACGGTGACTTTGATCTGGTCGGGTATAGGATAATTAATCGGGTGCGAATAGCCGAGGCTCAGGTTAACAACCTTGCCCTGGACAGCGGCTTTGAAACCGACGCCGTTGATTTCCAGCTTCTTGACGTAACCTTCGGTAACACCTTTGACCATGTTATTGACCAAAGCGCGACCGAGGCCGTGCATCGCTTTCGCTTCAGCATCATCACCATCGCGGCTGACGACGACTTTGTCGCCTTCAACCTTCAATGACGTGCGGCGTGGCAGAGCGAGGCTCAATTTGCCTTTCGGCCCTTCAACGTTCACTTTGTTGCCGTTCACTGCCACTTTGACTTTGGCAGGAATCGCAATCGGTAATTTTCCAATACGTGACATAACAAAACTTTCTTACCAGACGTAGCAGAGCAATTCTCCGCCAATGTTCTTCTTACGCGCTTGAACACCAGTCATGATTCCTTCAGACGTCGACAGAATCGAAACGCCGAGGCCACCGCGGACGCGGGGAACATCTTTTGAACCGGTGTAACGGCGGATACCAGGCGTGCTGACGCGGCGCAAACCTTCAATCACAGGACGTTTGCCTTCGTACTTCAGCTTCAACTTGATCGTCTTGGCGGCGGTCTGTCCATCGACAGTCACTTCGCTGACGTAGCCTTCTTTCTTC
The DNA here is from genome assembly GCA_966112985.1 of uncultured bacterium. GTDB lineage: Bacteria > Verrucomicrobiota > Verrucomicrobiia > Limisphaerales > JACDHS01 > CBHWET01. Next base: position 18,985 of record CBHWET010000040.1, on the reverse strand, counting down.
AAAATTTGAGAAACGCTCTCCTTCAACTTGGAGTGCGGGATTTCGACGACCGGCTGCAACGCACGGCTGGCGTTGCGGATTCGCGTCAACATGTCTGAAATCGGATCGTGCATATTTTATTTTCTCGTCGTCTCGCTTACGCGACGTAGCCCGAGATTATTTTGTTCTTACCAACTAGCTTTCGTTACTCCAGGGATCAAACCATTCAACGCCATTTCGCGGAATGTCAAACGGGACACACCGAACTTGCGCCAATACGCATGACGGCGGCCGGACATTTTGCAACGGTTCACAACGCGAACCGGGCTCGCATTGCGTGGGAGCTTAGCCAGACCGACATAGTCGCCCTTGGCTTTCAATTCAGCGCGCTTTGCAGCGTACTTCTTAACCGTTTCGGCTTTCTTCTTGTTACGTTCTAACCAGGCTACTTTTGCCATAAAATCTTCTTAAATTATTGCTTTGCAGCGGGAGCGCTCTGCCGTTCGGCAAAAGGCATTCCCATCATTTTCAACAAGTCCAACGCTTCGTCGTCGGTCGGCGCGCTGGTGACAATCGTAATGTCCATACCCTGCGTGCGCTTGATCTTGTCCAACTCGATTTCCGGGAAAATCGTCTGGTCAGGAACACCGAGCGAATAGTTTCCACGGCCGTCGAACGAGCGCGGAGAAATACCGCGGAAGTCACGGATACGTGGCAACGCCGTAGCAACCAGGCGATCGAAAAATTCATACATCGCATCACGGCGGAGCGTGACACGGCAGCCGATCGGATAATTTTCGCGCAGCTTGAAATTCGCGATGCTCTTGCGTGACTTGCTGATCGCCGGCTTGCGACCGGTAATCATCGTCAAATCCTTGGCGGCATCATCGATGGCGCTCTTTTCGAGCGATGCGCTGACACCCATGTTCACGACGATCTTTTCGATGCGTGGGATCTGATGCACGTTGGTGTACTTCCGCTTTTCTTTCAGAGCGGGCACCACTTCGTTCACGTATTTTTCGTAGAGTCTTGCTTTCATTGTTTTACGCCGCCGGATTTTGCCGGAAGCAAATTAGTTACGCCTTGGCCGGCTGTGCGCCTTTACGCGCATCAAATTGTTCCGCCTTCATCACATTCGAGATGTGGATTGAACCTTCGCGTTCAACAATCGCGCCTTGCGGATTCTGTTGGTTCTTGCGCGTGTGCTTCTTGATCATCTTCGCGCCTTCAACGATGACGCGTTCCTTCTTGGTGGAAATTTCGATGATTTTACCGCGCTTGCCCTTTTCAGAGCCGGCGATGATCACCACTTCATCTCCCTTTTTAACGTGAAATTTTGACATACTTAAATCACCTCTGGCGCGAGCGAAATAATCTTCATGAACTTCTTGTCGCGGAGTTCGCGAGCAACCGGTCCGAAAATACGCGTGCCGCGCGGATTGTTTTCCTTGTCGATGATGACGATCGCGTTGTTATCGAAACGCAGATACGAACCATCATTACGGCGAATAGATTGCTTGGTGCGGACGACGACTGCATTGCAGACTTCGCCTTTCTTCACCGTGCCATCCGGGGCGGCTTCCTTGATGTGAACTTTGATCACATCGCCGATGCCGGCATACATCTGATTCTTACCGAGGACACCGATCGCCGCTGCGCGTTTCGCACCGGTATTGTCGGCAACATCTAAAATGGAACGGACCTGTAACATAAAATCTTAGTTAGGCAGTAACCGGCGCTGCTTCTTCAGCTTTTTCGAGCACTTGCGTCAGGCGCCAGCGCTTCAACTTCGACATCGGACGGGTTTCTTCAATCAGAACAACGTCACCAATCTTCGCTTCGTTCTTCTCGTCGTGGGCGTAGAACTTCTTGAAGCTCTTGATCACCTTTTTGTAGCGCGGATGCGGGAAACGGCGCTCGACGCTGACCACAATCGTCTTATCCATCTTGTTCGAGACCACGCGACCCAACCGTTCTTTACGGGTTCCGCGATTCTCTGTCGGTGCTTGTGTTTCTGACATAACGATTATTTACCTGCTTTTGCTGGCGCCTTTTTGCGCACGGCGGAGATTTGGGTTTCGATGCGCGCGATGTCCTTGCGGAGCGTGCGGAGACGGGCCGGCTTTTCCAGCTGGCTGCTCGCCTGTTGCAGGCGCAAGTTGAACATTTCCTGGCGCAAATCGCGGCTCTTCGCCGACAATTCGGTCACTGTTAAATCTTTCAGTTCAGACATCTTCATAATTAGGCGGCAACGCGGTGACGCGAAATAAATTTGGTATGAATTGGCAGCTTCGTCGCGGCGAGGCGCATTGCTTCACGAGCAATCGCTTCGGTTACGCCGTCCACTTCGAACATGACAGTTGCCGGCTTCACAACCGCAACCCACGATTCGAGAGGTCCTTTGCCCTTACCCATTCGAGTTTCCAAAGGCTTCTTCGTGAAAGACTTTTGCGGGAACACGCGGATCCAGACTTTGCCGCGGCGTTTCATGAAACGATTGATCGCGACACGCGCTGCTTCGATCTGCTTGGTATCGATCCAGGCGCGTTCGAGGCATTGCAATCCGTATTCGCCGAAGGCGACCGTGTTACAACTCGTCGCCATACCGGCGCGGCTGCCACGATGCATCTTGCGATATTTTACTCTTGCGGGTTGTAACATACGAAAATTTCCTTATCAGGCAGCAGCAGGAGCTGCGGCAGCTTCAGCCTTCGGCTGTTCTTTCTTTTCAGCTTTCTTGTCGCCTTTGCAAATCCAGCACTTGATGCCGAGCTTGCCATAAACGGTGTGCGCTTCCGCGAAACCGTAATCAATGTTCGCGCGCAACGTGTGCAGCGGAACACGGCCTTCCAGATATTGTTCGACACGGGCGAGTTCAGCACCACCGAGACGGCCGGCGCAACGAACACGAATACCATCCGCACCGAAATCCATCGCGGTCTGAACGGCTTTCTTCATCGCACGACGGAAAGAAACACGGCGTTCCAACTGGAGCGCAATGTTTTCAGCCACCAACTGCGCGTCGGTTTCAGGCTGCTTGATTTCCTGGATGTCGACGTAAACTTCCTTACCCGTCATCTTGCTCAATTCTTCCTTGAGCTTGTCGATTTCGGCGCCTTTACGGCCGATGACGACACCCGGGCGGGCAGTGAAAATCGTGATACGGCAGCGGGTCGCGGCGCGTTCGATCTGGATCTTCGGAACCGAAGCGGCTTCGAGCTTCTTCTTCAGGATCTCACGGATCTGGCGGTCTTCGTTCAACAACTTGCCGAAGTCCTTCTTGTCGGAGTACCAGCGGGAGCGCCAATCTTTATTGACGGCAACACGGAGGCCAATTGGATTACATTTTTGACCCATAACTTATTCGTCAGAGACAGTAATTTTAACGTGGCAATTGCGCTTGATGATCGGGCCGGCCGAACCGCGCGCCTTAGGGATAAAGCGTTTGTAAGAGGTCGCTGTTCCGGCAACCGCTTCTTTCACGCGCAGGCTTTCAGGCCGGGCGTTGTTATTGTTTTCGGCGTTCGCAATGGCCGACTTCAAAGTCTTCGCAACGACGCGTGCAGATTTGCGGGGAATAACCGCGAGCACAGCCTGCGCCTGGAGCGCGGGCAAGCCCTGAATCTGGCGCACGACTTCGCGCATTTTCTGCGCGGACATCCGCACGTTTTTCGTAATGGCGTGAACTTGCATAAAATACTATTTCGCTTCTGCCTTCGCAGTATGAGCACCGTGCTTCTTGAACGTACGGGTCAGGGAAAATTCACCGAGACGATGACCAACCATGTTTTCAGTCACGAAAACCGGGTTGAACACTTTGCCGCTATGGACATTGAAGGTCAAACCAACGAAGTCAGGCGTAATCATCGAACGACGTGACCAGGTCTTGATCGGAGTCTTCGACTTCGCAGCCTTGGCTTTGTCGATCTTCTTTAACAAATGCAGGTCGATAAACGGACCTTTTTTAATCGAGCGTCCCATATGCGTTATTTAAGTTTCATTGGGCGACCATCACGGCGCACAACGATAAAGCGGTTACTGGTTTTGGTCTTGATACGGGTCTTATATCCCTTCGCGAGCAAGCCCCACGGCGAGACGAGCTGCTGCACGCCACCACCACCTTTGGACTTACCTTGACCACCACCGTTTGGATGGTCAACCGGGTTACGGGCCATACCACGGGTAATCGGGCGAATACCACGATGACGGCTGCGACCGGCCTTACCGAGAATAATGTTTTCGTGTTCCGTGTTACCGACCTGACCGATGGTCGCGTAGCAGTTTTCGTTCACGCGGCGGATTTCGCCGGACGGCAAACGAACCTGGGCATAACCAGCGTCCACAGACATCAAGGTCGCGGCTGAACCAGCACTGCGAACCATCTGTGCGCCTTTGCCCGGAACCAATTCGATACCGTGGATAGCAACACCAACCGGGATCGACTTGAGAGGGAGACAATTGCCGAGGTCAGGAGCTGCACTCGGACCGCTCATCAACTTCGCGCCAACCTGAAGACCGTTTGGAGCGATGATGTAAGTCTTTTCGCCATCTTTATATTGGAGGAGAGCCAAACGCGCGGTGCGGATCGGATCGTATTCGATCGCGGAAACAGTCGCTTCAACACCATGTTTCTGGCGCTTGAAATCAACGAGACGCAACTTTTGCTTGTGCCCACCACCGATGCCACGAGCTGTGACACGGCCATAGGCGTTGCGACCGCCGGTTTTCTTGCGAATCTGGACGAGGCTCTTCTCCGGCTTCGTCTTCGTAATTTCATCGAAGCTCGCTATCGTGATGTAGCGAGTCGACGGCGTTAATGGCCTAAATGTTTTAACTGGCATAAAAAAATCAAATTTCCAAATTTTACAGCTTGGAGTGCATTGGCCATCACTCCTGCGTCTGTGAGACGTCAGTTATCGGCCTATGCTGATTAAAGCTGCCGGTCTCCGCCATTTCTGGCGAAACGGAGCGCGGAATATAGCAGGCGAAATTTTGCCTGCAAGAGGTTTTTTAAAAATATTCTACTCTTTTTGCAACCGCGCTAAACCCCTTCATTATCAATACAAAACGGGCGATTCGAACCGCCGAAGCAATTCCCCACCCTGCCCTGCCTTGTCATTTTATCTGTGAGGAAAGAACCCAGCATCTACAAACAATGCGACGGTGACGATACTGCATATTTACATAGGGCGCAAATGGATCAAACGGCTGTATAACGCCTGAATTCGTCATAAAACTCTCGTGTTCTGTGAATTGCGGCGCGAAGCCGCAGGCCTCACTCTATTTTCCCCGGCGGTTCTACTTTGGTTCGTTCTAACAGTCCTAGATTCGAGCACCTTCCAAAACAAACAATTCGCCGGTAACAGTTACGGGATGAGACTGTCTTAAAAAACTCATGACAGCTGGTCAATATTCTGTAATGTCCCTCTCATGGCAGACCCACAACAAATCCACGCAGCCGCTACGAAATTCGCAGAAGAAAAGCACGCCGACGTTTTCCTCTTTAGCGCCGGAATCGAACGCGAAACGGCAAAACTGTTTTGCGCAGAGGTTACGGCGGTGAAGCATCGAAAGAAAAATGCTGCTGTAATTTTGACCACGTCTGGTGGCGATCCTGATGCGGCGTTTTTAATAGCGCGTTGTTTTCAACGGCATTACAAGGAGACTACGGTTTACATCTTTGGGCCATGTAAGAGCGCTGGCACTCTAATTTGTGTAGGGGCCACGCACATCGTGATCGCAGACTCGGGAGAACTCGGACCCCTCGATATCCAACTGGGCAAAGAGGATGAGTTGTTTAAGCGAAGTTCTGGTTTAGACCTGACGGAGTCGGTCAAATATCTGAAAGATTTGTCATGGGAGCTTTTCAAACAGCATTTTGTTGCTTTAAAGCGTGGCAGTTCAATCACAACGAAAACTGCAGCTGAAATCGCTGAAAGTTTGAGCGCTTCGATTATTTCACCTATCGCCGGCCAAATTGATCCATTAAAATTAGGAGAAGTCCAACGCGCGATGAGGATTACGCGTGACTACGGTCGCCTCTTAAATCCAACTTTGGATCTGGATAAGTTGATCGCTTCCTACCCGTCCCATAGCTTCGTTATCGATAGAGAGCAAGCACAGCAGCTTTTCCCTCATGTAAGAAAACCAGATTCTGCTGAAAGCGATCTTCACAAGATTTTGCTAAATTATGTTCTGGATGAATTCGGAATCGTTAAGCTATTATCCTTGCCTCAAGAACCGAAAAAACATGAAAACGCTCCTACAAACGGAGAACCCCAAACCAAAGAGACAACCGCTGCCCCCAGCGCCGGAGCCGTCGAAACGGCCCCAGCAGGAAGATGAAAGCATGTTAATTAAGGCGTTTCGGTATGCAGACAAAAAAGATGACCGACCGTTTCCTAAATCCAGCTTTTCTCCGGCTTGAATAGAACATTCTATGCAAACCCGACCGAAAATGGTCGGGTTTTTTTGTGCACCAATTTACGTATTTAGAAGTGTCCCTATGAGAACATGTATTGGATTGCAAAAATCTAAGCAGCACAGAACTGCCTGTTCCAATGATCACGCTTGAAATTAGGGACGGTCGCCGTACACATTGCACCCCCCAATTCTCCCCTGTTAGGAAAGGGTCAAATGCCCCTCATTAGCAGATTTCACGCCTTTTTGTGATACAAAATTGGGGCGAAAAGTTTTTTTGGCGCGTTTTTGCACTGCAAAATCCGGTCACAAAAGTTTTTGGCGTCATTCGGGAAAAGTTTTCTCCACGAAATAATTTTTTTGCCGGCTTTTGGAAACTAAAAGCGCCTCGAAAAATTTTTTGACGCCCTTCGTCAAACAAAAACACCGTAAAAAAATTTTGTGACGCGTTTTTTGAAACGAAAAGGACGCCAAAAAGTTTTTTGTCGGGTTTATTGAAACAAGAAACCCGTGAAAAAGTTTTTTGGTGCATTTCTCGAAACAAAAAGTGTGTCAAAAAAAATTTTGCCGCAGTTTTAGTCGTAAAAATCGTCTTTTTCGGTGGTTTAGCGGGAAATGATCCGAAAATGGGTCTCCGAACAGCGGGTAACGGGCACTACCCCCCTAAAGTCATCGGGAATTTCGGTTCCAGGAGCCTGGTCAGCCTGCGCAACGGTAATAGCTACAACCTCAGTTAAATGGAGGTCTCACCTCACGATTTGCGAAGCCGTCGCAAAAACACGTTTCGACATCGTTTTCACTTCGTTTTGGGTCTCAAAAAGGGATCCGCGTTCCAACTACATTCTGTCAAGCAATAAATAGCCGACCCTCATTTCGATCAATAAAATCAATAGTCCCAGGTGGTGACAACATTTCGACGGAATCTTGTCATCACCCCCCTGTCCGTTTTTCTGAAATGCTGTGTCCCGTTCGATTGACCGCGAGTCGGTCAGCCGGACACACGAAGACCGAAGGAACTTAGAAACCTCCTTCAGTCGCGGGTCTGACAGGCACGCTTTTGATGTCTGTGGCCGACAGCGGCGTGCTTCGCGTTCGCTCCGCGAGCCAGTTCAAGGTTGAACGTTCAAAGTTCAAAGTTGTTTGGCTTGCGGCGCAGTTAGGTAGAAGTCGCTTTGCTGATTCGATTTCCCAGCCGCAAGAAAGCTGTTGGGGATGACAGACGCAGTGTTTGTCGTCGTAAGCGGTAACTGAACTGTTTTTCGGTCTTCTGCAGCGGCCGGTCGGCGAAGTGGCGCAGTTAAAGAGAAAGGAAAAAAACTATGAAACAAAACTTAGTTAAACAGATACCGGCGCTAATTCCGGCCGGTACCAAAGCGATCAATGGTGCGACGTTATACGCCGCGATCATTGGCGCCACACAAGGAACACCGGAAAATATCGCTGCTGATCTCAATGGCCTGATCAGCGCACGCGATAATTATGAACTGGCCAAAGTGACACTGACATCGGCACGCAGCGCGTTCTTCACCAAACGCGAGATGACCCGTGAACGAATCCGTATCGCCCGCGATATCCTCAAAGAATATCTCGGAACCGAGTACAATTCGAACTGGGACATTACCGGCATGAACGGCTCCATTATGGTGCCTTTCTCGGCGGATGACCTGTTGCCAATTGCCCTTGGTTTCAAAGCGCACTTCACTGCAAATCAAACGCATGAAGTCGCAGCGATCCAAGCCACGGCGGCGGCGATGCAGACGTTGTACGATGACCTGACCACGGCGCAAAACGCTGTGATCACGGCAGAAGATAACGTCGAGGCGCTGCTCGAGGTCCGTAACGCAAAGGCGGATCGCCTCTACAAGCGTCTCCGTGCGTGCATTGAAGAACTCGTGTTGTTGCTCGATCCGTTGGACACGCGTTGGACGGCTTACGGCTTCAACAAGCCGGGCGCTGATGAGAGTCCAGAGTCGCCCGAGAACCTGATCGCAACGTTGATCGGCCCGACAGCCGTGGCGTTGAAGTGGGATCCGGCGGCGCGCGCGGAATATTACCGCGTGTTCAAGAAGGTGATCGGTGTGGATGAGGATTACGTGGCGGTTGGTTCGCCGGCGGATCTCGATTTCACACTCGAGAACCTGCCGATGAACGCAACGGTCGAAATCCAAATCTCTGCCGTGAACAACGGTGGCGAATCCGGACGCACGACTGCAGTGACCGTTGTCACACATGCGTAATTGCTGAGTTCAAAGTTCAAGCAGTTCAAGGTTCAAAGTCCGCGAACGTTGGAGTTCACGCTTCAGCGTGCGGGCAGCGGGGAACAACCTAAAGGTTGAACTCCAACAAAGCCGCCTCGGGCAACCGGGGCGGCTCTTTTCTTTCTCCGCAGCACTACACATTGTGATTGAAAGACTCATTTGGCGGCAGGTATCCTGCGATTATGTCTTTCTCCACCACGTTCCATTGGTTTGACCTCGTTCTGGTCCTTGCTTTCGGCGTGTCGATGTATTTTTACCGGCATAGCAACTCGGTAAAGCAAATCCTTGGAGTGCTCCACTGGCTGTTGGTCTTTGTCATCTCGGCGTTTGTCTACAAATACCCGGCGTCATGGCTGATGCAATCGTTCGACATGCGACCGGATGTTGCCGCGTTGATCATTTATCCGCTGATTGTAGCGTTGTTCTATTTTTTGCTGGGAGTAAAACGAAAATCGATGGCCCGTGATGCGGATAAGGTGGAGATGTTTGGCCGTCAGGAGTATCGGGTCGCAATGTTCATGGGCGCGCTGAAAACGGTGGCAATTACTCTTGTGGTAATCGCATGGGTTCACGGCCGCTATGTCACACCATTTGAACTGGAGGAATACGAAAAATTTTGCCAGGAAAACTTCGGCAGTATTCGTTGGCCGACTCTATCGACAGTTCAAAGAGACATCTTCAGTGAATCATTCTCCGGCAAAGCCGTGGAAAAATATATGAAACGTCTGATGGTAGCCGCTGTGCCGCCAACAGCAGAGCAACAAGCCGCCACGATCGCCAAAGCTGCGAAGGAGAAAGAAGTTAAATTGCCGTCGAAGCCAATCAAAGAGGAGACCGCCGACGCAGTCCTGAATGATCTCGCCCGCGAAAAGAAGACGAACGCCGCGTCACCTCAGCCGATGAAAATTCATGAGATCAATTACGGTCAACTCAGTCTTAAAGGCATTACTGGAACGGGCGCCAGGAGAATGGCGTTGATCAACAATCAAACGCTCCGCCAGGGCGACACGGATTTCGTGAAGGTGGAAGATCGCAAAGTGAAAGTCTTTTGCCAGGAGATCCGCGACAACTCCGTTCTCGTGCGGGTAGACGACAAGCCTCAACCGCTGGAATTACTATTGAACGCGCGCAAGGCGGACTGAACGAGACATTCGAATCTGGGCGCTACTTTTTGATCGCGCCAAAAACCTTTTGTAGCAATTCTGTGCCGCGGGCGGATGGGTTTTCGCGAATTTTGCGTTCTTCCTCGGATACCATTTTGAAAAGGCCATCCAACGCTTTTTGGGTGACGTACGCATCGACGTCAACGGCATTGTTGCCATAATACTCCGCGGTTTTGTTCAGGATGCCGCCGAATACCCCGCCCAGGGTTCCAGTGTTCGTTGCGCCGACGGTACTTAACGTGCCGGATTGCGCTTTGGTAATGAGGTTTTTATACGCTTCGACAACACGATTCGTCTGCGTCGCGCTCTTCACGATCGGTAGAAACTTTGCGTAGAGGTTTGTCTCGGTCGTGCGGCGAAAGAATTGCGTCGCGGCGTTCGTCGTTCCAGTCAGGACGTTTTTCGCGTCAGTGATAGACATTTGTTTTAGTGCGTCGCTGAAAACAGAAATGGCTGCTGGCACGGCCTGCTCGGCCGCTCTGTTCATGGTGAGGATCAGATCATCGGCGAGCTTGTCCTGTTTCATCGAACGGAGCGCCTTCTCCGCGGGCTTCAGTTTTTCTGGCATGGGTATGCGCACGTTTGCGTTCGTGAGGAAGCCGTTGGTCTGGCCGAGAGTGGATACCGCCTGCTGTAATCCTTTACCGAGCGCTTCCTTGAGTGCCTGCACCATTTGGTCCTGCGACAAGGGAATCGAGAGTGTCGACGTGGATTGATTCGTCGTGGCTGCCGGCCTAATGCCCAACTGCTCCAACACATCAACGGCGGATGCTTTTGGCGTGAGGGTGAGCAACAGCGAAGTAACGAACAAGATAAGAAACTTTTTCATTGGATAAAGCAAATCGGACGAATGCGGAGTTGGTCAATGTAACATCGGAAGCGGATTCGGCTGGCGAATCAACTCGGAATCGAAATCGAGATAATAGTCGAGCCGACGATTCGTTTCCTCCAGATCAATGTCGCGGGCCATAATTAAATACGTCGCGTAATGATTGCCTTCGGATTCGACGAGGCTCGCGTAAAACGTCGCGAGCTCCGGGTCGATTGGTTTTAACGCGTCGGCGAGGATTTGAAATTTTTCGCAGCTGCGACCCTCGATTAATGCACAACAAATCAAGTGATCGATCACCTGGTGTCGTTGGCCGTTGCGGACGGAGCGCATCAACGCAGTAATCCACGGACTCGGATGCGGTTGTCCAAACGGAATTCCGCGCTTTTTCAGGAGATTTAAAACGAGATCGAAGTGTTGCAGCTCTTCAATGGCTATCGCGTTCAGTTCCTGAACTTTCGGAAACAAATCGCGATACTTTTCGAGATTCAACGCTGTCGTAGCCGCTTTGCGTTCAAGATGCGCGTGATCGACGAGAACAGCCGGTAGATTCGCCAAAATTTTTGGCAACCAATCAGCAGGCGGTTTCTCACGAAGCATCAACATGGGATGTTTGTTAACCCAGAAACAACTTCGCGCAAGAGGAAAGACGGCAGAGCTGCGTTAAGCGATTTTGCTCACCCGGCAAGGTCACCGTCGCGTTGAACGCGACGGCGGCTTTTTGTAAGGGACCTTTTAGGCGAGACGTGCCGTTATCGAGGCGCTACGATGGAAACGGCGGGATTGATCGGGGTTCCGCCGTGCAGCAAGGCACTTCTGATGGAGATTCCGTCTTGCAAAAACTTCACCATTACGTAACCAAGACTGTTTTGCAGAATAAGATCCGGCCATCCATCATAATTGAAATCGGCAACGGCGACGACTTTCCAACCTGTGCCGATTGCTTTCCCACCTAGCAGAGGTAAGTCCTGGAGGTAAGTCGTTCCATCCAACAACCACGCCGTGAGATAACCAGTAGAATTTTGCCAAAGGATATCCTGGCTGCCATCGCCGTTAAAATCGGCAATGGCGACGATTTTCGACCCGGACGGCATGTTGGTGGCCGGCGTGAGTAACAGCGGGGTTGCGTCTAGAAAGTTTGTGCCGTTCAAACACCACACCGCCACCTGTCGAGAGTCATTGCATGCGATGAGATCACCGGAGCCGTCGTGGTTGAGATCAGCAACGCCGACAATAGTCCATTCCGCGCTGACATTGCCGCTGGCATTCACGTCTATTTGTGGTCCCGGTTGTAGAGTAGAAATTGCAGCAGCAGCCCCTCCCCCGCCGCCCGGTTGAGATTCGTAGACCGTACCTGCGTCGATACAATAAGGCACAGACAGATTCGTTCCTGCAATCGAAACCACGTAGACGGCGCCGTTACTCGCCTGCAGGACGATCGACTTTTGCCCATAGCCATCGAAATCGTTCAGACCAACGATTCGTAATGACGGCGAAATGTCAGGTCCTAACGAAGTCCCTCTAACAATGTTGGTGCCCTTCATCAGCCAAGCCGAGAATTTACCTGTCGACCGATTACGCAGCAGCAAGTCAGTCTCGCCATTCTGATTTAAATCGAACGGTGATGTGACCACTCCAAGAGATGCTGTTGTATTCGTGCTACTGACCGGATTACTGACGATAACCTTGTAAGTCCCTTCGTCTGCGCCGCCAACATTCGTGAGCAAAAGATAAGAATTGGTCGCGCCAGGAATATCGATATCGCTTAATTGCCATTGATAGGTCAGCGCGCTTCCCGTCGCCGCGACCGCGAACTTGACTGTGGCATTGCTATTCACAACGAGACTCCGAGGAACGCTGGTCAGCACAACAGGCCAAATCGTTCGCAAATATGCGTTGCTGGTTTGAACCGAGCCAAAGCTATTGCTAACAGTGACGCGGTAATTACCTGCCTGCAATGACCGCACATTCGGAAGAGTCAATACAGGGTTCGTCTGCCCGACGAGTGGTTTACCAGAGAAGCTCCATTGATACCGGAGAGGAGGCGCGCCCGTCGCGGTCACCGAAAAAGTAGTGGGATATCCAATCGCCGCAAAGTGGCTGGCAGGCGGAACCTGAATCGACGGGGATCCGAGGACCGTTAACGCGTCGAAAGCGTTGGTTATGGCAGCGTACCCATTATTCACAACAACCGAATAAACTCCGGCACCATTCGTCTGGACGTTCGTGATTATCAACGACGAGTTTGTAGCGCCGACAATATTCGTACCATTCAATCGCCATTGATACGAAATATTGTCGGTATTCGTGACGATGACGTCGTAGGTAATGTTTGATCCAACAACCGTAAGCTGCGGACCCGATCCACTAACAATCGACGGCGGTAAGACGACCGAGAGTTGAACGTTTGAACTCGTGGTCGACCCATATGCGTTCGTGACGACAACGAAATAATATCCGGCATTTGTCTGGTTGACTGAAGAGATTGTAAATGTTGAGTTTATCGCGCCCGGTAGTTGCATTCCATTGCAGTACCACTGGTAGGCCAAAGGTTCTGTTCCTTCTACCGCGGCTATTAACGTCACAGGCGATCCCTCGCCGGCAGAGGCATTCTTATTCGCATATGAGCCAACAGCCGTTGGTGGGCTTGGATTCAGTATTAGAGGTGGGAAGAACAACTCGATCGGCTCGGATACGACTACACCGGCAGCATTGCTGATTGCAACGTAGTACGCGCCCGAGTGGGCATTGTCTGGAGAATAGGGGTAAGTATCATTCGTCGCCCCTGGCGCTGATGTGCCGTTAAAATACCATTGGTATTGCAAAGGCGTACCCGTGACACCAACGGATATATAATTATAAATGGAGGGCTTAACCCATGGTTTGTTCTGGATATACAGCGGCGTCGTGATAACCGGCGCAACACTGACAGCGAGAGACGCCATCGTGAAGTCATTCGGGCAGGTAACAGCATATAATCCAACATCACTCATCTGAAGATTGGTTCGAACAAGTGTCGATGAATCGCTTGCGTCAATTGGCGCGTCTTCGAATCTCCAAAGATATCCATTGGTCGCAATCGAATTGCTGATGGTAAACGTCGCTTGTTGCCCGACTTGAAAGTGATTCGTGAGGAGCGACGTCCTGATTGTAATAGTGTTGTTTGAGAATGTGTTGTTGGCCGTTATGCATTGGTTCGCATTCTGTAGACTTCCAAACCCACCGTACGAAGCTGCGCTATTGGCAAAATTTGAAGAGACAACGTTACTCGTGAAAACAAGATTTCCGTAATTGACCAATGCGCCTCCGCTTGCTATTCCACCATTAACGCCATGCCCCCCAACGCAATAGTTTGCGTTGAAATGCGAACCGCTGATTTCGCCCGTACCAAAATTCAGGACGGCACCAGCCAAGGCCGGGCCTCCGTTTACCAACCCATCGCCGCCAAGAACCCCATTGTTCAGGAAATCGCAGGCAGTAACCGTCAATATCCCGCTGCTGACAACCCCACCGCCTTCAGCAAGCCCGCCGTATGTACTTTCCTCGCCGGTCAAGCCGATCGAATGGTTATTGGTAAAAACGGAAGTCTCTATCTGAAGCCTCCCCGACGAAACCATCGCACCACCAGTTGCTTTAGCGCTGCCACCTCGACCTGCTTGCGCGACGTTATCAGCAAACAGGCAATTACTTACCGTCATGGTTCCTTGGTGCAAATTAACCCCCCCACCAATCGCAGCGCCCGATCCACGCGCTGAAACATCTCCGCCCGCTGTCGCAGTGTTGCCGCGAATAATTGAATTATCCATTGAGATCACCCCATCGTCATTGTAAATCGCCGCGCCACCCGCATCGCCGCCACGGCCTTCACTGAGTCCATACAGCCAATCCAGAGCCCCATGGCCACCAGTAACATTATTTAGCGCAAACTGAGAATCCTGAATTTTGATAACGCCTTTGTTGTAGATCGCACCACCTAACGCCGGAAAGCCGGCGCCGAGCCAAAAGCCGTCAAAAAAATGGGGGATCAGAGGGCCACGGTTCCCGATGCAACAGTTATTGCTGAAAACGCATGATTGAATCTCTACAATTCCTGCGTCATTGAAAATGGCGCCACCACTCGCAGTTTCCACAATAGGTTCTCCAACGTGGCCGTTGGCAAATGTTAAATTACGAAATGACGCCGCAACGTTGAGGCATACATAGAAGTGTCTATTCGAACCACCGCCGTCTAAAATGATATTGTGACCGGTTCCGTCGATGACTGTGTCACGGGATAGAGTAATCGCATTAGTAAAGACAATCGTTCCATCACAGGCGAACAACACCACACCACCGTTTGTGAGCGCGGAAAGTAAACTCGATTGGTCTGGAGATGTAACAATGTTAGTCGTCGTATACGAGGGCTCGACAAGCGTCAGCACAGCGTTGGAACTGATAACAGTTGCCTCGAGTCCTTCGCCGTTGATTCGAGCAGTCACGGCGACAGAATAGGTGCCGGCGTTTGTTGGTTCGCAAAATCGGATCTGAAGAGTGCTTGCAGTTTGACCCGCCAGGTTAGAACCATTGAACCGCCATTGAAAATTTGGGGACCAACCGGAATTCGTTGCGGAAACAGAAAATGTCACCGTTCCACCGACATGAACATTTGTACTCTGAGGGTGCGCCAATACCACTGGATCGGCAAACAGGGCAAAACGGAAGGCGAAAAGGGCTGCCCAGAGATAAATGGCGCGTCTCATAAGAACCTCGAACGTGAGCTAAGCTTTTAACAGGAATAACCAAACGCGGCTACACAATTAAGAGCGCAGTTGTCACCTAATGCGAAGCTTGTCGCCCTTTCCCTTCTTGCTCAACTACTTCCCCATCTCCAAACAAACCAAATGATCTTCGCTCCGCAGATACAATTTCTTGTTCGCAAGGACGGGCGCGGCCCACGTTGGATAATGTAATTGCGGCACTTGCCAGCGCGATAACTCCTCTGCCTTTTCGGAACTTGCTTTGAATAAACCCAGCAAGCCGCCTTCCCCTAATACGATCAATTTTCCATCGGCGAGAATCGCTGAACCCCGGCCGTAGACATTCGGTTGCGCCGCGCTATGAGGCGACCAATGTTCGTCACGATCCCACATCAGCTTTCCCGTTTCGAATTCGACGCAACGGAATCGCGCATCCGGCTCGTTGCGTCCACTGAATGCGTACAAATAGCCGTCTTTTAAAATAGGCGTAGTGAAATGGATTTCGAGAACCAGACTGCGCCACAGTTCTTCAAACTTTTGTTGTGCATTGATCTTCAATAGGACCGAGCCACTTCTGTAATACGAACTGGAAATCAAAACCTTGTCGCCAAGAACCACGGGATTTGCCGCATTCACTGATTCATCAACACGGGCGCGATACCAAAAGCTGTCTTCAACCGCGCCAGTCTTTGGATCGAGCATCACCAATCCCTGGCGCATCAAACAAAACAGACGTCGCTTTCCATTGACGGTCGCGAGAACCGGTGACGCGTAGCTCGCTTGTTTTTCGTAGCGCCGCCATTCGAGCTTCATTTCTTCTTCGGGCTTGCGCGCCAAAGTAAATTTCTCTCCCGGTCGCCGCATCTGGTAGGAATCGGTCCAACCGAGCATCGGTTTGCCAGTCCAATTTTTTTCACCAACACTTTCCCAGAGCGTCTTTCCGGTTTTTGCATCAAGGCCGACGACGCCAGAGTTTGGTTGCCCACCGATCATCACAATCAACACATCGCCTTCGAGAACCGGCGTACTGCCGACACCAAAGAAAGCTTCAGGAATCTCCCAATCATGAGAAGTGTTCCGTTGCCAGACCAATTTGCCACTCGCCAGCTCCAAGCAGGTCAACATTCCTTCCGCGCCAAATGTGTAGCAGAACTTCTCCGTGAGCAGCGGCGTGCAACGGGGACCGTTGTTGTATCCGTACGGGTCTTCGAACTTCGTGGGATAAGCGTAGCGCCAAAGCGTCTTCGCGTTGAGAGCATCAAAACATTCGACAATTTCCTCCTGACCGATGCGGTGAGACAAAACCAGTTTGCCGTCGCGAACAGAAGGAGCACTGTAACCCGTTCCGATCTGCTTCTCCCAAACGACCTTCGGACCGTTCTCAGGGAACTTATCCACTAACCCCGTTTCTGCTGAAATCCCATTACGAGTCGGCCCGAGGAATTGCGGCCAATCACTGGCGATCAGTGAATTGACGACAAGAAAGAGCGCCAGAGTGACAACGCGTTTGTTCATTCGTAGTGGGGCGACAAATAACAAACGACCGAAGATTTAGCCAGTCTTGCAATCTCGACGGAGGGAGATCGTAGCTATTGTTACAATTTCACCGGCTAGGTCGTCGCTGGTTCCACTTCTTGACACGCGTTTCGGCAAACTTCATTTTCACTGTTCGCGCGCGTTGCGCCGAAGACTTTATGAACAACACACATAATCTGTTTAACACCCTCCAAAAGTTCGACCTCGGTAATGGACAGCAAGGCCTATTCTTCTCTCTTCCCGCTCTTGAGAAAGCCGGCATCGGCCATATCTCAAAGCTGCCTGTTTCCATCCGCATTGTTCTGGAATCGGTGCTGCGCAACTGCGATGGCAAACGCGTCATCGAAAAGAACGTGACACAGCTCGCCTTGTGGTCGCCGAACGCGACTCGCACCGAAGAAATTCCTTTCGTCGTCGCACGCATTGTGTTGCAGGATTTCACCGGCGTTCCCCTGCTCGTCGATTTGGCAGCGATGCGCTCAGCCGTGGCTCGCCTGGAAAAAAATCCGAAGATCATTGAGCCGCTCGT
This sequence comes from uncultured bacterium, assembly GCA_966112985.1. Taxonomy (GTDB): domain Bacteria; phylum Verrucomicrobiota; class Verrucomicrobiia; order Limisphaerales; family JACDHS01; genus CBHWET01. Next base: position 1,535 of record CBHWET010000040.1, on the reverse strand, counting down.
TCCCGTCGATCTAGTTGTCGATCACTCCGTGCAGGTTGATTTTGCGGGAACGCCGGATGCAATGACTCGCAATCTGGAAATGGAGTTCTCACGTAACCGTGAGCGTTACCAGTTTTTAAAATGGGGAATGCAGGCGTTCGATACGTTCAAAGTTGTACCACCGGGCATCGGCATTGTTCACCAGGTGAACCTGGAATACCTCGCGAAGGGCGTGTTGTCAGATAAGCATGGCGTTTATTATCCAGACACACTCGTCGGTACGGATTCACATACCACGATGATCAATGGTCTTGGCATCGTTGGCTGGGGGGTCGGCGGCATTGAAGCAGAAGCCGGCATGCTCGGGCAGCCGGTTTATTTCCTGACGCCGGACGTCGTTGGTGTGCACCTCACAGGCTCGTTGAAGGAAGGCGTTACAGCAACGGACCTCGCATTGACTATCACACAAATGCTGCGCAAGGCGAAGGTCGTCGGGAAATTTGTCGAGTTTTACGGACCAGGCGCAGAAGCGTTGCACCTCGTTGATCGCGCCACGATTGCAAACATGGCTCCGGAATATGGCGCAACGATGGGCTTCTTCCCGATTGATGCCGAATCCGTCAAATATCTCCGTGGAACAGGGCGCACTGAAGAACAGTGCCGCATTTATGAAAATTATTATCGGGCACAGGGGCTCTTCGGCATGCCGAAGAAAGGTGAGATCAAATACTCGACTGATCTCGAACTGGATCTATCGACCGTTTCGCCGAGCGTTGCCGGTCCGAAGCGTCCGCAAGATCGCATTGAACTTAATCGTCTTAAAGATGAATTCACGAAAGCTTTTTCGAAGCCGATCGCTGAAAGCGGGTTCGGCAAAGCGGCGGAAGATTTAAGCAAAGTCTTCCGCGTTGAATGCAATGGTGACACAAACCCGGGTGGCGGCAGTCAGGAACCAGTCTCTCGCAAGGAAGCGATTGCAAAGAACACCAATCCGACGACGGAACTGGAAATGGCGAATAATCGTCCGACGCCCGATCCAATTGCGGCACCAGTTATGCCAGTCTGTGATGGTGAAATCCGCCACGGTAGTGTGTTAATCGCTGCTATTACGAGCTGCACCAACACCAGTAACCCGAGCGTGATGCTGGGCGCTGGATTGCTAGCAAAGAAGGCAGTTGAACGCGGTTTGCGTCCGAACCCACTCGTCAAAGCGTCGCTCGGACCTGGCTCACGCGTGGTCAGCGACTACTTAAACAAGACCGGTTTACAACCTTACCTCGACCAACTCGGCTTTAATCTCGTTGGTTACGGTTGCACCACCTGCATCGGTAACTCCGGCCCGATTGCAACGCCGATTGAAGAAACCGTCGTCAAAAACGATGTGGTGGCAGCGAGCGTTCTTTCCGGAAACCGTAACTTTGAGGCGCGTGTTCATCAGAGCATCAAGGCAAACTTTCTCATGTCACCTCCCCTCGTCGTCGCTTTCGCGCTCGCTGGCCGTGTGGATATCGACATGTCGAAGGAACCGATCGGCAAAGGCAAGAAAGGTGACGACG
>CBHWET010000039.1:0-20821 GCA_966112985.1 uncultured bacterium | reverse complement strand
ATGTGGAACGGGGACGCGTCGTTTATATGCGTCACTGCAATCAATGTCATCCCGGGGGCGAGGGTGGACTGGGACCATCACTCAATGACAAACCCGCGCCGCGATTCTTGATGAAGACACAGGTGCGAGTTGGTTTAGGAGCTATGCCCGGATTCGATAAGCAAAGAATTTCTCCGGAAGAGTTGGACGATTTAATGGATTACATCCTGGCACTCAGAAAAAATACGACGCCGCGCAGCTAAGGGGTTTCCGTGTTCCCGCCTCCGTTAAATAAGCAGTTTTCATTTCCCAAAGCTGGAGTATTTTCCGCGCATGAATTTGTTGCCTTTCGAAAACCTTCCCGCACATAAGCCGCGTTCTTTTGTCCCGAAGCAGATCGATCTCGGAAATTGGGCGGAAATCGCGCCTTTGTTCGATCAGCTCGAAAAGCGTGCGCCGCAATGCAAAACGGTGGGTGATCTCGAACAATGGATTCTCGACGGTGGCGAATTGAGTGCCGCGCTCGATGAAGAAAGCTCGAAGCGTTACATCGCAATGACCTGTCACACCGACAATGCGGACGCCGAAAAGAGCTATCTCGAGTTCGTGGAAAAAATCGAACCGGAGTTAAAACCACGCCAATTCAAGCTGTCGCAGCTTTACGTCGAACATCCATTGCGCGCGGCTTTGTTGAAGGAAAAGCAGGCGCGCTACGAAGTATTCGATCGCAACACGAAGGTGTTCATTGAACTGTTTCGTCAGGAGAACGTTCCTCTTGAAACAGAGGAAGCGAAACTTGGGCAGCAATATCAAAAACTCAGTGGATCGTTGACGGTGCAGTTTCGCGGTGAGGAAAAAACGTTGGTGCAGATGGGACGTTACCTCGAAGAGCCCGATCGCGCGTTGCGACAGGAGGCATGGGAACTCGTCTCGAAGCGACGTTTGCAGGAAAAGGACAAATTCGAAGAACAGTTCGAGCAGATGCTGAAGTTACGGGAGCAGATCGCACGCAACGCGGGCTTCAAAAACTACCTGGAGTATGCCTTTCGTTCCCGGGGACGTTTCGACTATACCCCCGAAGATTGCATCAAGTTTCATGACGCCATCGAAAAGGAAGTGATGCCGTTATTACGGCAGTTGCACGATGAGCGCCGCAAACAACTCGGCCTGCAAAAACTGAGACCGTGGGATTTGTCAGTGGACCCATCGAATCGTCCGCCGTTGCGTCCTTTTGAAAAGGTCGACCAGATGGTTGGATCTACGCAAAAGATTTTCAATCAGCTCGACCGGGACCTGGCGAATGGTTTCCAGACCATGCAAAACCTGCATCTTCTCGATTTGGATAATCGAAAAGGGAAAGCACCGGGAGGTTATCAATCGACCTTAAATGAATCGCGTCTCCCATTTATTTTCATGAACGCCGTAGGTGTGCAGCGGGATGTGGAAACAATTCTGCACGAAGCGGGCCACGCGTTCCACGCCCTCGCGACGCAGAATGAAGACATGTATTTCTATCGCCATGCGCCGATTGAGTTCTGCGAAGTTGCGTCCATGAGCATGGAACTGCTTGGAAACGAATTGATTGAAAACTTCTATAACGCCGATGATGCAAAGAGGGCGCGACGGGATCATCTGGAGGGCATTATTGAGATCTTCCCGTGGATTGCCACCGTCGATGCTTTTCAGCATTGGATTTATTCTCATCCGAGCCACACGCGCGACGAACGAAAGAAAGCGTGGCTGGATTTGATGAATCGATTTGGCGGTGATGTGGATTGGAGTGGATACGAAGACGCACGTGCTTACCTGTGGCACCGGCAGTTGCACATCTTCCTTCACCCCTTCTATTACGTTGAGTATGGCATTGCGCAGTTGGGGGCGTTGCAGGTCTGGGCAAACTCGAAACGGGATAAGCAAAAAGCTTTGAACGATTACAAAAAATCGTTGGCACTCGGAGGTGGCCGTCCGTTACCTGAACTTTTTTCCGCTGCCGGCTGCAAATTCGACTTCAGCCAGAAGACAGTTCAGCCCCTCGTGAAACTTGTCGAAACCGAGATGGCGAAACTGAAGTAGCCGGGGGTTTACCGGTTCTGAGTTGATGACCGCAACCGCGACGGCACGCGTTGGGCTGCTGCTTTGATTTTGCTTTCGCCGAGTTCGCGGTCGAGGAAGTAGGTTTTATGCGCTGTTGACGTCTGGAAAATGTCTTCCGGCGTTGTGTGCTTGGCATGAACGCCCGGTGTAAGGTCGATGGCAATACGACAAAAAAGATGCTGCACGAGGGCGGAGCAGTAGAAAGATTTTTCCCGCGCGAGCTTATTGTCCTGGGACCGAATGTCCTGTTTTCTCAGCGCGAATAGTGTTCCAAATAGTTCTCGAACTGAATAGCGGGTGGCATTGGATACCATATCGAGCCCGGCAGCGATCAACGCCGAGGTTTTTTCCGGTGTCAACCCAAGGTCAAGAATGGCGGCGGCGGTGTAGAGGTTCTCGTCGTAGTATTTCGTGACTCGATTCTCCTGTACGCCGAACCGTATATGTTTCCTCGCGGCCTGGAGGTCTGATTCGATTACCCAGATATAACCGTCGCTGCGCTTTTCTCCGAAGAGGAAGGCATGAGACCAGTTGCTCCATTTGCCATCGCATACGTGACGTTCGGCGCGGCGAATCGCACGGTCAATCAATGTCGTTCCGCCGACCAATCCAATTCGGCCGGGGGCCGCATAGCGGGTGAAAAACTCTTCGTTGGAAATGTCGCGCAGAGTGATGACTTCGCTCACAGCTGCGCTATTAAAGCAGGAAAGGGGCTGGTTCGAAATGATAAAGTCAACCGGTCGCGTTACACCTTCTCGGGAACGACAAAAGGTTCGCGATATTTATCCTTCAAGAAAGCGTTGGCCGCGTCGTTATTTTTGAACTTCTCTGCTTTGACATCCATCGTCAGGAACGTTCCGAGGATCGCTTTGGTCTTCGTCAGGTCGACGTTGTTCGCTGCGAGATGTTCCGCCATTCGGTTGAACGTTTCGGCCGCCGCCTTATCGGCATGAAGTGCGTCGCGAATTTTCTCGGGCGTTGCCTGAGATCCAACGCGGTATGAAATGTTCCCGGTGTGACAAAGCGCGCTGGAAATATGTCCCTCTAAAATTGGTGCCTTGTTGTCTTCTGGTTTTCGGCTGCGCACCGCCGTGATGAAATTGGCGAAATGGCTGGTATCACCTTCGAATTTTTTAACCTCTTTGCCTTCCCTGTCGTAAATGGCGGCGTTTCGATAATTGCTCGTCACTGTGGCGTAACCGTTTTCGCATTCGATGATCACGCCAATGTCGATGCCCTTAAGTTTGTCCATGGCCGTTGCGCCGGCCTTTTGGGGCAGACCGCGCACCTCAAAGATGAGTGGCGCTTTTTTGTAATCGTGAATGATCATCATCGTATTGGGTGTCTCGCCGTCGTCCTCGTAGCCGAGGCGGCCACCTACACTCAAAACACGAGGGGAGAGCTCATGCTCGCCCAGAAACCATCGAGCAATGTCCATCTGGTGAATGCCCTGGTTGCCGAGATCGCCGTTGCCATAGGCCCAAATCCAATGCCAGTCATAATGCACGGTGCCCCAACGGGTGCTATTGCGATGCGGCGGAATTAAAGGGGCCGGACCGGACCAGAGATCGTAATCGATTTCGTCAGGCACCTTCTGGGGACCACTCGTCTTTCCGATACTGGGACGTGGTTTATAACATAGCCCTCGAGCGACAACGATTTTACCAAGGTTACCCTGACGGACATAGTCGACTGCCTCAGCAATGGCAGTGCTGGATCGGCTTTGAGTTCCTGTTTGGACGACCTTTTTATACTTCTCCGCTGCGCGAACGATTTGCCGGCCTTCCCAGACATTATGCGAAACCGGTTTCTCGAGATAAACATCCTTGCCAGCCTGAATACCCCAGATCGCTCCGAGAGCATGCCAGTGATTTGGTGTCGCGATGGAGATGGCGTCGAGGTTTTTGCTTTCCAGAAGTTTGCGGATATCAGCGAACCCTTCGACTTCGATTCCATCTTTTTTCAACTTACCGATTCCCCGGCGCAAAACTCCCTTATCGACGTCACACAAAGCGGTAAGCCGAACACCTTTCATCTTTTTGAAGGCGTCGATATGTGATTCGCCGCGCCCGTGGAAACCGATCACCCCGATGCGTATATCCTCGTTGGCGCCTTTCACCTGTGACCACGAATGAGCAGAAAAGCCTACTGCGGCGGTCGTCAGAGCGGTCTGTTTGAGGAAGCTGCGGCGAGAGAGGTTTTTCATAGCTAAGTGACAGACGTAATCTGCCGTTTAGCTATTGAAGTAAAGAAGAAACAAACAATTGCCTCCGGTCAAGCGGGAGCGGTTTTCTGGCTCTATGTTTAACGACGGCTGCGCAAGGCAAAGCCGATGGCGGCTCCGAGCGCGCCAAAAATAATCAATGGCCATTTGTTGGCGGCGAAGAAATCAAGCGCTGGCGAACCGCCACTGACGCTCTCCTCAAGTTGGTGTTGGGCTTCTTCGAGTTTGTGAACTTCAAGCTCCGGCAGGGGAAAAGTGTGTTCTGAAGTTTCCATGCTGTAAATTAAGCCCGCATTCTCCCAACGCAATGCAGGCAAAACACTAAAACGGCCGTAACGTTCAATATTAAACAGGACCCGACTGAAATTTTAGTCTTCCAACTTTGACGGTGCTCCGCATCATTCGCCCCGTGGAAATTGCGCATTACGTCATCGTCGCTCTTGCCAGCTATCTGCTCGGATCAATCCCAACGGGATACCTTGTTGGAAAGGCCCGGGGCATCGACATCAGGACGGTGGGAAGCGGCAACATGGGGGCGACCAATGTTTTTCGCGTCCTGGGAAAGAAAGCCGGAATTTTTGTCCTCGTTGTGGATTTCCTGAAAGGATTTGTCGCGTGTTGGTTTATTGCGAAATTCGCCGCCAAAAACTACCCCACGAGCGAGTATGCGAATCAGCTCGAATGCTTTTCCATCGTTGCGGGTATCTTTGCGATCCTTGGCCATAACTATACGTGTTGGCTGAAATTCAAAGGCGGGAAAGGGGTGGCGACGACTGCGGGAGTTCTCGCCGCGTTGTTTCCGTCCACGTTCCTTGTCGCTCTCGTCATTTGGGTGCTCGTTTTCGCGGTGAGCAAATATGTATCACTCGCCTCCATTGCGGCGGCAGCTTCATTGCCGATTGCGACGTGGCTTTTGCACGGCACCAGGAGAATGGTTATTGTAGCTTTGTTCATGGGCGCACTGGCAATTTATAAGCACAAGGCAAATATCCAGCGACTGATGAACGGAACGGAAAATCGTTTCGGGAAAAAGAAACCAGCGCCGGAGGTTTCCAAATGAAGGTGGCCGTCATTGGCGCAGGGGCCTGGGGGACGGCGCTTGCGAATCTACTTTGCCAGAATGGGCACGATACCGTTCTCTGGGGGCACACCGCGTCGCATATAGGAGAACTGCAAAACACTTTTCGCAATGAGCGTTATCTTCCCGGGGTTGAGTTGTGTCACGGCTTGAAGTTTCAAACAGAACTTCAGGCCGCCGTGGACGGATGTGATTGTGCTGTCATTGCGGTTCCTTCCAAAGGCTTTCGAGATGTTACCGCTCAACTGCAAAACTTTGAAGGGATTGCAGTAAGTGTAACAAAGGGGATTGAATTCGAATCCGGTTTGACGATGTCGGGAGTTTTGCGGCAAACGATGCCGCGCGCGAAAGCATCGGCACTGTCAGGGCCAACGCTGGCGGCTGAGGTGGCGCGGAATGTTCCTGCGGCAATTGTTGCAGCGAATGCTGATGAGCAGGTCGCGCGGACGATTCAAACAATGTTTCTGTCACCGCGACTGCGTGTCTACACCAGTACCGATTTGCTCGGAGTAGAATTGGGTGGCGCCTTGAAGAACATTATCGCGATCGCGGCTGGAATGAGCGACGGCTTGAGCTTCGGCGATAATTCAAAAGCAGCGCTGATCACCCGCGCCATCGTTGAAATACGACGATTGGGCGTTGCCTGCGGAGCTCATGCAGAAACGTTCAATGGATTAAGCGGTCTGGGTGACCTGATTGTCACATGCTGTTCGAAACTTAGCCGAAACCGTGGCTTCGGCGAACGAGTCGGGCGAGGGGAGAAAGTGCCCGATATTCTCGCAAGCACTGCTTCCATCGCCGAGGGATATCCGACGACGCGCTCCGCATATAAATTGGCGCGGTCGATGAAAATCGAGACGCCTATCATCGATGAAACGTATGCCATGCTTTACGAGGGTAAAAATATTCGTGAAGCGTTGCGCGACCTGATGTCACGGGAGATTAAACCGGAAGATGCGATTTAACGGTTGCCGAAGTTTGCGATTGTGGATCGAGCAGTCGTTCGAGTTCATCTTCGCTGAGGCCCGATTGTTCCCTGGCGACCTCACGCACTGTTTTGTTTGTCGCGTACGCGATCTTGGCGATTTTGGCTGCGCTGTCATACCCAATGACGGGAGCGAGACTGGTGCACATCGCAAGACTGCGCTCTACGTTTGCTTCGCACTTCTCTCGATTGGCTTCGAGTCTTTTGACGCCCCGTTCCGCAAAGACACGACTGCCGTTAGCCAGGAGTTCAATCGATTGCAACAGGTTATGCGCCATCACCGGCATCATCACGTTCAACTCAAAATTTCCAAAGGTGCCGGCGAAGGTCACTGTCGTATCGTTTCCGATTACCTGCGCCCCGACTTGAATCAACATCTCACACATCACCGGATTCACTTTGCCTGGCATGATCGAGGAGCCGGGTTGTGTCGGCGGAATGGAAAGCTCGGCGAAGCCAAGGCGCGGGCCAGAGCCAAGGAAACGGATGTCGTTTGCTATTTTAATCAGGCTTACGGCGACTGTTTTCAAAGCGCTGCTCGCTTCGACACACGCGTCGCGTGCGCCTTGTGCTTCAAAGTGATTGGAGGCTTCACGCAAGGGCAGTTTTGTTTCATCGGCGATTCGGGCGATCGTTTTCGGGGCGAATTGTGGGTGTGTGTTAATACCCGTCCCGACCGCGGTTCCGCCTAGGGCGAGTTCACAAAGATTCTCTTTAGCCGCCTCTATGCGCCCAATTCCATGCTCCACCTGGCTTGCGTAGCCACTGAATTCCTGACCCAACCGTATGGGGGTGGCGTCTTGAAGATGCGTGCGTCCGATCTTCAAAATATCATGGAACTGTGTGGCTTTTGTGCTCAGCGCTGAATGCAACTCACGTAGCGACGGCACTAATTGATCCTCGATGAGTTGTAGGGCGGATATATGAATCGCCGACGGGATAACATCATTGCTGGACTGACCACGATTGACATGGTCATTCGGGTGAATTTTGATTTTGCCGCCAATAAGTTCCGTCGCACGATGCGCAATCACCTCATTGGCATTCATATTCGTCGACGTCCCTGATCCAGTCTGAAAAATATCAACAACGAATTCGTTATCCCAGTTGCCCGCAGCGACCTCTTCGCTCGCGCGGACAATGGCGTCGGCGAGATCCGGCGGAACCAGACTTAGTTCCGCATTGGTGAGAGCTGCATTCTTTTTGATAAGGCCAAGGGCCCGAATGAAAGCGCGGCCAAAACGAAGGGAGCTGATCGGGAAATTTTCGACGGCGCGGGCTGTTTGCGCTCCGTAGTATGCAGACGAGGGCACGCGCATCTCGCCCATTGAATCCGATTCGATTCGGAATTCGGCCATATTCTTCAGGGCGAGCCTGATGCGTGCGTGCCTATATTTCCTTGCAAACGACGATCTTGCGTTTGCGACGAGCGAACAATCCTACGACCATGCCAGCCAATAGTACGAAGCCAATGGAACGATAAATATTGCTCCGAATTGTCACATCTGTTTGCCGTGCCTTTGAAACCGATTTCGCTTTGGTTGCGAAATATTTGCGTTTCGTAGCACGCCACGCCAGCACCGCCGGGTTTCGTTCCACTGCCGCAGTCTTGGTGCGCCGGACAGCCGAAGTCACCTCAGTGCGGTTTCGTTCGATATCCGCTTTGATTTCGTCCTTCGAACGCAGTTCAGCAGTTTCCGTTTCCATAAAAAAAACGCGCCCGAAGGCGCGAATTGTCTATTTACGACGGGCAAGAACCCCGATGAGAATACCTACTCCGAATGCGATACCAAGAGTTGTATATGGATTGTCGCGAATCGCGGTATCAGTAGCCTGGGCGCCGGCAATGACCTTTTCTTTGCTCGTTTGGTACGCGTTGCGTGCCGATTCCATCGCCGCAGCACTCATATTACGAGCGCGTTCTGATACATCTGAAGCTTTTTCCTGAATCGTTTCCTTTGCTTCGCGCGCCAGTGTTTTTGCTTGTCCTTGTAAATCTTTTGCTCGTGTTTCCATATTTAGTTCTCCTTGTTGTTAATGTAGGTCGTGAACGGGTTATTTCGAAATATTTTAATCTTCATCTTCGCTGCCGCCTCGGGCGAGAAATACTCCGAGCAACAGGCCAGCTCCAAAGGCACATCCAAGGGCGATGTAGGGATTCTCGCGAATCGCAACATCGGTCGCCTTCGCGCCAGCGATGGTTTTATCCTGCAGCTGCTGATAGGTCGCGCGTGTGGCGTCCCATGCGGCAGTGCCGGCGGCTTTAGCTTTTTCTTTCCACTCCTGGGTAGATTCCTTTAGTTCTTCAACGTTATCTTGCACAATATCTGCTGCTTCGTTTCTCATATGGCTCCTCGAATTGAGTTGAGAGTTTCAGTTCTGGAAACTGCGCTAACAGTTTCACTGTAAGCTTAAGAAACACGTTCTGGCTTCGCTATCAGGCTGCTAGATGTTTTTCCGTTGCAGAAATGTCCGACGGAATTGAGGTAAAGGGCAGATGAGACGATTTAAACTCCTCCGGTACACTGAAACGCCAGGCAGGGTTTCTCCCGATTGAGAATTGGCACTCTAGACGCTTATGAACTGACACGTCTGCTCGGCAGGCTAAAACCGTATGTTATTAGGCACAATGTTTCCAACGGCCTATCGCCGCTCGCAACCGGGCGGAATTTGTTTTGACACCCACTTTTCACTTGAATTCGCAACATCAACCGTGTGCTACTAAGTTATGGAACCTGTGACAATGGATCCGAGGTGGGCACTGGTAACTCTGCTTTTCACCGCTGCGCTTGGGCTTTCCCTGGCGGTCGTTCTGATGGTGATAATGCAGTCCAGAACAATCACCAAACCAATAAAACGTGTCTGGACTGCAGCGTTTTTCGTCATTTTTATGATCTGGCTTTTTACTCTGGGGGACCCGCATTCGGGTGTGAACCTTGAGGTGCTCTATTATAAAAGTATAAAATACCTTCCCGAGACTCGCTTCACGAAGCTTCTACAACGAGCGCCGAACACCAATTCGGTTCCAACTACGAATGCCCCCAACAGTGTTTCGGCAACGAACAATTAATCGAGTTTAGGCATTGGAATTGACGGGCTGAGGGATTCCCGTAAAAGCGTTCGATTGGGGTAAAAGCATTGCTGAGCAAAACGTCTTTCCGTATTATGCCAGAAATCTTGAACGCTTTACCCAATTTGCGCTCTATCTTTGTGGAATTCACTGCTGAATATTTATGAAAACCAAATTCTTTTTCACCTGTTTGCTTGGGATTGCGATTGCCGCTAACGCCGAGGAGCCCGCCCATAAGCATGAATCTCCGGGCACGAATGCCGTTCCTAATGCCGCAGCTACCGGTCCGACACGCTGGCCAGCCTTCAAATCCGAACGCGAAAAGGTCAGCTACGCAATGGGTTACGATATGGCCGGCTTTCATCTCGAACATAAAGACATTCTCGATTCGGAGCGAATGGTCCAAGGTTTTCGCGACGCGTTCGACGGCGCCCGTCCAATGCTCGATTATGCTGATGCCAAAGAGCTGATGGATAAGTTCGAAAAGGAAGTTCAGGAATTAACAAAGCGCAAAACCGAACTGGAAGGCGTGGTCAACCGTCGTAAAGGTGCGAAGTTCCTCGAGGAAAATAAGGTCAAGGAGGGTGTGAAGACGACGGCAAGTGGTTTGCAATACAAAGTCATCAAGGAAGGCACTGGAGCGGCTCCCAAGGCCGACGACCGGATTCGATTCCATTACGTTGTTAAAAATGTCGAGGGTGCTTTGCTCGACGATTCACATCGTTTGCCGAAGCCTGTTAACTCGCCGCTTCGCAGCTTGATCAAAGGTTGGCAAGAGGGACTGCAAATGATGAAAGAAGGTGGCGTTTACGAATTTTATGTGCCTTCCGAACTGGCGTATGGTGAGCAGGGCGCGGGCCGCAATATTAAGGCAAATGAGACTCTTGTGACGCAGCTTGAGCTGGTTACGATTGAAAAATAAACGAAATCCTATACTTTAGTGCGGGGCTTATCCCTATTTTAGTGAAACGATTATCATTTCTCCTTTGTTTTCAGCTCGCATGCGCATTGTTTGCCGCTGAACCGGATTCCGCAACACGAGCCGTATCAACCGCGCCCGTTGATGAAACAGAGCGCAACGTTGCGCGATTAGTCGGCAGAATGCTGGAGCGGTCGCACTATTCTCAGACGGCCTTTGATGATGATATTTCCGGAAAGTTTCTCGATCGCTACATCGACACGCTTGATGGGATGCATATCTATTTTTTACAAAGCGATCTGCAAGAATTTGAGAAGTATCGTTCGACCCTCGACGATCTCACATTGAAAAAAGGAGACAGCACGCCCGCACAGATCATCTTTGCCCGTTTATTACAACGCGTTGAGCAGCGTGTCACACTTGCAACGAACCTGTTGCAGACAGAAAAATTTCAATTCAAGGACAACGATCGGTACAACCTGAACCGCAAAAACGCTGAGTTTCCGAAGGACTTGGCCGAGGCGAAACGATTGTGGCGCGAGCATCTTCGGTACGAGTTTCTCGAGGAGAAACTGTCCGCAGCGGACGCGGCTCCGAATCTCAAGGAACGCGAAGTCCAAAGCGATTTTCAGCCGAAGAAAAAGGAAAACCCACTCAAAACGCCCAAGGTTAATCCTTTAGACGTTCAAGTGCCGAAGAAAAAAGAGCCTGAGGACATTGCCAAGAAAATTTCCGGACGCTATACGCGATTATTAAAAACACTTCGTGAGTTAAGTCACGATGAAGTGTTTGAGATTTACCTGACCGCTCTTGCCCACGTCTACGACCCCCATTCTGATTACATGGGGCGTGCGCAATTCGAAAACTTCAACATTTCGATGAAACTTTCCCTGTTTGGGATCGGCGCGGTTCTCGAATCTGTTGATGGTTATTGCCAGATCAAGGAATTGGTCCCTGGGCCTGCACAGAAGAGCCATCAACTCCACGTTAAGGACAAGATCGTCGGGGTCGCGCAAGGCGAAGCCGAGCCGGTAGATATCGTCGACATGAAACTTTCGAAGGCTGTCGAACTGATTCGTGGTGCCAAAGGAACCGTCGTCCGTCTGGTTGTTGTGCCGCACGATGCGGCTGATTCTTCGGTGCGCAAAACAGTCAGTCTAGTCCGTGATGAAATCAAACTCGAGGATCAGGAAGCGAAGGCGAAGATTATTGAAATTCCGAGCGATAAAGAAAGAACGTTGCGCCTCGGCGTTATCGATCTGAATTCCTTTTACGAAGACATGGAGGGGCGCAAAGGCGAACACAAAAGCACTTCGGCGGACGTTGCAAAAATTTTACGAAAGTTGAACCAGGAAAAGGTTAGTGGCGTCATTTTGGATTTGCGAAGGAATGGTGGCGGTTCATTGAATGAAGCCATTAAGCTGACGGGGCTGTTCATCAAGAAAGGACCGGTCGTCCAAACCAAGGATTTCAACGGCACTGTCATCGTTGAATCGGACACCGATCCCAATATCGTTTATGACGGACCTCTGATTGTTTTAACCAGCCGTTTCAGTGCTTCTGCTTCTGAGATTCTGGCCGGAGCTCTTCAGGATTACGGTCGCGCTTTGATCGTCGGGGACTCTTCCACGCACGGGAAAGGCACTGTTCAATCCCTGATCCAACTTGGTCCGGTGATGGACGACAACAAATTGTCATACGAATACCATCCTGGTGCTCTGAAGTTGACGATTCGCAAGTTCTACCGCGCGAGCGGCTCTTCTACACAGCTTAAAGGTGTTATTCCTGACCTGATTCTTCCTTCAGTGAATAACTACGCTGAGGTTGGAGAAGCATCTTTGGACAATCCTTTGCCGTGGGATGAAATCACCAGTGCGAAGTATGAAAAGTTAAACTGGATTGAGCCGTACCTGCCCGAGTTACGGAAACGTTCCGAGCGCAGGGTGCAAACTGACAAGGACTACGCCTATATGCGCGAAGATATCGAGCGTTTCAAGAAAGCACTCGCCGACAAAACGGTTTCTCTCAACGAAGACCAACGTCGCAAAGAAAAAGAAGAGATGAAACGCAGTGTGGAAACAAGGAAGAAGGAACGTAAGGCGCGCAAGCCGAGCGCAGAGAAAGTATTCGAAGTGACGCTCAAGAACTTTGATTTGCCCGGGCTGCAACCCGCTTCGTTAAAGGCGAAAAACGCTGAGGAAGATTTGGATAAGGAAAACAAGGCTGAAGACGAAGGACCCGCTATCGATACTACTCTTGAAGAAACAAAGCGTGTCCTTACTGATCTGATTACACTTTCGAGCAAGGAGTCACACGCGCTCACTCAAACCCGCTAGCGAAGCGGTTCGCCTGGTTTCAACTCGTTGCCGGAAAGAAACTCTTGTGCCGAGAGTTTTTTCCCGCCTTCGCGTTGCAAAGCCAGGATTTTGAGTGCCCCGCTTCCGCAGGCAACGACTATCCCATCCTTGTCTGCTCTGAGAATTTGTCCTGGGCTTCCAGATAAATCGAGAATTGGCGCTGCTTTCCAAATCTTCAACATCCGCGGCTTAGGTTCTGCAAATTGGAACGTAAATGCGCCGGGCCATGGTGTGAACGCCCGGATTTGATTCCATAGCTCTATTGCTGATTTCGTCCAATCGATACGCCCATCTTCTTTGTTTATCTTACGAGCGTAGGTCGAGCCTTCTGGTTGCTTCTGGGGCGTGATTTCGCCTTTCACCAGCAAATGGATCGTTTGAAGCAGCGCATCTGCGCCCAACCTTGCCAACCTGTCGTGAAGGATTTGGGCGTCGTCGCTTGGCTCGATTGGCGTCTTGACCTGCAAAAGCATGTCGCCGGTGTCCAAGCCGGCATCCATCTTCATGATGGTAACGCCTGTTTCGGCATCGCCATTCAGGATGGCCCATTGAATCGGAGCCGCGCCGCGATACTTCGGAAGGAGCGAAGTGTGGACATTTAAACAGCCCAGACGCGGAAGGTCTAAAATGGATTGTGGCAATATTTGACCATACGCTGCGACGACAATTAAGTCCGGGCGCAAGTCACGCAACGTCTGCACAAACGATTCCTGCCGCGCCTTTTCAGGCTGCAGGACGGGCAAGTTCTTTTGCAAAGCCAATTCTTTGACAGCCGATGGTTGCAACTTCAAATCACGCCCTTTGGGACGATCCGGTTGGGTGACGACGGCAATGACGTTCAGCTCTGGTGAATTACATAATGCGGTGAGGCTTGCGCAGGCAAGCTCGGCCGTCCCCATGAAAATGACACGCAACATTAAAAAGCAGCCGCGTCTTTATGACGCGGCTTCGAAATTTCGACCTGAATTAATTAGTATTTCGCAATGACGCGCAAAATATCGCGCAAAACGTTAACCGGAGTTTGGGTGGAGTCGATCGTGTGGACCAATGACTCGCCGTAAAAGTCGAGCACCGGTTTAGTTTCGCTCTCGTACGTTTTCAGCCGCTGCCGAATCACGTCGAGATTCGCATCGTCGAGGCGGTTTTCGCGCAATGCCCGGCGCTGTAAACGCTCCACGAGTTTGTTAAAGTCCGGGCAACTCAGATAGAAGACTGCCTTTACATCGAGCGTATCGCTCAAAATTTTTGCCTGCGCTGGGTTTCGGGGAATGCCGTCGAGAATCAACGTATCGCGTTCTGGATTGAACTGGCCGAGTGTCTGTTGGCCTTTGATTTTCTCGCGCCACAGCCGGACCGTCGGTTCATCCGGAACCAGTTGTCCCTTGCTTGAGTAGTCGAGGAAGATCTTTCCCAGTTCGCTTTCGATTGTCAGGCTGCGAAACACGTCCCCGCAGGAACAATGAAAAAAGTTCGGGATAGTGCCCAGGATTTTGCCTTGCGTGCCCTTGCCGGAGCCAGGCGCGCCGAACAGGAGAAACGTGCGATATTTCATAATTACTGACGAACCGGACTCAACTTTAGTTTAATTGTGACTCTCTTCAAGCCACGTCTTTCGGACGAATCTGGACTTCACTGATTTCGCTGTATGGAATCGTTTCATCAGCGGTGGCATCGCCTTTGAAAATCTGCAGCACGAGGTCGGTTTGCGTCATGCTCGTGATCTTTCGGCCGACGTATTCGCCGCGCAATGATTTCACGTAAAGGACAGAATCCTTTTCTGCGTCCCCGGGCACTGCGCGCGCGAAACCGGCGAACTTTGTCTCAAAAAACCGCCTGTTGAACGTAAATTCGCCACGGCGGAAAGTGACAACGGTGGGAGCAGCCGGTTTTTGTTGTGCTGCTGCCTGATAAGAGCCAGGTGCCGGGGCTTGCGGTGGCGGAGTGTAACGTTGTGCGGGAGGAACGTTTTCAACGTGGGGCTGCTCTGCTGGTTGTTCGTAAACAGGAGCGGCAGGCTCGTAATGCGGCGCTTCGTGCTGGTGCGCGTCTTCCGCTGCGACGGTTGGAACCGCAACCGCAGCGTGATGGTGGGAATGAACAAACAGGAAAATAATTGGCGAAAGAATGCCGAGAAACGGGATCGCAGCCAGACCGCACGTTAATCCAACGGCGTGACCACGGAACAATGCCACTTCATACGCCGCATAAATTGTCGCGGCATAAATCACCAGGAAAAGAAAGATTCCCAACGGACTGCTGAACAGTTTGAAAAAGCCAGTGTTTGTTGGACGTTCGGGATGCTCTACGGGTTTAATGACAATTTCCTTGGCTTTAGCCTTGGCCTGCGGTTCTTCCTCGATCAGTGGTTCAACGAACGCTTTGTCTTTAGGTGTCTTGGCTTCAGCCAACAGCTGTTTCAATGAATCTTGCGTAAATCTTTTCCATGGCATTCTCGGTTGGATCACGCCGTCGGATTTCAGAATCAACCCATTTTGGTCGAAGGAAATTGGGTCGCCCGAGATCTGTTGACCATCGGTCAGGCTGTAAGTCCCGGCTGAAACGGTTCCATGCAGCAGCGCAAGCAGGACAAACAAAATCAGAACGAAATAAGTTTTGCGCATGGCTCGATTTGCATAACAAAGGGTTTCCGCCAAAGAAAGGATTTTATACCGCAAATTTTGGACAGGTGAACGCTGATGTACTGCGTCACCCTCAAAGCGCGGATACCAGATCATCGACAGTCCATCGATTTAATCGTGATGAATTTTCATCGGCAGCAGCACCATGCCGCCACACTGCATACTTTATGGTTTGCGCGACGTCTCGGGCCAGCGTCGGTTGAGCCAAAAGGCCCGCTATAAAACCGGCCAGGACGTCCCCACTGCCGCCCTGTGCAAGGAACGAATTTCCCGAACTGTTGACGACGATATCACCGTTGCTTCGCCCGATTAATGTTTGATGACCTTTCAAAATCACCCAGCAATCACCGAAGTGTTTGGATACATTGCGCAAAGCCGTGACGCGATCATTTTGGACAGCTTCGGTCGATTGCTTCAACAACCGCGCAGCTTCGCCGGGATGAGGAGTGACAAATCGCAAGTCGGGGGAAACGGTGGTTCCTGTTGGTAACCAGTCCAGCGCGCTGGCATCAGCGATAACTGGCAGTGGGGAGTTTTTCCACAACGAGCGTAGTTCCTTTTTAAACGTTTCCGGCAAATCCTCTGCTGCGAGTCCGGGACCGAACAGCACTGCTGTCGTATTTTTCGGCAACAATGTTGCGGCACGCCACGGATGAACCATTGCAGCCTGCAACTGCGAAGCCACGGCCATGTAAACATTTTCCTGCGTGAAGACAGAGACGAGTCCAGGCTGTGCTTTTAATGCACCGCGTGCCGCGAGAACTGCCGCCCCATGATAACCGAGACTTCCAGCAACAACGGCGACGTGGCCGAACGAACCTTTGTGTGCTGCGACAGAGCGGGGTGGGGGAAAGTGCGCAAAATCGGACGGCATCATCCATTGCAACTCGCTTTGATGAATGGGGGGGATCAATCCAATATCTGTGAGCGTTTCAAGACGCCCGACAAAGGGGACTGCATTCAATACCAGCATGCCACGTTTCGGTGCTCCGACGGTGAGAGTGATTGCTGCGTGGATTGCGGCGCCTTCAGCCTCTCCTGTTTCTGCATTCAGGCCGGATGGAACATCGATGCTAATGATAGGAATCCGGCTTTCGTTCACTGTGTTGATGAGGCCTTGCCACGCCGTATTCAGCGGACGGCTCAATCCGATTCCGAACAACGCATCGATGATGAAGGCGAACCCGTTCCTTTGCAAATGTGTGAATTGTTCCTGCGCAGCGTTGGGATCATTGACGTTAATCAAAGTGACTTTTCGCTCCGCAAGATGCACCACTGCCGCACGGGCATCATCGCCGTTATGACCTTTTCCCGCGATAACGAGGATCGCATCATTGGGACACGTTAACTCCAACAACCGCGCGGCAATCGCCCGGCCTACGAGGTCAATAACCGCTTTTTCGGTCTGCCCGGTCGCCCAGGTTGCCTGCTCCCACTCACGCATTTGCGCGACGCTGATAATTGGAATTGCCATGCGTTCTCCAAAGCTACCGCGAAAGTAAGAAGTCGGCCCAAAGAATTCAAACCGATCTTCTGTCATCCTGACAAAAGAGCCGCCCGGTTTCCCGGGCGGCTGTGCTGTATCTAACGTTGATGATCCTTTGTTTTACACGTGAGTCGTAATCGTCACGGACGTCGAACGAGGGCCTTCGCCGCCAGTATTAACCGCTGAAACGGCGATATCGACCGTCGCGTTGGTAGGCAGATTTTCGAGTGTGAAATCGAGATCTGCCGGCGAACCGATAAGGACGTAATCCTCGTCGACGCCCTGGACACGCTTCCAAACGTGGTAGAACGCTGCACGTGCTGACGCCGCCCATTTCAACGCAACTGCGGTCGGTCCAATCAGCGTCGCAACAACGGATTCCACTTCGTCCGGCGTTTCATCCGCACCCGGCTTGTTAAAGCCGAACGACAACCAACGCGCATCGAGCGGATCGAGCAATACGGCAAGTTCATTGCACAGATCGCGCAATCCCTTCCGTAGTGCTTCGAACTTCTCATCCCGTGCCGTGCTCAACTGGTCCACGAGTGTTTTTTGGTTCAACACATCATCATGAGCTGTGACGAGTGCATCCAACAACACCTGCGCCTGGGCGGACGTGATGTTTCGTCCGGCGACCTCGTGTGCAGCGTTCGCCGCGAAGTAGTCCTTCAACGACTCCAGCAAACGCAACATGTCCTCGGAGTTGTCGGCTACGACCAGCGAGCCACGGAATCCGGTGGGATCCCATCGCTCGGAGTATTGAGAGCCGAACATTGGTTTCAGCACGTCCTTCGCGAGTGTCGCGTAGGCACGTGCCTGTTCCATGACGTTCGCCAGCGCCGCACGTTTATCGCGCAGCACTTGGCGTCCAGTCTCCAGGTTGTTGAATGCCGTCAGCAGGCTGGTGCGCAAAGCAATCAGCACCGCTGCGGTCATGTGTTTCAATGATGCACCAAAGTTGGTGGCACCGTTTATCGCGCTCGAGCATAATGTCAGCGCGCCGTCTATGTTTTGTGGTATCAAGTTTTTCATTTTATTTTTTCCTTTCTGTCTTTGTGGCTTCGGCCCTGAGTTACAGGTTCATGATCCCGTGCGGTTCATAACACCGCGGTCTGAATCCTGAATTCTGGCCCATGACCTCTACCGTTTGCATTGCCTCCTGGTGCTGAATCGAAACGTGAAAAACAGTTTCACGATCCAATTCCGCGCCGACGACATGTCCGCAGTTCAATTCTCCGTATCGGCGGTCTCTGACCGTCGCACTTCAAAAAGCCCCATCCTTTCACAATGCGTTGTGTCTGGCGACGGCTATCAGCCTTCAGCGTTCAGCTTTCAGCATCCATCCGGAGCGCCTGACGTTTTGCATCTAGCGCAGCTGACTGCTGACCGCTAAATGCTGACTGCTACTACCAACCCGAAGCACATCGCTGTCGGTCACAGACATCAAAAGCGTGCCTGTCAGACCCGCGACTGGTTGAGGTTTCTAAGTTCAACCCGTCTTCGTGTGCCCAACTGAACGACTCGCGCTCAATCGAACGGGACACAGTATTTCAGAAAAATCGACAGGGGGGTGATGACACGATGTGGGCCCAAATGCTGTCACCACCTGGCACCCCTGATTTAATTGGTCGGAAAGCGATTTTAGCTTCGAAAATCAGGACGTTTTTTGGGGCCGTTTTTGCCGTGTTTTTGAAAAGAAATGGAAAAACAAAATGCGGAATTGCCCGTTGTTTGGTGCAAGTCTCGATTTTACTTTAGTTTATGGGCAAAAGCCGGGTCGAAGCATTTAGTGACGGGGTGTTCGCTATCATCATTACAATTATGGTGCTCGAACTGAAAGTGCCCCATGGCGTGCACTTCAGCGCGTTGAAACCGTTGCTGCCGGTCTTCATGAGCTACATTCTGAGCTTTATTTACCTGGGCATCTACTGGAACAACCATCACCACTTGCTTCATACGGTTAAGCACGTCAGCGGTGGCGTGCTTTGGGCGAATCTTCATCTCCTGTTCTGGCTGTCCTTGTTTCCGTTTGCGACGGGATGGATAGGAGAGAATCACGTCGCGCCACTTCCAACGGCTGTTTATGGCTTTGTCCTTCTGATGGCGGCTATTGCTTATTATGCGTTGGAACGGGTGATTATTCGTCAACACGGGGATAAATCACTGCTCGCCATCGCGGTGGGCGAGGATTGGAAAGGCAGACTCTCAATCGTTTTATACTTTGCCGCTATTCCAATTGCATTCGTGGCTCCGTGGTTTTCCACCAGTGTATATGTCTTCGTTGCGCTGATCTGGCTGATTCCAGATCGCCGCATCGAACGTGCGTTAGACAACGAGACCTCCAGAAATTGAACCACCGACCGGTGTTGCATTCCAATCGGCCAATAATGCAACGCCAATCCTTCCCAACTGTAAGAGAATTCTTTCTCTCTTATTACGCGCATGGATAGGGCGAGATTACACTTGAGCAGGAGGCCGAATTCGTCCGACCGCCAGTTGTAAATCACGACTGTTCGAAAGACTTTCAGCGTAGGTAATCGTTCCGGAACGCGCATGGGCCAGATCACAATCCACACGCATTTTTGAAGACAGAGTTGCGAGGTTGGTTTTCAGCCGCGACACATCGGATACGACGAGGAGACCTTATGGCTACAATCGAGCAGATCAGTGAAATAGAAACACAACAAAGATCCGTGGCTACGATGCGCGTGGCACAGATTCCGGGACCTAAGCAACCATTCGAAATCGTCGAGCGGCCTATACCGCAGCCGACGAAGGGGACGGTTCGAATCAAGGTAGAAGCATGTGGCGTTTGTCACAGCGATGCGCTGGTAAAGGAGGGGCTGTGGCCCGGTATTCAATATCCCCGAGTCCCCGGCCATGAAATCGCCGGGACAATTGACGCGGTCGGTGACGGAGTAATTGGTTGGAAGCAGGGCCAGCGTGTTGGTGTCGGTTGGCATGGGGGGTATTGCGCCCGCTGCGATTCGTGTCGACGCGGCAATTTGTTTGCGTGTGAAACACAGCAGATAACGGGAATCAGCTTCGACGGCGGTTATGGCGAGTACATGATTGCTCCAGCCAGTGCGGTGGCACAGTTTCCAGACGATTTGTCGCCAGTTGAATCAGCACCTCTGCTCTGCGCGGGGATAACAACGTTCAACGCATTGCGCAATTCCGGCGCGCGACCAGGCGACGTGGTTGCGGTTCTTGGCATTGGCGGTTTGGGCCACCTCGGCGTGCAATATGCCTCAAAGATGGGGTTCAACACGGTTGCAATTGCACGTGGCAAGGAGAAGGCGGCCTTCGCGCAGGAGCTCGGCGCATCGATTTATATCGACAGCAAATCGCAAGATCCCGCGGCTGAACTGCTCAAGCTTGGAGGCGCCAGTGTCATCATTGCAACGGTCACGGTCGGCGACGCAATGAGCGCGGTTCTGCCCGGATTGGCCGTGAACGGGACATTGATGGTGATCGGCGCGGCCGAGGCATTGCAACTTTCGCCGATCGTTTTAATCAACGGACGCCGTTCAGTTAAAGGCTGGTATTCCGGCACGGCCATCGACTCCCAGGACACGCTCGCCTTCAGCGCCCGCACGGGAGTTCATTCGATGAACGAAACATTTCCACTCGAACGCGTGAACGAAGCCTACGAGCGGATGATGAGCGGCAAGGCACGCTTTCGAGTGGTGCTGACAATGGGATGATGGACTTACCGCACGAGTCAAAACCCAAAAGCTTCCAGCCAACGAAAATCTCCAAACCGAAATAAAAATATGAAAGCTCGACATCAAACTTCAGGCGTTGCCACGCGACAAAATCTCGAAACACGAACGTTGTCAGAAAGCTTTGTTACGACGGAAGACGGTGCGCAGATATACTATAAGGATTGGGGTTCAGGTCAGCCTATCGTTTTCAGTCACGGCTGGCCACTCAGCTCAGACGATTGGGACACGCAGATGCTTTTCTTCCTGAACAAGGGCTTTCGCG
>CBHWET010000038.1:0-20872 GCA_966112985.1 uncultured bacterium | reverse complement strand
AACAGCAATAGGGTTTTGTGGGATGCGCGCATAAAGCTACGTGGGAATTGTTGCGTTCGTTTCGTTTTTTATCACGCGAGCTTCGGCCTCACGCATCCAACCAGCGAGGAGCGCGAGACCTGCAATAATATAAACGGCGCCCGCAGGAACCCACATGATCAAACCGCCGAGCTGTTGGTCTTCCAACGCAGTCATGCCCCACCATTGGCTGGTTTCGTTGTAGGCGGGATACCAGACCGACCTGCTGAATGTGAGCAACGCTCCGAGTAATCCGCTGTGCATCGCCGTTGTAAACATGTAAAGAACCGCGAGACCAAACCCGAGAGCTTTTTGTCTTCCGTGAACAACCGCCCACCAAAACAATAATGCCGAAAACAAAAAGCTGATGTGCTGCAGCGCGTGCACGAAATTGTTGTCGATGGTTGCCTGAAACCACGCCGGAATATGCCACGACCAGAGAGCAATGCCGTGGATCAGCCACGCGACAAAGGCGTTCGAGACAACGCGCCAGATTCGCTGCCACCCGGCGGAATTTCCAAGCTGCGCGAGATTTCGTGCCGACCCAACGGGCAAAGCTTTGAGGAATATAACAATCGGACGTCCAAGAACGAGCAGGGGAGCGGCGACGAGCATGAGGACTTCGTGTTGCGTCATGTGAGCCGAAAACAGAACGCGCCCCCAAGGATGGAGAGGTGACACAAGGGCAACGACGATTGCGAACCATCCGGCAACAAAGCAGCTGATTTCCCAGTTACGGATTCCTCGATGGTTCGGCATGGCCACGCGCAGGTTTGCCACTCCACGCCAGTACAACAATGCACTGACCGTCAAACCAATGACGACGAGTGGATCAAATTCCCAACTGCGTAGAAGTTCGTGCGCATTATGTCGCTTCGCACTCTCTCCACTGCCATGCGCGAATACGAGAGGTGCAACAATACAAAGAGCAAATATCAGCCGGCACTTTGACGGAAACGTTCTCATGACTGATACGGATTCAACATGAAGATGGCGATCCATGACCCCGCGATGATCAGGGTGAATTCAATGCTCGAGAGAATGCCGACGATAACCATGAGGCGGATTCGATTGATGATCGGGTCCGCCATGTCATTGGCTGGTTCCGAACTGCGCGGCCGCTGTAACCAAACAAGAATGCCCAACACGATAGACGTTAAGAGAAACATCACGGAGCAAACGTGAAGTGGCGTTTGGTTGCCTGTTTTCCCTGCGAAGTGAATCAGTAGATATGCGACCTCCAAATAAATCAGCCACACCGCCGCCGGCCCGACCATTCCAAGCCACAAGATTAGATCGCGTCTTCGGTGCACATTGGGGTGTTCTCCGCGCGACATAGTTTCTCCTTTCACATCACTCTCGGTCCGAAATAGACGACGCCGTAAAGCAGCAGCCAAATTCCCACGATCCAATACCAGTAAACGGCGAATACCGTCACATCCAGGGCGTGCGAATCATCCATCGGGCAACGAAACACAAACGTTGCGAGAAATATGCATTCAAAGGTTGCTACGATCAGATGCAGCAAATGCGTCCCAAGGATTGTCCAGACAGTCGACGCGTAAGCGTTGTCATTCCACTTGAAGTGAATGGCTTGAAATTCAAATGACCGCAAAACGATGCTGCCGATACAAATGGCGATCGCGATAATCAAACCCAGCCGAACGGCGCGCTGGTTTTTGCGGCGGGCGGAGCGATCCATCCAGATTATTGGAATACAACTTAGGATTAACAAGATTGTGTTGCCGGTTGCCGCCGCGAGATCGGGATCAGTCTGATAAAGGATTGGTTGTTGATTCACTCGTGGTGGCGGCCATTCATGATAGTTCATCCGGATGTAGAAGTAGCTCGCGACAAGGATGGCGAACATTGTCGATTCGATTACGAGCAGCCAAAGATTTCCCCACCACAAAGGAGATCGAGCATCGAAGCCGCCTGTAGGGAGTTGCGAGACATCGATGACTGGACGCGTTTTCATGCGATGCTCCTTTCTCCGGGGCCCGCCGCAGATTTTGCTTTAGCGGACTTTGTGCTCTGCCAGAACCAGCCGAAAAACGTGAGGACGCCGATGAACATTCCAATCGGTACACCGATTGGATGAAAGATTCCGCCCCAGATAAAGAAGACGGCCGTGGCAATTGCGACGCCCAGGGGCCAGATCGAGTCGCCGGCAATAGTATATCGGTGATCTATTGAGGCATCGAGGATGGTCGTCGTCAGGAGTTGCCGTTTGTGTGTATCGAGGCCAGTGATGATTGGCGCGTCATCGGGATTTTCCCATAACGAGTGCCTTCCCCGCACAGCGGTTAGAAAAGAAAAACTGTAATCAGGTGGCGGTGAAGTCGTTGCCCACTCCAGTGTTCCCGCTCCCCACGGATTATCACCGGCAATGGTTCCCCGTTTGGCGCGCGAGAAGAGGTTCCAAAGGAATACCAGAAGGCCTAAGCCCATCAACGCCGCGCCCAACGTGGCGAGGAAATTTAAATTAGTCCAACCAGTTTCTGGTCCGTAGGTATAGATGCGGCGCGTCATTCCTTTCAGCCCGAGTTGGTGCATCGGAAAAAACGCCAGATTGAAGCCGATAAAAAACAGCATGAAATGCCACGCCCCAAGAGTTTCGCTCAGCATGCGGCCAGTCCATTTCGGGAACCAGTAATAGCACGCGGCAAATAACGGGAATACAGCCCCGCCAATTAAAACGTAGTGCAAATGCGCGACGACAAAGAAGGTGTCATGCACCTGGAGGTCGATGGATGTCGAGGCCAGAATAACGCCACTTAGCCCACCAAAAACGAAAACGGCAAAAAAGCCCACGATGAATAGTAGTGGAGCTGCGAGCTTCGGTTTTCCGGCCCAAAGCGTTGTTATCCAACAAAAGATCTGAATACCGGTGGGAATCACAATTAGCAGACTGGAGACGGTGAAAAGACTTTGCCCAAGGCGTGGCAACGGTGTGGCGAACATATGATGAACCCACACTCCAAATCCGATGAAGGCAGTTGCGGTCATCGAAAGCACCATTGCCGGATAGCCAAATTCTTTGCGCCTCGAAAACACTGGAATGATCGTTGAGACAAAGCCGGTCGCCGGAACGAAAATGATGTAGACCTCGGGATGCGCGAAGAACCAAAAGAGATGCTGCCAAAGCAATGCATCTCCACCTTCCGCCGGATTATAAAAATGGGTGGAGATATTTGTCAGCCGATCCATCGACAGCATCGTGCTGCAGAGCGTGACGGCAGGCATCGCGAACAAAACCATGAATGAGGTGATCACTTGCGCCCAAACGAAGAGCGGAATGCGATTCAAGGACATGCCGGGCGCGCGCAGTTTAAAAACCGTCACGATGATGTCGACCGCACCTGCCATGCTTGCGATTTCGACGAGCGTCACCATTTGTGACCAGATATCCACGCGTTTGCCCGTCCCATATTCAGGCCCGGCGAGCGGGACGTAGCTGAACCAGCCTACGTCCGGGCCAATGTTCAAAAACAAGCCGACGAACAGCAGAATTCCTCCGAACAAGTAGCTGAAATAGCTGAAAGCCGCCAAACGCGGAAACGCGACGTTGCGAGTGCCTATCATCAAGGGAACAAAATAGAGGCCGAAGCCTTCCATAATGGGGACGGCGAAAAGGAACATCATGGCCGTTCCATGCGTTGTGAAAAACTGGTTATAGAGATCAGGCCCGAGAACGTTGTTTTCCGGCCGCATCAACTGCAACCGAATGAACAGCGCGAGCACACCCGCAAGAAGGAAGAAGATGAAAGCCGTGACGATGAATCGTAAACCGATATCTTTGTGATTCGTCGACGATAGCCAGCCTATGAATCCGGGAGTTCGACGCCAGGTTGTTTGTAATGCCTGCAGATGAGCGGATTCCATCGATTCTTTGTGGGCTGTTGGAACGGCATTCATTTCAAAGTTTCCAGATAGTCGAGCAACGCCTGCAGTTCGTCCGATGTGAAGTTGTGCTGCGGCATCCGAACGCCGGGTTTCAGATGTTGCGGATTAAGAATCCAACCGCCGAGGTAACCGCGGGTCATTGGAAATGAATTCGCTGCGATACGAGAACGGCTGGCGACGTGTGTGAGATTGGGGCCCACCATTCCGTTTGCCGGCGTGCCATCGATGGAGTGACACATCACACATGTCATTGACATGAAGAGTGCGTAACCGCGTTTTGAGCTTTCATCTTGTGGAGTTGCCGCCAGCTGTTGTTGTGCTTTGAACCACGCAGAGTATTTGTCTTGCGGCTCAACCACAGTCACGAGTCGCATGTGCGCGTGTTGGTAGCCGCAAAATTCAGCGCATTGTCCAAAGTATGTTCCAGGTTGGTCGGCACGCAGCCACAGAGTCGTCGGATGGCCCGGAATCAGGTCCTTCTTTCCATGTAGATTCGGAATCCAGAAACTGTGAATTACATCAGCCGAGTTTAACTGCAATTGGATGGGCCGACCGCTTGGAATGTGAATTTCGTTGGCCGTTGTAACGATGTTGCTTGCCGGGCCATCGCGATATTGCACCTCCCACCACCATTGCCGCCCGATGATCTTGATTGTAAGGGGATTTTGTTCTGCACCGAGCGAGCCAATGGCCCGGGCTGTCACAAAGTCACCGATCATCAAATAAAAAAGGATGCATGCGGAGATGACGAGCAGTGATCCGACAATGATTGTGCGGCGACGTTCCGACTTCGGCTCTGCGATGACAATCGGTGCGTCACCTTTCACGATTGCTTCCGATCTTCGACGGCGGCGAACAGGTAAAAGCACAAACACCATCGTCAGGAAATAAATCGGGATAGTGACCCAGAAGTATTGCCACCAAAGATTACTGATGTGTTGTGCCTGCGGCCCTGCGGGGTTAAGTGCGGAATGGTCGCCAGTGCAGCCAAATAACAAACAACTGATGGGGAGAATCAGAAGTGAAAATGTAAGTGGCACTTTCACAACGGCATTTCACCTGATTTGGGTAGTGACGAATTTTTCGGTTCTTTTCTGTCGGTCGAGTTCTCGGGTTTTTTTCCCGAGATATGATCGTCGCGACTGGTAGCGGCATCTTTTTTAACGAGCCCGCTCAAACTCCGGACATATGCCGCGAGCTGCCACACTTGATAATCCGGAATGTGATCGCGAAACGCGGGCATTCCGTTCGGTCGGCCTTCCACTATACTTGCAAACACTTGTTCGGGCGCACTCCCATAAAGCCATTGGTCATCCATTAACGGCGGACCCATTCCACCGCCACCGTGAGCATGGCAGCCGACACAATTGAAAGAGTTGTAAAGCCGCTTTCCTTCCGAAAGGGCGTAAGCATTTTCTTCATACGAATTTTTCACCGGCCTCGCTTGGGATGCGCCAACGCTTGGAAGTTTATTTGTGGAGAGAGAATTCGTTGTAATCAGATTCGTTCCGCTTGCATTAGTAACGGCAGAGTTTGTGGAAACCTGATTTGTCGACCCTGTGTTTGTTGCGTTGGTAGCGATTTGAGATGGTGTGTTCGAGACAACGGTATTTGCATTGGTGGCCGGCGCGTTAGTTGGAGGTGAGTTGGTCGAAAGATTCGTCGCGATTTCGGTTGGGGTCGGCCCCGGCGATAATTCACTGAGTTTAAGAGTTTGGATTGTATCCGCGGACGGTGGTTGCACCTTGAAGCCGCGTTCTTCCCGTTTGCACGCACAAACCATGGCGATCCCCCCGATCATCAAAATTATGCTATGCCACCTTTGCATTAATCTTTCTTCGTGAGTTTGGTCTGTTCGGCTGGTAACCGAGGTATGCCATATTCGTCGAGAATGGCGTCGATATTCCCGCGCTTACGTAACAGGAGGCGATCAATTTCGTCGCGCAACTCTTTGTTCTTTCGCTTCACCCCAACTGAAATCTCAAATGTGAAAGGAATCTTGCCCGCATCCATTTCTGGAGAGACTGGTGCGATAACGAGCGGGATCGACTGTTTCTTGGCAAAATATCCCGCCAACGGCCCCCAGACGATTGCCACATCGATTTCCTTTTTTGCTACTGCTTCGATAATGCGAGCTGGCGGGTTAGGCTCTGCGTAATCGCCATAAATGCTAAAGCCAACGACGTTCGTGATGATGCCGCGATTCGCAAGTGCGTGCGCAGGTGGGGTGTTAACACCATCATCTCCGATCAGAAGCACTCCTACCTTTAGTTTGCGTAATTGCGGATCATCTAGACATGTGAGCTGGAGTTTCTGATCTGGCCGTGAAACGAAAACGTAAGTGGATCGATAGTAGGGCTTCGTTGTTAGCGCTCTTTCGAAATCAGCCGGAACGCCCAGAACCAGATCTGCGTCACCTTCCTTGAGTGTCTTTCGAAAGAAGCCGCGACGTTGTGCGTGCCAGATATAGTCGATGTCGGCGTTGAGTTCGCGTGCGATCAGGGTGGCGAGCTTATTTTCAAAGCCCTCAAGCTGATCGTTTGAGAAAGGAAGATTATTCGGGTCAGCTGCGATGTGGAGTACGCGCCGAGTTGAATGCGCCGA
This sequence comes from uncultured bacterium, assembly GCA_966112985.1. Classification (GTDB taxonomy): domain Bacteria; phylum Verrucomicrobiota; class Verrucomicrobiia; order Limisphaerales; family JACDHS01; genus CBHWET01. The sequence goes on along the minus strand of CBHWET010000038.1, from coordinate 14,344 downwards.
AGTGGCATCGTCTGCGGCAATTACGGGAGCAGTCCAACAAAGGATAAGTAAGGTTCCAAATGCCAATTGTTCCAACAGCCACGCTACCTGTCTCAGGAACGGCGGATGATGAGATCGCTTAAAGGCTAAATACATACAAAGTCCCGCCCTTTGTTGTTTTTTGCGGTAAATCTTTGACGGCATTGACGAACCCTAGCGCCGCCGTTGGGTCGTTCGCGTCCAGTCCTCCTGCAACGATGGCGCCCGCCCAACCGCCGATGCCGGACAGAACCGCGACATATTGTTTCCCATCCGGTCCTTTGTATGTGACCGGTTGTCCGATAATTCCGGAGCCGGTTTTAAATTTCCAAAGTTCTTTGCCAGCCTTCGCATCGACAGCTTTGAACCAACCATCCATCGTGCCGTAAAACGCAAGATCACCGGCGGTAACCAAAGCGCCCGACCAGACAGGCAGGTCTTCATGGATCGCCCATACGTTTGTTTTCTTTAGGGGATCCCATGCACAGAATTCTCCGCGATAACCGCCCGGCCCGGCATACATTTTCACGTTCGCCCCTAGATATGGAGTGCCGGAAATGTAGTTAGCCTCGGCGCTTTCGAAATCCATGCTGAGATTCTGATGGGGGATGTAGAGGAGTTTGGTGCGCGGCGACCATGCGCATGGCTGCCAATCTTTTGCGCCCGGCGCAGCAGGTTGGACATCCCGAATGACTTTACCGAGTTGCGGGGTCTTTTCGTCGTTTTCAATCAACCGTCCAGTTTTTAAATCAACTCCCTTGCTGGTGGTGACACGAACAAATGGCGTGGCGGAGAGAACTTCGCCTTTTTCCCGGTCCATCACGTAGATGTAGCCATTGCGTTCAGCCCGTAGCAAGGCCTTGCGGTTTTGTCCGTCAACGGTGAGGTCGACGAGAATGTTTTCGTTCACACCGTCATGATCCCATAGATCGTGTGGGCTCCACTGGTAGAACCAAATCGCTTCGCCATTGGAGGGATGGCGCGCGAAAATACCCGTCGTCCATTTATTATCGCCGGGGCGTAATTCGGGATTCCAGGAGCCTGGATTTCCAGTTCCATAGTAAATCAAATCGAGTTGCGAGTCGTATGATATCCAGCCCCAAACATTGCCGCCGCCGATTTTCCACCGCTCTGGTGGCCATGTTGAAACGCCGAGGTCCTTTCCACGATCAGATTCGTAGAATGGTTTGAAACTATTGCTGATGAGACAGTCGGAATCGGGGCCCGTGCTGTAAGCGCGCCATGAAATTTTACCGCTGTTTGCATCGACGGCGGTGAGCCAACCGCGTACTCCGAATTCTCCGCCGCTGTTTCCAACGAGCACTTTATCTTTCACGACCAACGGCGCCATCGTGATAGTCTCGCCCTTATTGATATCTGCCAGCCCTGTTTTCCAAACTTCTTTTCCCGAAGCTGCATCAACACAAATGCAATTACCGTCGAGAGTGTTAAAGAATATTTTTCCGTTGGAGTAAACGCATCCGCGATTTACGACATCGCAACATGCAACTCCTTGGGCCGCGGCTTTTGGCTTGGGCTCATATTTCCATTTTATGGAGCCGTTCGTCCGCAAATCGAGCGCATATAGAATGTTGGGAAACGGAGTGACTACATACATCGTGTTGCTAATGACCAGTGGTGCTGCTTCCTGACCTCGGTTCACCCCGGTGTCAAAGGTCCACGCAACCTTCAGCGTGGTGACATTTGTGCCGTTGATCTGATCAAGTCCACTAAAGCGTGTTGATTCGTAATTTTTCGCCGGCATCGTCCATTGTCCATCCTCCATCAAATCTGATGCGACCGCGCTTCCACAGATGGTGCAGAAGAACAGACATGCGACTTTAACAAGCGATACCGCCGATGCGTTCGATCCCATAGTTTAGTGAACACGTGAATATGTTCGAACCCCCTCTTAACCTTCAATAAGTGCAGGAGTGTTTACGGGCATGGGGGGGACTATCGGCGAATGCTTCGGGAAACGCCCTGAAGTGACGGTTACAAGCTACTCGTCTTGCAATGCGGCTACCCGGCCGTGGGGAACTTTTCCCAAATGAAAACTGATGAAATTGTGCAGGAAGTGCTTCAGCTCTGTTGCTTGTGATGCGCTGGTTTTGAGGTTGTCGAGCGCCTCCCATCCAAGTTCTGCGAGCCTTAGAAAAATCTGCTTTGCGCCTGGGCTCAGGGTGACCTCCCCGGACGACGGCATTAAACCTAATTCCTGTAGTAATTTGATTTCGAAAGTAAAGACGGCGAGCGCTTGTGGTGGACGTTTTTGTACCTGTGACAACAATGAAATGAACAGGGCCGTGATCGTTGGGATCGGGGTTTCAGATTCTGTGGTCTGCTCAATAAGCCCAGCGCAATAGGCCGCTTGACGAATATATATTAGGTCGGTGCGTAGATGGGCATTGGGTTCCCGCACAGATACTTCGCGCAAAGTGTGAAGTTCGGATTTACGGCTTCGAACAAACGAAAAATCGGTGATAAAGAAAAGATCCAATTTGCCTCGAAAAGGAGACTTTGGGCGACGTGCTCCTTTCGCGACGGTTGCGATGCGCCCCTGTTCGGTTGTAAGCCAGTGAACAATTAGACTAGTTTCCGTCAACGGACGGGTTCGGAGAATAACGCCACTGGTTCGCTCTTCCGCCATCAGCCTTTCAATCGTTCGATTTGTGCCTTTTGTTGTTCAGGCGAAATCGCGCCAAGACTGATGATGAATTTAATCCCGTCGGCAACGGACATATCAATTTTGGTGATGTCGCGTTCGGGAACAAACATCAGGAAACCTGCGGTCGGATTCGGGGTGGTTGGGACAAAGACGCCGATCAATGTTTCACCTGTTTTCGGCGACTTTTGTTCGCTCGTGATAAATCCAATAGAGAGGGAGTTCTGGTGAGGGAAGGGGACCATCGCGACGCCTTTGAACGATGATTTGTTGCTCGAGAACGCATCATTCACCTGTTTCACAGTGCCGTAGATTTTGTTGAGCAGCGGGATGCGCAGCATGAGACGGTCGGCGAGATCGATTAATTTTTCTCCCAGGTAATTGCGCGTCAGTCGACCGACGGCGCACACAAGAACAAGGGCAATTGAAAGCGCAAGGAGACTCCAGTACCAGAGCACGATGCCGTTTTTGTCACGGGTTGTTTCCGGTGGCAGAAAGAACAGGAGCTTGTCCGTGATATTGGAAATATTTCCGAACACCCATGCAAGCAGCGCCACCGAAATTACCGCGGGCAATACAACCGCCAGACCGGCGAAGAAATTATCGCGAATTTGTGCGAGAAAACTTTTTTGATTCATGAACAGTGCGAACCGGTTCTTCGAAAGGACAGTTAATCACTTATCCCAATATGACAGCGCAATACCGTCTTTTGTGACGTGAAATTTTCTTGCGCGAATAACGCTATTGTCGCCTTCCGTGTAGTAGACAGCGAGGACACTTCCGTCGCGCAATTCAACCGTGGATGGATAAGCCCCGGGGGCAGCGTCATCGAGAGTGAACGGACCTTCCCACGTCTGGCCTTCATCGCGGCTGATATGGAGTGCTGTCTGCGGAATTCGATGGGAGAGAATGATTGTTCCATTCTTCAGACGCGTGAAGTGAGGTGAGTGGGCCGGGAAACCGATGTCTTTAGGCGTCGACCATGTTTTGCCAAGATCACGGCTTTTGGCGGTGTACATATTTCCACGACTGCTGCGCAGCGCGGCGAGCAGCCACCCGTCCTTTAAGGCGATCACATCTGTCTCGGCGTCCAGATAGAGATTGTTCGTTTTCCCGATGGGCACCGGCAGACTCCAACTTTTTCCAAAATCAGTGGATTTGATGACACCGCCCCATGCGGTCCCTTTCGTGGCATCCTCCTGATAAATGCCAAGCATGCAAACACCGGGTTTAATTTCGCGAATCGGCGCTGAACAGGCCCAGTCCGGAAGAATCATCTTAGCCGTCGGAGTCCAGGTTTCTCCGCCGTTTCGCGACAGGACCATGTGGGTGCCTATCAACGAGGCGAGTTCGTCCATGGGTTTTTTTAACTCCGGAGTCCAATGGATCCGATCGCCTTTTAACGCGAAGGAAAAGAAGGTGCATATAAGCGACCCGTCCGAAAGCTGCGCAATGTGCGGATCTCGATTGTCATGTGCATCATCATAAAGAATCGTCGGATCGCCCCAGGAGACCCCGTCGTCATCAGAGCGAACGAGGCAAATGCGTCCGCCCTTCACAAAATCGGGAGCGGGAAGCGAAATGTGATTATATCCGGCGTAGAAGACGCACAGGAGTTCGCCGTTTTGATTACGGCAGATGTCCGGAAAAGCTTGATAGGTGCCGGCCAGCTTGCCTTGCGAAATAACTTTGAACGGCATGCGTGTATCGTTGGTTGCGGCGGTGCAGAGGTATGGAAGCAACAGCAGCATTGCAATACAGCGCCGATAAACTCGATTCATGGCTCGATAATATTTACCTGAGCCGCGGCCCGCTGTCACGGAACTTGCAGCGTCAACCCCGGCTTCGCAGATCACTTGCGGTCGAGGCAATTACGTACGGTCTGGGCAAGTTTGCGGGGATGGTAGGGCTTTTGCAGGAAATTGAGGCCGTCATGCAGTTCTGCCTCGTGGCCTTCAAGTGCGGCGCTGTAGCCAGTGCTATAAATTACTTTTAAGTCCGGCTGCAATGCGAGCAGCCGCTTCGATAGCTCGAAGCCGTTGATTCCATCAGGCATCACCATATCGGTGAGCAACAGGTCAAACTTCTTGTTGAATTGATCAAACCGCGTAATCGCCGCCAGGCCGGATTCTGCTTCGGTGACATGGTATCCAAGTCTTTGCAGGATATCCCGTGTCAACGTCCGGAGCGCCACCTCGTCTTCGACCAGAAGAATGGATTCCCGGCCGCACGGCATTTCGCTCAAGCTGAAAGCACGCTGTTGCGTCTCTACGGGCTTGGGGATCATCGGCAGAAAGACACGGAAGGTCGTTCCCTCGTTGATTGCGCTGTCCAGTTCAATCCAGCCGCGATGTTGTTTTACGATGCCATATACCGTTGCTAACCCGAGCCCCGTTCCTTTTCCCGGCTGTTTCGTGGTAAAGAACGGTTCGAAAATTCGAGTTCGAATGTCTGGCGGAATACCGCAGCCGGAGTCGGTGACGGACAATCGAACGAACTCCCCAATGCTGGCCTCAGGATTGTCCTTCGATCGTTTTCGATCAATGGTGACGCAATCGGTCTCAATGGTTAGATTTCCACCATCCGGCATGGCATCCCGTGCATTAACGGCAAGATTGAGTAAAATCTGCTCCATCATTCCGGAATCGGCGTGAACGTACGGCCGCGAAGCATTGCAATGAATCACCAGCCGGACGTCTTCGCCAATGATGCGTTGCAACATTTTCACCATGTTGCCGACAACTTCGTTAAGGTTCAGAGGTTCGGCATGAATTTCTTTTTTCCGGCTGAACGTTAGTAACTGACGCGTGAGATTGCCGGCTCGTTCCGCCGCCTGGAGCACCTGCGCTACTTGATCGCGGGTATCTTCATCGAGGCTTTCATCCATCAGCATCAGATTGGAGTATCCTGAAATTACGGTGAGGAGATTGTTAAAATCGTGGGCAACTCCACCTGCCAATTGGCCGAACGCCTCCATTTTTTGTGATTGGCGCAGTTGCTGTTCGAGATCCGAACGTTCTATAAATTGTCCGATCTGGCTGCTGATGTTTTCCACCGCTTGTAACAGAACAACATCCGGTTCTCGAATCCCTTCTGCAAAAAAGGTCATGACGCCAAAAATTTCCTGGCGCACGACGATCGGGAACCCGAACCCGCTGCGCAGGTTGGCTCGATCGAAGAGTTCGGAACGAATCAAATCGTTAGCGAGGTCCTGAATCCAAATGGGTGCGCGCGCAGAAAAAATGCGGCCCGGCAATCCCTCATTGGCCCGAAAAACGACCTGCTTGGCATAAACGGTGAGTTGCTGCGCATTAACATCCTCGGACCCGACTTGGCCGGCGCGTGAGCTATCGACGTGACGAAGAAGATTTTGCGCATCCACTTTCCAGAATTCACCAAGATGAAATTCCAGCGTTTTGCAAATCAGATCGAGGACCCGCGGAAGAGCAGCATTTAAATTTCCGGATTCTGCCAACAACGTCGTGATCGAGTATTGCAGGCCCAACCGTTTTTCCGCCAATTTACGGTTGGTTATATCTTCGACCGTCCCTTCGAAACACGAAAGTCGTCCCTGATTATCGAAAACCGTGTGGCCATTCAGTGAAATCCAAATCTTGCTACGATCTTTTCGATAGACTTGAGTTTCGAATCCGCGAATGACGCCAACGGATTCCAACTCGCGCCGGAGTTTCTGTCGATCCTCGGGATGGACGTAGAGGTCGTTGTCCAGGTTGGTATATGTTGCAATCAGTTCGTCGGGTCCATCAAAACCCAGAATTTGGGCCATGGCAGGATTCGCGATCAGGATCGTGCCCTGCTGGGTTGTTTGGATGATCCCTGCGATGGCACTATCGAAGATCATCCGGAACTTATCTTCGGCGCGGCGCTGGCCTTCTTCGGCGGCCAGTTTTTCCGCGCGAAGGCGTTTTTCTTCCAACGCGTGTGTAATTGCCGAGCCCAGGCGGCCCAAACGATCTTTCAGCAGGTAATCCGTAGCTCCTTCTTTTACGGCTGACACGGCACATTCTTCACCAATGGCTCCGGACACAATGATAAAAGGAATCTCAAGCTGCTGGGCGCGCAATAAACGGAGCGCCTCTAAAGCATCGAATTGCGGAAGATTGTAATCGGCCAGCACGACCTCTGGCCGAAAGGTGCGGAGAGCCATAACGTAGTCGTTCCTTGTCTGGACGCGATGCCACTCGGGAGAAAAGTCGACACGTTGCAAGGTTCGTACAATCAACGCGGCGTCGTTGACATCGTCTTCTACCAATAAAACCCTTAAAGGCGTAGCCATGTCTGAAAATTTTTTTCAGTGACTCGAATCTGGACAAACGGCAGTCGTTTGGCGGGAGATATCGAGGTCAGGGGCGGGTTGGGCAGGACTTATGCCAAGACGCCGCTGGAGATTACGAAATAAATGCGAGCACCGAGAGAATCTCAATCAGTTGTGCAACGATAGGCAAAAAAATTCTAACGGAAAAAGTAGAGACGCGCGCCCGTTGTTTCCGCATTTTCAGGTAATTTTTGCCAAAGACTGAAATAGGAGACCTGTTGCAGGTGGTCGGCGTAGACTCAATAATATTTGTTCCGATAGTAAGCGACCTTAAGCGCCTCGTTTTCGCCGACAAACGTTGAGTAAGCATCGACCAACTCTGGCAGGCGCATCAAAATCCAAGGGGCGGAGAAATGACCACCGTTTTTCGTGAAAACAACATCGTCTGCGATAAAAACAGCTGAATGGACAATGTCACCGTTAGGTCTTGTGAGAAACACCAAATCACCGTACCTCGGATCGGTAAACATCGGGTAATAGTCGGAATCAAGCTTTTCGCGAAGAAACTTCAGATCCGAATAGCGGTTATCGGGCGGGTCGCGAAAGAAATTAAATGACGACCAATGGCAATTTTCCGGCTGGCTATACGATGGGAAAGGGTATGTATAGAGTCGCGAGGCAGGCATCGGTGGCAGCATCAATGCAACATTAAGGTGTTCGCCTTGGGGGACTCTGCCAATGGATTGAATAAGAGGACGCAAATCCTTCGAAGTTCCACCGCGACCCCAGTAACTGATCAGGGCATTTACATCCGAACGGGGATTAACCTGAAGGCGCAGAAGAAGTGTCGACCGCCGGGAAACGGCCTTTTCCAGACGCATTTTCTGCTCAAACGTAGGTAACGTGTCGAGGACGTACGGGAGATCAGCAAACAACAAAAGCCGACCATAGGAGTAGCAAAGTTTTTTTACAAGGGCGACGGTTTTTGGATCGACCCCGCTTTGTTCAAAATGAGAGTCAAACGATTCGGCGGGAAGAACGTAGGCTTCGCGCTGCCAGTTGTTTTCTGAAAACTGCGTCAGCACCCGGTAAATCTTCTTCCGAGCAACCGGTGACAGGGAGAACACCGTTTCAGCTGCAGGTGTCAGGTACAAGCCGTTTGCGACGGCTTCCAGTTTTCCGTTAGTTAATTGCTGCTGTTGTTCCGGCGTTATTTCGCCAATTGACTTGAAGAACTGATGCAGGGTTTCGGGTGTATAATTTTGAAAAAACCAACGGCGGTCTGCCGTGCTATCAGTCTGCGGCGACAGATATTCGTCCGGACACTCGATGAAAATAGGGACATATTCAACTTCACCCCACGGACCGGGCTTTAGCAGTTTCGCCTGTGAAGGCGAGAGCCGAGTGTCATCCACTTTTGCTGTTTGCGAAAGCGCGTCCGGTCCCGCCTGTGCCGTCGATTTTCCAGTGTGGAAAAAGTATCCTGCCGCCAACAGGTATGGAATTACAAGAAAGATACACGCAATCGAAGTAAAACTGCGTGGTACCTGGATCTGAACGGAGCTGGTTGTCTGGGGATCAGCCGCCGCTTTCTTTTTCTTCTTTTCGGACTCGGTCACAATTCGCGCCTACTAGAACATACTTTTGTCGCCTTGCAACTGTTCACGCGTTTTTTCGTAGTCCATTTAATTGGATCAACCGCCGTTATCCGATGAATCTGTTGTCGAGCCGGTCACGGACAATTTGCGCAAGTTTCTGCGGTGTATAGGGTTTCTGTAGAAAATTGATGCCCTCCTGCAAGATAGATTCCTGCCCAACCATGTCAGTGCTGTAACCACTGCAGAAAATGACTTTCAATGAGGGTTTATCCACCTGCAGGCGAGAAGCAAGCTCGCGACCAGTCATACCATCGGGCATGACGATATCGGTTACGACGATATCGATTGAGTCACGATGCTGCTTCCATAGTTCAACTGCATGAACTCCGGACGACGCCTCGATAAGTTTATAGCCAACGCGTTGCAGGATAATTTTGGCCAGATTCCTTACTTCAACCTCGTCTTCAACCAGGAGGATTGTCTCGTTCCCGCCTTTCATCTTCATTGCAACAGTTTTGTTTTCCATAGGCTGCCCGGCACTCGCCGCCACCGAAGGGAGAAATATTTGAAAAACGGAACCTTTGCCTTCTTCGCTCTTTACGTCAATTCTGCCGTCATGCTGTTTAACAATTCCATAAACCGTGGCGAGTCCCAGCCCTGTTCCTTTACCGACGTCCTTGGTTGTGAAAAATGGCTCAAATATTCTTGCCAAGATATCGGCCGGAATTCCGCAGCCAGTGTCTTTCACCGTTAAGCACACATGTTTGGTGGCCAGAGGCTTGTCATTCGACGCCAGCTCTACGGCTGAGGTTTCAATAAAGAGTTTGCCGCCGCGCGGCATAGCATCCCGGGAATTGACGGCCAGATTCATCAGAATCTGTTCCATCATGCCCGGATCGGCGTGAATCAGTGGCAATTGTGACAGGAAATTCACCTGCAGAGAAATGTCTTCGCCGAGCAGACGTTGCAACATCTTGGTCATGTTGGAAACGACTTCATTAAGATCAAGGTTTCTAGGCTGAATGACCTGTTTGCGGCTGAAGGTGAGTAATTGCCGTGTAAGATTCGCGGCGCGTTCGGCTACTTGCGAAATCTGCTGAATCGATTCACCGAGCCGGTTGGGAAGCGCTTTATCGATCAACAACAGCGATGCGTGGCCTTGAATAACGGTAAGGATGTTATTGAAGTCATGAGCGATTCCGCCGGCGAGCTGTCCGACCGATTCCATTTTCTGTGAGTGGCGGAGCTCTTCTTCAAGGCGTTTTTGCTGTGTGATATCGCGAAAAAGAGCGAGCAACAAAGGACGTTGACCCGGAATTTCAACGAACGAATTTGTATCCTCCAGGTCGATCGTCTTTCCGTTCCGGAATGTTAGCCGACGAGTTAATGTCTTTTCGATGACGCGCTGTTGAAAGCGGTTCTTAAACTTTTCCAGCAACTCAGCCTGGTTCTGCCCATCAGCGTACACGACCGTAAACGGCTTGCCGTCGAGTTCGTGGCGCGACATGCCGACCAATCTGCAATACGCTTCGTTCACCGCTACGATGATTCCGTCTCCATCGGTTAATCGCATGCCATCAACAGAGTTTTCCCAGATAGAATGAAAACGAAGTTCCGAGTTGCGCAGGGCTTGCTCGGCCCGAATTCGCTCCAGAGCACCGCCACACTGGTCAGCAAGCGTTTGGAGCATTTGCACATCCTGAGCATCATATGCCTTTACGTCATAGCTCTGCACAGAGACGATCCCGAGGACTGCGCTTTTGTTGCGGATCGGAACTACCACGATTGAAGCCGAGGCGCGTGAAACATCTCCGAAGGGAACGGCGTCAGGAGATAACGTTTGGTCCTCTTTGAGAATCAATTCAGCTCCATTTTTAATCACTCGTTCCGCACGGATGCTCGGCTTTTCTCCTTTGCCGAGGATCGGCATTGCGAGCCTTTTACCGTCGACTGTATCGAAGTTAAGAACAGGATGGACTTCATTCTTGTCCGCGTAGTAGAGGCTCATCGTGAATGCATCCCAGGCAAACAAGTCGTGTGTGATATTTGAAATGATGAGCGCGGCGGCATCCGGGGTCGTTGCCATGCTGAGCTGCTGGCCGAGATCTGAGAAAGCGGCGTTACGTTGCTCTACCCGCTTGCGATCCGTAATGTCCATCATTACGCCGATCATACGAACGGCCTTACCGGGACTGTCGTGAATAACGTATCCACGGTCAAAAATGTGCGCATACGAGCCATCTCGACGACGAAACCGATATTCTTCCGACCAAATGACTTCTCCGCTTTCGATCAGCCCGTAAACACTCTCGAGCACGCGCTTACGATCATTCGGATGGATTCGGTCGCTCCAAAATTCGACGGACGAATCGATTTCATCGACATACCCGAAGAGTTTAGAAAAGCCATCATTCCACCACATTTGATTGCTGGTCAGATCCCAATCCCAGATTGCGTCATTCGTTGCTTTCGAAACGATTTGAAAACGCTGCTCGCTATCGCGCAGTTTCTCGGCATTCCGCAGGCGTTCCAACGTCCCGCCGCAATGATCGGCGAGCGCCTGAAGGGTCGCGAGGTCCTCGGTCTTGTAGGCGTTGAACGTATAACTTTGAATCGAGAAAATACCGATCGTTTTTTGGCCATGCCGAATCGGCGCATTCATGATGGACGCTGATGGCCGTCGACTGCCGAAGGGAAGAGTGTCGCCACTAAACTTTGCCTCTTCGCGCAGGATAATTTCAGCGCCATGCTGCATCACTCGTATGGCTGTCGGAGTGGGAGATGCCTCCTCATAACTTGGTGGTACCGGAACGCGTTTACCATCGATCGTGTCAATGAGGACGATGCCTTGTGTCGGTTTTTCACCCGGGAAGTAGAGATCGATATTGCACGCGTCCCAGCCGAATAATTGATCGGCCACATCAACTATTATACGGCCTGCTTCTTTTTGATTTTCAACGGCGGCGAGGCTGCGAACGAGCTTGGCGAACGCTGCGTTTCGTTGATCGGCACGTTGGCGCTCTGCATCCGCCTGCAAGCGCGCAAGGGCGCCTCCACAGTGATCCGCTAAAGCCTGCAGTGTCTGGAGGCTTTCCTGGTTGTACGCGTTGCACGTGTAACTTTGAATCGAAAGAACCCCAATCGCTTTTGTTCCATAACGAATCGGCACAAACATCAATGATGCAGATGGGCGGCTTTGATCGCCAAAACGTTGAAACTCGTTGGTATCAGCATCATCAGTGCGAAGAATTAACTGAGGTCCCTCATTCATCGTTTTTTTGGCGAAAACCGTCGGAGGACGATTGACGACCTGCGGAGGAACATCGACACGTTGTCCATTCACCACATCTATATTGAGAAGAATCTGAATAAGATTCTGTTCGGCTAAATATAATTGGAGGGAACAGGAATCCCAGCCGAGTAGTTCATCGGCGACGCTCGAGATGATGCGTGCCGCTTGCTCTTTTGTCGTAGCAGAATTCAGTTGTTCACCCAGCTTTGAAAACGCGAGACTTCTAAGTTCGATCCGTTTTCGCACAGTAATGTCGCGAAAAATTCCGAGCAATAAGGGCGGATGTCCTTCCAGTTCTAAAAATGAATTTGCGACCTCGAACCAAACCTTTTTACGATTCCATAGCATCAGCTCGGTTTCGAAATGCGTTTTTATATCTCTGGAGGCAAATCGACGTCGATGTTCGCTGCGAACGTAATGCTGCTTCTCTCGTGCATAAATCGACGCCAGAGATTTTCCTTCGACCTCACAGCGCGGCCTGTCAACCATGCGACAAAATGCATCATTGACCATGACGATTATGCCTTCCTTGGTGGCCAATCGCATTCCATCACTCGAATGGTTCCAAACCTCACGAAACCATAACTCGGAGCGTTTCAATGCATCTTCGGCGCGGAGTCGCTCTGTGACGTCTCTAAAGGTCCAGACCCTGCCGGCAATCTGATCTTCCAAGCGATAAGGCTGGGAATTGCGCTCAAAAATACGGCCATCCTTAAAGTAAAGGACATCGAGACTTACGGCCTCTGGTTGGGAGTTGAGGCTTCTTATTTTCGCAAGAAAAGCTGAGGGATCTTTCAATTGATCGATAACACAGTCGATTGCTGCTTCGTCGTCTCCCGCTTCAATGATCTCCGGCGGAATACGCCACATTTCCGCGAACTTTCGGTTGCTTCCCAAAATCCTGCCGTTGGGATCGACAACTAAAATGCCATCCGTCGTTGATTCGAATGCGGCCATTGCCAACGAGATGGATCGTGCCGATGTCGTTTCGTCGTCCGAACGAAGATGCATGAACAGCAGATCGGCGGCTGCCCCTTCGAACGTTATACTAACAACGTTGATCTTGACTGAGAGTGCCGAGTTATCCAGACGACGAAGCTTCGAGAAGAAAGGCTCATGATTCCTCGATTCAAAGTAGGCTGTCAGGTCTGAACCCGACGCTGAGCCTGTAACGCCCTGAACGAAATCTGAGACGCAACGTCCATGGAACTCTTCAGAAGAACTTCCTCCGAGCGCAGCTGTCGCCGCTTCATTTGCAAAGACTATGTGGCTAGTGACTACAATCAGAATCGGTACGGGAGAAGACTCTATGCATAAGCGGAAACGTTGTTCGCTGACGCGAATGGCTTCGCGTGCCTGTTCCATCAATAAAGCGTGCTCTGCTGCGTCCACAGCCTTGTTCAGTTCACGATTCGACACTGTTTCCAGTCTGGATTGCGCGGCTTCGAGCTGCGCCAGAAGTTCGGAAACATCCCTCCTTACTGTCTCTCGCTTCATCATGATTTTCTGGTTTCGAGACCTCGAAGCAAACCGCTGGTTGCTAGCGGTTGCTTCGAGGTGTCTCGAATCTGGATTCCTGTCACGTATCGTCACAGGGTCGCCCTGCCCGAAACACGCGAAGTGCTTGAATTTTCATCAAGCGGCTAGGACGGAATGGATATCAGCAAAAGTTGGGCCACCGTATCAGGGATTCGCCTATAATTCTTTCGCGGGCCATGATTATATCTTGACGGTCTCTGGATTTACCGATGAATTCGCGAGGTGCCAGAGATTGTATTCCTCCGCTGCTTGCGACTGTGTCGCGTTGTTCTGTTGGTTGTAGTGTCACTCGTTTCGGGTTTCAGCTCGCAAGGTGTGGCTGATGATTTTTCGAAATTCCGTGTAATGAGCTACAACATCCACCACGGAGAGGGGGCGGATGGCCGAATCAACATAGAAAGAATCGCCCGGGTTATTAAGGAACAGAAAGCTGATATCGTGGCGCTGCAGGAAGTGGATCGTGGCGTGTTGCGATCCGGACGCCGCGATTTACCGGCAGAACTCGCGAAGTTGACGGGCATGAGTGTGTTCTTTGAGAACAATCATAGCTTTCAAGGTGGCGATTACGGTAACGCGGTGTTGACCCGTTTTCCCATTCTCCATGCGACGAATACGCATTACAAAATGCTGGAAACCGACGAACAACGCGGCGCGATCCAAATTGTGTTGTGGGTTGATGGCAAACGACTCCTCCTCATGGACACTCATTTGAATTATCGGCCGACTGGAGAGACTGAACGACTGCTTCACGTAGGCGCACTGAAAGATTTTTCCAAAAAATACGGACAATTGTCCGTGATTGTATGTGGCGATTTCAATGCACCCCCCGACAGTCCCACGCATGCTGAAATGAAGAAGTTTCTGAATGATAGCTGGCTGTCAGCAGGGCAGGGCAGTGGATTTACAATTCCGAGCGAAAAGCCGAATGCACGAATTGATTATATCTGGACTTCCGA
>CBHWET010000037.1:0-21121 GCA_966112985.1 uncultured bacterium | reverse complement strand
ACAGCACGTTTGCCGTCGCCAGCAGGTACGCGAGACTTAGCGTGAACATGAACTGTATAATCATCACCAACGGAAGAGCGAGAATTGTTGAATTCAAACTGCCTTTGCTGACGATGATAAAGATCAGCAACAACGGCAGCGCGAATAGAAGGTGCATCAGGTTTGTTGTGACTGTGATTACCGGCAGAATGGCCGCTGGAAATCCGGGGCGGCGGATGAGATCTCGATGGGAGGTGATCGCTCCGGTTGCCTGTGTCATCGAAAGCTGAAACCAACTCCATGCCAGCATGCCGCTGAATGCAAAGGCGGCGTAATTATCAATTCCAAGTGGCATCACGACACGGAAAAGAAAAATAAACACGAGCAATTGAAACAGCGGATTGAGCATCGACCACGCCACGCCGAGTAATGATGACTTGTATTGAACCTTGATATCGCGCAATACCAATTCGCGCAACAGGTCGCGCAAGTAAACAACGCGTGATGCGCTTTGCAATCGCGAGTGGCCGAATGGGACGAGTTGAAAAACGCCTTTGCTCATATGCTTTGCATTCTCCCAAACGTTTTCGAGACATGTGCCGCGTGGCGCCTTGAAGCACGATAAACGAAAATACTCTTCAGCGCCCCCAATGCCTCAAAGATCACGTACCGCCTCGGGAGTGTTCCACGACGCAACAAACGGCGCACGATCCACTTGCCAAACCAGTCGTGCGCAGAAAATTTGAAAATCGATCGCAGGGGCAAGCGCTGGTTGCGGGCGCAGCTTAACAAATAAGATCCAAAGCCAGTCCCGTTCTGATATAAGAGACGACGGAGTGACGCCCGGTCTCTTCGATGTGTGTGCCACACCAGCGCAGCCGGTTCGTATATCAGAGTGAAGCCCGCTGCAACGATCCGGTGCAGCATCTCTATGTCTCCCCCTCCGCCACTGGGTGTTCCAACATCCAACGCGACGTCGAATGCCCCGATACGGTCAAATACCTCTTTCCGAAAAGCCATGTTTGCGCCGACACCGAACGAGCTTGCCCATAATAGTTGGTCGTCACTGAGCGAATTGCGGTGGATTCGGCGCCGACGGAAACCGTGACTCATTCCGCCATAGTTGAGTTCAAATTCCATTTGGGCATCCGTTTCCAATTCAGCGGGAGCCACAAAACCGGTGACCGCCATAACGTCGGCCGCAACAAAACAACGTGCAACAGCCTTTAGCCACCCGCGGTCAGGTTGAGCATCGTCGTCTGTGAATACTACAATGTTGTGGGAGGCAGCAGCGATGCCACAATTGCGAGCCCAGTCCAGACCCGGACAATCTTCGCGAATATAGCGAGCGGGAAAATTCGCCACGACCTTTTGGGTTTCGTCATCAGATGGCGAATTATCAACAACGATGATTTCGTAGTTTCGGTAGTCGACTGCTGTAATTGCCTGCAGACATTGCGTTAATTGGTCAGAGCGATTACGGGTGCAAATAACCACACTCACCGGCAAATCAGGTTCCACCTCTTCATCAGCGCCGAACTCAGCGCCGAGGGTTAAAGAAACCAGTTCTTTGCCTAATCGAGCGCCAATCGCCTCACGCAACTCCAACGCAGTGATCACCGGCGGCTGGACGCCGATATCCAACCACCCAAGTGGTCGCCCATGATATCGTATCAACGCATACAGCTGGTCGTATTCGTCTTCGATACGAATCGATTTCACTCCGGCCGACAGTTCAATCTCAGCAACTTTGATGGGCATACATTGTTGATTGGCGGATAGATTCCTTTCCCGCATTCTCAATCGCACGGTCTAACGCGAGTGCAACAAGCAGTTGTTTGCTGAAATTGTTCATCAAGATTGAACGGAAATGATTGCCTCGCAGACGCTCCGCTCCAGGCTGGGGCGATAGCGAACCGATAAATGTTTCGCCGTACCGCAAAAGGAGAGCCGCGGGCCGGCACTCGTCGATCTGATGTTCCGCTCGTTTCAGCCCTTCTCGAAGGTCAATTTCGATTTCGTCAGTCTGGAGACGCAAAGGACAGGATTGCAGGAAGCAAGCCAATGCAGTACTGCCGCCGATTTCGCTCGCAACACCTCGCCAATACCAATAATTCCGCACCATATTGAATACTTCACGCCATCGCCCGCGTCGCTTTACAGCCTCCAGTAGTCTCAATCGACGATTGAGCACTTTCATCAGCAGATTCCCGGCGCTGACTCCTCGAAAGGCCAGGTTCAGGATCAGTTTCTCGGTGCGTGAATTGAGATTTTCGATTCTGTGGAGAAACAAGCGTGCGCGCAGTTGCGGATGACGGCGGGCGATCAGAACATCACCACGCCCTTCAGCAAGGACACGTTCGCACGCACGTTCGAGCGTGGATCCGTCGTAGTGAAAACCTTTCGCAGCAGGGGCATATGAGAAATGCGCATTAGATTCGATTAAGCGCACTCCCAGTTCGTAGTCCTCGCGACATCGAAACATCGGATCGAATCCTCCGACCCGCCGAAATAAATCTGCTTCCAGGGAAAAATTGCCGCTCAACAAATCACGGTAGGTGAAGCGATGGTCATGCCGACTCATCTGATAAAACTGTTCTTCCCACCAGCAGCGCAGTCCAACGCGGAAAAAATCCAATTGTTCGAATACCGGGGGCAAGTAGCCTATCACAACCTGGTGCGGCTTGACTTGATGCGCACCGACGTGAGCTTCTATCAGTGCCGGCGTGGCTTCGATATCATCATCAAGGAACAACAATAAACGCCCGCGGGCATGTCTCGCTCCGCAGTTGCGCGCCGCGGCAGCTCCGCAGCCATTTTGTTCGAACACTTTCAAATCGTACGGAGTGTTTAGCTTGCGGGCCATCACCGGCGTTTCATCAGTACAACCATCCGCAATTACCAACACCTCGAATTGAGCCGACGGATAATTTTGCAGAGCGAGGGAGTTCAGTGTTCGTCGCAAGGAATGGCTGCGATTGTGCGTCGGGATGATCACACTGATGTTCGGAACGACGCTCATGCGATCCTCCGATTGAACAAACGCCGCCGCGAACGCAAATACGCAAATGGTCCCGCGACACAACCCCGAAGCTCGCTTACTAAAAGGTCGAGTGGCTCACTATCCGGTCGCCCTCGCAACGCTCTAGCTAGCTTCGGCAGCTGGTCATGACGAAACCAACCCCACGGGATTTTCAGGGCCGCCCATTCCCGGTTCACTACGAGTGCGCGCGTTAGAAGTGCGTAAACCCCGGTTCCATAACCGTATAGAGCTTTGCGAAGTTCCTCCCAACTGCGGCGGTGCCGATGCCAACTTAATGCCGAAGGCTCGTACACAATCGAATATCCTGCCGCCAGTATGCGCGAATACATTTCATGATCGCCGCCCGATTGCGTCAGCGTGCCAGCATCGAGGGCAGGATCGAATCCACCAAGTTCCAGAATGTGATGGCGACGGACCGCCATATTGACTCCAGCGCCGATCTCCCCTGTTCGCAAAGGGTCATGACTATCACCTTTAAAGATTCGACGTTTAAACCCTTTTCCAAATGGACAATGCGTCTCGAACCACTCCTGCGCAGGTGTTTCCAATTCCAGCGGCATCGTGAGGCCCGTAACACACACGACGAGCGGGTCCGCGAAATCAGCTAACAAGTGGCCCAACCATTGCCGGTCCGCCACGGCATCATCATCAATAAAGGCGACGATTTCATGACGCGCATCATTGAGCGCGCGGTTACGAGCGTGGTCCAGGCCGGTGATGGGTTCTAAAATATAGCGAATGTTCGGGAAGAACTGCGTCACTAATTCGCGTGTTTTCTGTGTGCTCGGCGCATTATCGATTACAAGAATTTCTTGAGGAGGCGGATCAAGTTTCTCGAGTGATGCAAGGCATTGGGCGAGGTCGGCGGTTCGGTCGTGCGTGCAAACAGCAACCGTCACCGCTGGTAAATTTTCCGGCTGCGCTTCGACGCAACAAAGGAAGTTGCGAAGCCACGCGTCCCATAGACGCTCACCCGCTGCCTCAACCAGTTGGTCCCGCATTTCCCGCGATTTTATATATCCATTCTCAACCTTCAAAATCGCTTTTCCGATAGGCTGTCCTTTGAATCGAATCAGCACCAGTGCCCGTTGATAGCCTCTCAGGTCGAACACTTCATCCGTAAGTTTTCCAATATCGAGATCGAGAATAGCAGTCGGCATATTTTAACAGGAAAAGGATCGGTAATTCGTGATCAGCGCCCAGCGTTGCAGTTGGATCTTGTCCCATAAGCGTCGCGGTAATTGCTCGCGACTGGTTACAACTTCTTCGTAAGTCATCGGCGTAACGGGAACGTCTTTTAACCGGCGCACCTGCTGCCATGCGGTAGAATCTTTTCCAATCACCCCGAGCAGAGCAGCAATGCTGAGACGAACGAGACGAGTCGCCAGACACCTGGTTACCCAAGGCAGGAGTAATACCGCTTTGTCTTCGCGAAGCGCACCGAGCAACCATCGTAATGAATTACGGAGATCCCCACAGACATTACTTTTGTGAGTCAGATACAGATAGAAAATGCTTTTCGACCAACGATAGACGTTTGGCGGAATTTCGGGATGATTGGCTTTCACGCGTTCCATCACCAACTCGTACGATTTCCCCATGGCAGCGTGGTTGTACGACATACTTTCGCTGTAACAGCGATAGCCAACGAGATATTCCTGCACTACGCGGTATTCAAATTTTTCCGCGCATCGAAGACAAATATCCCAGTCCTCACACCCTTGTGCATCCTGAGCCCGAAGCTCTTCATTATAATGTCCGACTCTATTAAGTGCGGCCCGACGAAATAACGGCACACTGGCATTGCCGATAAAGTTGCGCATAACCAGTGCTTGAAATACCTCACCCTCCAAATCCCATTTGGGCCCCGCATCGAGAATGTTGTCGTTTTCGTCTATTGAAACCGACCATGTATACGCGACGGCTGCAGATTCCCCTCCCCTTTCAAGGGCCGCCACCTGCTTTTCGATCTTGGTTGGATACCAGATATCATCTGAATCAATAGGCGCGACGTAGACTCCAGACGAATTTCGAATGGCAAAATTGCGTGCAGCGGCCACGCCTTTGTTTTGCTGCTTTAGAAATTTGATTCGTGAATCACGTTGCGCGAACCGTTCTACGATGGCTGACGTGCAATCTTTCGATCCATCATCGACGACGATGACTTCAAGGTTTGGGTAACTCTGCCGCAGAACGGAGTTTAGCGTTTTCTCTATAAATGCTTCAGCGTTGTATGCAGGTACAATCACTGAAACTAGCGGATATGAAATCGATACCATTGGGTTTTCCTCCCGGTTTCTGCCCTCAAGACGTAATCAGTAACATTACTGCGTCCGTTCCTCTTCCTCCTGCGAGCAAGGTCCAACACACCTATAGGCGGATCAATCAGGAGAACTCCTGTAGGTGCCAGCATGCAAAACGCTTTTTAAAACGTGCGGAAACATCTGGAAAAGAAGGCACGTATCAGAGCCAACCTTCGACCCTCTGCATAAAAAAACCCAGGCTCCGATCAGGAGCCTGGGTTCAAATTCCAGAAGGATTTCTTAAGCGCGTTCCATGTACTTGCCCGTTCGCGTATCGATCTTAATCTTCTCGCCGGTCTTGATGAACAGCGGGGCCTGGACCGTAATGCCCGTTTCAAGAACAATTGCCTTCTGCACATTGTTGGCAGAATCGCCACGAATTCCTTCGGGCGCATCGGTCACTGTAAGAATCACGCTGGCCGGCAATTCAACCGTAACAGCCTTCTCTTCAACAAACGTCACCGTTACGGAACCATTTTCGACCAAATAGTTTTTCGCATCACCCACGAGTTCCGGAGAAAGCGTCACAGTTTCGTAAGTTTCAGGATCGGAGAAAACGTAATCTTCGCCATCTTTGTAGCTGAATTCCATCTTCTTGGTGATCATCGGGACAACGTCGATGCGTTCCGTCGAGCTGAAACGGACGTCAGCGGACTTTCCGGTCTTGATGCTGCGAATCGTCGCTTGCACAAAAGCGCGCAGGTTACCCGGCGTGCGATGCTGGCTGTCCAGGACAACGGCTACGTCGCCGTTGTAAATGATGGCCATTCCTTTTCGTAAATCGTTGGCAGTTGGCATAACTTCTCTTGCTGAATGTATTTGCGCGTCGTGGATTTCCCGACAGCGGAGCGTGGAACTTACTCAAGATGCCAGTGAATGCAAGTCCGGAGTTTACTTTCAGGGTGGAAGAAGCGCACGCCTTCTCCTAGCTGCGGTAGTCGAGAAGCATTCTTTGATTTTAAAAATTCCGAAATCAAAGTTGACGCGACATGCCGCCATTTGTAAGTTACGCCTCCATTTTGGGTTCCAGAGTAGCTCAATGGTAGAGCACGCGGCTGTTAACCGTGTGGTTGTAGGTTCGAGTCCTACCTCTGGAGCCATTTCTTTTTTGGTTTATTCCTCAGATCCTGCACATAGGTTTACGGCTGCTTCAGCTCAACGCTCGACAGCCTGTTTCCTTGTCGTATTGTTGCTTTCGGTGAAAGGAAAACTGTTATTGCCGGTCGTGTTGATGGTTGCATTCGCGTTGACGCGCTTGCCCGGCATCCTGCCGCAGAATTTCAGCGCCGCCTATGCATTGATGTTTTGCGCGGGCGTTTTCTTTCCGGGGCGTTTGGCCTGGTGGCTCCCAATGGCGACGATGTTGGTGATGGACTGCGTGCTTAGCCTGGGATTTTATCACGCCAATCCGTTTTCGATCTACATGGTGCCGAATTACATCGCGTATGCCGCCGCGATTTTCCTGGGCAAAAAGTTTTCACCTCAAACGCACTGGTTGAAGTTGATTGGAGGTGGTTTGCTTGCGGCGATTGTGTTTTACGTGGTAACGAACACGTCTTCCTGGATTGAACTACCGTATCCAAAAACCTTTCTCGGCTGGCTTCAGGCTTTAACGATCGGGCTGCCCGACGTAAAACCCCCAACATGGGTTTTCTTTCGCAATACCTTATTGAGCGGGGGCTTATTCACAGCTTTGTTTGTTGCGTCAGTGAAAGCAACCGACGCCACTGAATCAGAAGAAGAAAAAGAAGAAGCCAAAGAGCCGGTGCCCGAACCTGCCAATGCACCCGAAGAAGCCGGGGCCTGAAGCCTTTCACTGGCCACTCTACAACCCCCGTTCTTTCGCCGCCCAGCCTTCTTTCATCAACTTCAGCAGATGTGTGAGAGCATCCTCGTAGGAGCGATTTTTTTGCTCGGAAAGCTGGCGGGCGCGTTTGTCCAGTTGCGCGGCCATTTCGAGGGACTTTTCCTGGGGACAGCCGAGGGCAACGAGAACAGTCGCTAGCTCAGCATCGGTCATAAGAATAAAAAAAGCCACGAGTCAACGCGCGAACGTCGACTCGTGGCCGTGAAACTATTTAACGGAATCAGCAGGAACGATCTTAATGCTGTTTACGCCCATGCGTTTGTTCGGGCGGTCGGGCGGGTGCGTCGCCGTGGTGGCGATTTTTTCCAAAACGTCGTCACCTTTGACCAACTTGCCAAAGGCGGTGTATTGCCGGTCCAAAAATTTCGGATCGCCGTGGCAGATGAAGAATTGGCTACCGGCGGAATCCGGATGATTCGAGCGCGCCATCGAGATCACGCCGCGAGTGTGCGACCGATCATTGAATTCCGCTTTGATTTTGTAACCCGGATCACCAGTACCCCACATCGGTTCCTTCGCAGGATCTTTGGTCAACGGATCGCCACCCTGAATCATGAAGCCTTTGATCACACGATGAAACGCCGTTCCATCGTAAAAACCTTTCTTCGCGAGGGTCTTAAAATTCTCAACGGTCTTCGGGGCAACATCTGGCCAGAACTCCAGAACCATATCGCCTTCGGTCGTACTGATAACTGCAACTTCGGTACTCATAATCGTAATAAAAAGTCTAGACGACGCACTACGGCACTATTTCGCTTTCTCGGCAGGAACAATCTTGATGCTCTTCACTTCCACGCGTTTGTCGGGGCGGTCCGGAGGATGCGTCGAGGTCGTGGCAATCTTTTCGAGAACATCATCACCTTTGATCAGCTTGCCGAACGCGGTGTATTGATGATCAAGGAACGTCGGATTGCCATGGCAGATGAAAAACTGGCTGCCGGCCGAGTCAGGATCAGCTGAACGTGCCATGGAAATGACGCCGCGCTTATGGGAACGATCATTGAACTCAGCTTTGATTTTGTATCCCGGATCACCTGTGCCCCACATGGGCTCTTTGGAAGCATCTTTGGTGAGTGGATCACCACCTTGAATCATGAAGCCTTTAATCACGCGATGGAACGCCGTGCCGTCATAAAAACCTTTCTTCGCCAGGGTCTTAAAATTTTCAACTGTCTTTGGCGCAACATCCGGCCAGAACTCTATCACCATGTCGCCTTCGGACGTCGAAATCACGGCGACTTCGTTCGCGGAATCAGATTTCTTTTCGTCGGCCTTGGCATCGGCTTTCTTTTCACCTTTAGCGGCGTCCGACTTCGCCTCGGTTTTTGATGATTCTTTTTTTGTTTCTTCGGCGTGAGCGGTGGTGGACGCCATCAGGGCGGCCGCCAACAGGGCACAAAGGAAAGGTAATTTCATAAGTGCGGTGACAATTGCCATGGTGGCCGCAGATTTCAACCCTATTTTGGTGCTGAGGAATCCACGTGGCGAAGGCGGTTCACGGCTGCCCAGCGCGGATTTCCTCGCCAATGCTGGCCCTGTTTGGCAATTTTACTCGCCGTCATGAACATGCCCAGCACTTCGGCAACGTCGCCCCCCAGCACCGCAGCAAAAGCGAGCGCGCGCCTCATGTCGCTTGATGTCTTTCGGGGCGCGACAATCGCCTCGATGATGCTGGTCAATAATGCCGGTGATTGGAACCACGTTTACGAACCACTTGAACACGCACCGTGGCACGGCTGGACCTTCACAGACACAATCTTTCCGTTTTTCCTTTGGATCGTCGGGGTCGCAATCCCCTTCTCGCTCGGACGAAAGGTTGAAGAAGGCGCCAATCCCGGCTCGCTCGTCGGGAGAATACTGCGTCGTTCGCTGATTCTCATTGCGATCGGCGTGTTTCTCAACGCGTTCACCTATTTCTTCAACGGCCAGTTTTCGCGAGGTCACGAAGGCTTCGGCTATTGGATGAACCAAATGGTTCTCCACCTCCGTTATCCCGGCGTGCTGCAGCGAATCGGTGTTTGTTATCTCTTCGCGAGCCTCATTTTCCTGCGGACAACAACGCGCGGCCTGATCGTTTGGACGGCTGGACTGCTCGCCCTATACTCGATATTGATGAAATGCGTTCCCGTGCCCGGCTTTGGTGCCGGCGTTATGGAACTTCATGGGAACTTTTCGGAATTTGTCGACACGATGGTTTTCAATGGCCACGTCTTCCGCGACTCCACTACCTATGATCCTGAGGGTGTCGTCAGCACATTACCTGCGATTGCCACAACACTCTTCGGCATCCTTACCGGCCAATTCCTACGTAATGAGAAAACGAATGCCGCAGAAAAGACGGCATGGCTCTTTGTGGCTGGCAGCATCTTAATGTTTGCCGCTGAGCTAATGAGTTTCTGGATGCCGATCAACAAAAGACTGTGGACAAGTTCTTATTCAATCCTGATGGCTGGTTTAGCCATGAACGTCTTCGCGGTCTACTACTGGTTGATTGATGTGAAGGGATACAAAGCCTGGGCGAAGCCCTTCGCGATTTATGGCATGAACGCGATTACCGTGTTCATTCTCGCCGGCATCCTCGGCCGCATCAGTGTCGATACTAAAGTCGGCGACGACAAAACCGCGTTAAAAACGTATCTCTACGAACACACTTTCGGCGCGTTGGCGGCTTCGCATGCGGTGAAACCCGAGACTGCATCGATGCTGTGGGGGCTTATCGTTTACGCCTTGGGGTTATATTTTATCGCCGGGTTCCTTTACCGTCGGAAATGGTTCCTGCGATTTTAGCAGAAAACCAGTGGCCGAGATTTGGCGCGTCCTTTGCTAAAGCGGCTTCGATTGCCGGCCTCAAATTGCGTAAGTGGTTGAACCTAAATTGTCTCTTCTGAAAAAGGTTCTAAATAGAGCCGTGCTTTTTCCGGGAAACCGCGGGAGTGTCTTCTCCGCTCTGGTTCGACGACGATATTTCGCGGAACGTTCTCATTTCTGCTGCGGTTTTCACAATATTCCGCGGGAAAGGGTCCTCCGTACTAGCCAAAACCAAAATATTCCGGATTATTTCCATTTTGGCTGATCTTTTTCCGATATCCCGCGGAATATGGAGTCCGGCACCGTACTTTTGCTTCCATTCCGCGGATTCCCCTCTTCCGACGAGAGTTGAAAAGACATTCCCGCTGGTTCCGGCTTTTTTAGACGCATTTTTAAGAACATCGCGCGAAATATTTTCGTTTTGACGGCCATTTTTGAAACATCCCGCGGATTACCGACAAAATGTCTGGCCCGAAGAGAGTATTCCGCTGCGGGCACTCATTTTGATTGCCCTGCAGAGAGCTTCCCGCGGAATCCCGGAAAAACGGCCGCTCTTTTGAGAACATTCCGCGGAATATTTTTATTTTGGCGGCGCTTTTCGGAATCTTCCGGCATCAACTGCTCTTTTTGGCCGTCCCGAATGGATTCGTAGTAACAGCACCTGAAATGTGCGGCAGGAAGAAAATGCCGCCGAGCAGATAGACGAGATCGACGACAATATGTAAGGCGTAAAAAATTCCAACGCCAAGAAGGTCCATTGCTTGCGAACCGTACAAAAAGACCGCTGCCGCAAGCACAATGACGCCCGGTAATTGCGCGGCCATTGCATATTTCCAGGCCCGATAAGGCGTCAGATGTTTGTCCGCAAAATACGCGACAAACATTGCGATCCACATCAGCACCAGAGCAATCAGGGCCAGCGCAACAAACATCGCGACGGCCACTCCCAAACCGGTTGCAGCAATAATGAATGGCTGTCGTGCGCCCCACCACGGTTGCACTGTCGAGCGTTTCAAATCCTGTGGCTCCGTTGAGTACGGAAAGGTGAGACAACCCCACGACGAGCTCACGACGGAGCAGACGACGAAATTTGTATTCCCAAATCCAAACTGAACATCGCCGGTGCCCGTATCGCTCAGGTCATTGGGATCGATCGTGATGGACAGGAACTTTCCTTCCGCTTCAATGCGCGTGTCGATGCCCTTCAGTTCTCCGTTTTCGAGTCGCGCTGTTTCTGGAAACTGATGGATCGCGGTGACAATGATCGGGGCATAGTTGGCTGCAACAAACCAGACAACCGCGGTAAACAGTAAAAGAGCAAAAAAGAATTCAACCAGCAGCAACCTCGGCAGCTTCGATGAGGCAAATTGGGAAAGACCGCGGAAGGTCAGCGGATTCCAGGCTTTTTCGTATGTTGGGGGCTGCTCGCTCATCAACGGGTTCGTCGCGCAGGAAAGACACTCGAAGCAGCGCGAAAATTCAAACGGACGTCAGCTCTTCGCCAACGTTTCTGCGGCGCGAACTGTATTCTGCATCAGCATGGCAATTGTCATCGGACCAACACCACCGGGATTGGGCGTGATCTTGCCTGCGATCTTTTGGACGGCCGTGAAATCAACATCGCCGACCAGGCGTGAACCGCCTTTGGCGTTCGGATCGGAAACCCGATTCACGCCGACGTCGATCACCACAGCGCCCGGCTTCACCATATCCGCTCTCACGAATTCAGCAGCACCCAATGCCGCAATGAGAATATCGGCACGACGACAATGCGCTGCGATGTCACGTGTCTTCGAGTGGCAGACGGTCACCGTCGCATTCGCGTGCTTGTCCTTTTGAATCAAGATCGCGGCCATCGGCTTTCCGACAATATTACCGCGCCCAAGGACGACCACTTCTGCGCCATCCATCTTCGTCCCACTGCGAATCAGCAATTCGTGAACGCCCGCCGGTGTGCACGGAAGAAAGCCTGTTTTATCACCGAGCATCAATTTGCCAACGTTCTCCGGATGGAAACCGTCGACATCCTTCTGCGGAGAAACGGTGGAGTAAATTTTTGTTTCGCTGATGTGACGCGGCAGAGGCGCTTGAACGAGAATGCCGTGAACGCGCGAATCGGAATTGAGCTGATGAATGATCGACAGCAGTTCGGCTTCCGTTGTGGTTTCAGGAAGCACACGCGTTTCGGAAACGATGCCGAGGCGCGCGGCCGTTTTTTCCTTCATTCCAACGTAAACCTTGGAAGCCGGATCCTCTCCAACTCGAACGAACATAAGCCCCGGCTGCACGCCGCGGCCCTTCAGCGCAGCGACCCGCTGCGCTGTTTCGGTGTGAATCTGCTCGGCAATGGCACGGCCATCGATGAGATTCGTCATTGTTCGAGTTCGATGCTTTCGACGGTGAGAATCGGAGTGAGCTCCCAACGGCGGTCAAGAGCTTCTTCACCAGTGATGATGACTTTCTTGCCGACATAGGGGCGGAGATCGATCTTCGGAACAGTGACCATTTTCTTGGTCTTTTCGTCCATCTTCTGTTCTTCCGGCGAGGTCACGTAGTTGATGGTTTCTTTGCCATCAAGACCTTCAAGACGGTAATCAGTCGGTGCCTGAATATTAATGGCTTTCTTCAACGTGCCTTCACGTTTTGCGATGCGCTTTACCGAAACCTCCTGCGGGGCTGGTGCAGGTTCTGGAGCCGGGGCAGGCGCCGGTGCAGGTTCCGCCGGCTTTGGTGCTTCCGCAGTTTCGACAGGCGGCTTCGGAGCTGGCTCAGCCGGAGGCACCGTCGATTCGACAGGCTTCACTGGTTCAGCTGGCGGCGCAGGTTGCACGGCCAATTCCGGCGCTGCTCCTTTGCGGTCGATAAACTCAGCGGAAACATAGGCAAACGCAGTCGAAGGCGCTTCAATTTCGATCCATTCATTGACCTTCCGCAGATCCTTGATCACGTCGCCCTTTTTCATCGTGCCGATCGGGCTGAAGTTTTCACCCGGACCAGCGCGGAGATTTAACTTATTCGGAACAACCGTTTTATTGGCGTCGATGTATTCAGCGAAGACCCAAACCGGAGTATTCGTGGGCAAGCTGATCTTCAGCCATTTGGCCGGTTCGTTCTTCTTGGTTTTCGCGAGCGTAATTTCTTCAAGCACGGTGACGTTCTCACCTTTTTTCAACTTGGTGATCACTTCACCAAGGAACGATGGGCGGCCACGAACGTTTACGGCATCCTGCAACACGGTGCCCGTTTGCGGCGGGTTCACTTCAACGCGTGTAATTGCTTTGTTCGTTTGGCTGCCAGAGTTGGCGCCATTGCCGGCGGTCTTCTTCGCAGCAGGTTTCGCTGCCTTTTTCTTCGTCGTTTTTGCGGCGGCTTTTTTCTTCGCAGCAGGTTTTGCAACGGCGTTTGTCGCCGGAGCAGAAGTTTCAACAGGAACCGTTGTCGGAGCCGCCGCTGGCGCTGCGGGAGCAGGCGCATCAGGAACGGGGGCGGCAGGTGGATTTTGCTGGGCGCGCGCGGCGCAAATCAACGAGAGCACGACGGCGAACGTTGAGCAAAATCGAAGATTCATTTTCATATTTCGGGAAGTAGAGATTTAATCTCGGGTTCTGTCAACGCTCGCCATTTTCCGAGCGGCAGTTCGCCGAGTTTGATTTTTCCAATTTTAATTCGTTGCAGTTTTTTGACCTCAAGATTCTGAGATTCAAACATTCTGCGCACCTCGCGATTCTTCCCCTCCGTCAGCTCCAATTCAACAACACTTTGTGACTTTGTAGCAGAAATAATCTTTGCTTTTTGGGCGCGGAGAAGCTCGCCTTCGTGGCGAACGCCTTCAAGAAACTTTCTCAACGTCGCATCTTCAACCTTGCCATCCACAGTCGCCACATACGTCTTGGGAATGCCGTAGCGAGGGTGCGTGAGCTTGAGGCTGAAGTCGCCGTCGTTGGTGAGGAAAATCAACCCTTCACTGAGATAATCCAACCGGCCGACGGAAAATAAATTGCTCCATTCCTGAGGAAGAAGATCACCGATCTTCGGACGATCATCTTCAGCGGAACGCGTGCAGACGTAACGAGGCGGTTTATTGAGCGCGATATAAAGTTTGCGTTTGGCCTTGATAGGGCGGCCATCGACCAGGATACGGTCGTGGAGAGGATCGACTTTTGTGCCGAGAGTCGTGACGGTTTGGCCGTTTACGGTGACACGGCCTTCAGCGATGATCTGCTCGCTGGCACGGCGTGAAGCGATGCCTGCATCAGCAAGGAACTTTTGCAACCGCAACATGCCCGAAGGTAGCCCAAAGAGAAAATGCGCGGCAAGAAGCCGCGCATTCCTCGCAAAGGCAATAAAATTTATTCTGCTGGCTTCGTCTTGCGAAGGCCGACGACGCGATCGCCGTCTTTCCATTGGCCACGCTTCTTGAGAAGTTCCACGCGCTCGTAGCGCTTGAGCACATTACGTTTTCCGCCGGTCGTGCTGGCGGCTCTGAGACTGCGATGTTGTGACATAAGCCTAAATTCTTTAAATTCTCGTTCCCGTCGAAAACGGGGCCGTGTTTTGTAACACACCGCCAAACAATTGCAACCGGTTATTTTCAGGTCGTTCCGAAGCATCAGCGGATAAAGCTTGCGGCTAGGGTGTCTTCGTCCGCAAAGAGCCATGAAAAGGAGCGGCCAACCCACCGCACCTGCCGACTTTCGACAAGTTTCTCTCAATTCGAGCTAAGGGCTAAGGAATCAGCATTTTGCCCTGATTTTCTATTGCAGAGAATGCCTATTCGGAGATAGGGTTTGCCCCTAATGAAAAAACCTACCCTAGCTATACTCACTACAGTCTTAATGTGTAGCCTATGGCAGGCCCATGCGTGGGTCGCCGTAGGCCTCCCGGGCGGCCCGGATCTTCCGGAATCTCCCTATGGCACCGGCTTTCTCGACAGTCGTGCGATTACATTCAACGTTAAAAAAGGGAGCGGTGTGTGCACCGCTTCCGGAAGCTACGTTCTCAAACTCGCCAGGCCTGAACTCATTCCTGTAAAAGGCAAAGCCACAATTAAAGACCTCACCCCATTCACGTGGGATTTTCAACTGCTTTACACAAACGTGAACAGTCCTCGTGTCGGCGATTATACATTCAAGATGAACGCGCCGCTCGGGGGTGCTTTCAGCAACGTTGTGTTTGCGTCGACAAATACGCCACCGATCATTTCAGGCACCCAGGCAGGAAGCTTTTACATGACAGAGAAACGCGCGGACCTGAGCCTCGACACCAACCCGGACATCATCTGGCAGAAAGATGACGGCCACCTCGGCATCTGGTTTATGAAGACGGCTATCAACGGAACTGTCCTGGATACGAATTTGAATAAAGGCATTTACCTTGATTCACTCTATCTCGCCACGGGACACAAGACCTACGATCCATCGTGGAGAATTGCTTCCCAAACCGATTTTGATCTCAATGGCATGCAGGACTGGGTCTGGCAAAATACCAACAACGGAGCACTGCGCATATGGTTTCTTGCGGACACGAACTTCGTTCATTCCTCTTTAAAGAGCTTTGATTATCATTCGTACAGCGTCCCTGTCGTAGACAGCGAAGTGAACCCTAACGATTTCACGATTACAACGAACCTGACACCGACCTCCATCACAAACTACTATACAAAGACGGTCACCGAAATCTCGAGTAACTTCCTTTCTGGTCCTGGTTTTGAAATCACCACGTTCATTGATGACAGCGTTTTCAGCCAAACGAATCAGCTGCTGAAACTGTTCACCACGAACGTCCATCAGTTTGTCGTCACCAATATCACCACCATGACCAATTTGGGAAATACCGTTTACCTCACGAACATTGTCACGATGACAAGCAACTCAGTGACAGCGAACACGTATGAGAACTTTACGGTCACTAACCTTACCGCGGCAAAGGTGAGCGGTCGGATCTTCATCATAACAAATGTGATTACGATCCCGGATCTAAATGCTTTCAGCAGCACCGAATTTGTCGTCGACAATATCGGAAACAGCGGACACACCGTGAGAACCATTTTCGCGTATACGAACTATCCTGACGTAACGAGATACTACACGAATAAATACGACGTCACGTACGCGGAGATACTTTCTGGCTTTTATCTCGTCACGTACACGACCAACTACAACATCGTTACAACGACGAACTTCATCAATCCGTTCATCCAGGAAGTCGCTTTAGAACAGCAGTCGCCTCCTGATGCCAGCTATCGCCTGGTCGGATTCAGCGATTTTGATATGGATGGTTACCAGGATTTCCTGTTCCGCGCATCCGACGGCAGTCTCTTTTACGAATCCTATTTCGAAACCTTTAATGACGCGTTGTATAACGGCAGCCGTTACCTCAGCAGCCCCGGAAACCTTGGCTGGAATGTGGTAGGCATCATCGACCTGAACAATGACGGATGGCCAGACATTTTATGGCAGAATGCAAAAACAGGCGCGACAGCGATCTGGTACGAAAAAGGGGCTTACGATATTAACCTTGGCTACATTTACAAACACGTCGGCAATGGCTCGCTCAATGGCGGCAGCTCAATGCCTGCGTGGAAAATTGCGGGTAATGCCGACTTCAACCACGATGGACAGATGGACGTATTGCTCCGGAACACCAGCACGGGGCAGCTGATTTTCTGGTATCTCAATGGTTCCAAACTTCTGCGATCGTCGACGATCAGCGGCCCAGTGATGCCGTGGCAGATTGTCGGACCTAAATAAACCCAGTCATCTCTTCAAAGAGCCAGGAGCCGCAAGGTTCCTGGCTTTTTTGTTGCAGAGATTCGCGTTTTGCTCATGTTCAAGAGGGATGTCAATATGCGTTATCTTCAATCCGACGGCTCGCGGTGAAAAAGCGACGCAATTTCGTAAACATCTCGAAAAGGTCTCCACGGCCTGCACCCTCAAACCAACTTATGCGCCCGGAAGCGCCCGCGTTCTCGCAGCCAACGCAGTTCGTGAAGGTTTCACCACGGTCGTCGCGGCGGGTGGAGATGGGACTGTTAATGAAGTTTTAAATGGGATTGGCGACGTTGCCGATGGTTTTGCCAAAACAAAGTTTGCCGTCCTGCCGCTTGGAACCATCAACGTCTTCGCGAAGGAACTCGCATTGCCCGAAGGCTTCGACCAGGGCTGGGATTTAATTCTACGAGGGAAAGAGCAGTCGATTGATGTCCCTGAAGCAGAATTCATGATCGATGGGAAGCCCACGCGAAGGTACTTTGCACAAATGGCTGGCGCCGGACTCGATTCGCGAGCCATTGAGCTCGTCAATTGGGAGTTGAAAAAGAAAATTGGCGGTCTCGCCTACATTGTCGCTGGCATCAAAGCGTTTTGCGAAAAAACACCGGACATCGTTATCAGTAACGGAACCGAAACGGTTACCGGGCAGCTTGTTTTGATTGGAAACGGTCGATTTTACGGTGGAAAGCTGAAATTTTTTCCCAAGGCTGACTTGCAGGATGGTTTATTGGAGGTGTCCGTTTTCCCCCGCGCTAGTGTCGAAGCTCTGGCGCGATGCACCGCTGGCCTGATATTGGATCAATTGCACCAGGTTGGCGGGGTAAAGTATTTGCAGGGCAAAACGCTTTCACTGAGCAGTACCGCACCCGTGACTTTGCACGTGGAAGGCGAAAACGTGGGAGTTTTACCTGCAACTGTCTCAATTCGAGGCAAAACTCTACGCGTTATTGTTCCTTAATCTTGTCTTTTATCCGAAAACGGAAAGGAAGTTGCTTCAGGAAGTTGTTCTCATTAGAATAGCGACACTCGTTGAAAGTTGAGGAAGTAATTTATTTAACATGCTCGGCACATTAAGCTCAGGCGAAGAAGCGCAGTTGATGCAGACGATTGAGATGTTCGAGGTGATTACTCAATCACAGCCGACTGACTACCAATCGCTGGAAATTCTCAAGGAAGCGTACCTGAAGCTGGGTCGCCAGAGCGATGTTGTCGTCACATCAAAGAAGATCGCGCAGGCCTATCTTCAACTTGGCCAACTCTCTTCCGCGATCCTGGAGTACGAAACCATTTTGCAGCAGGCGCCTGATGATCCGGAAGCGCTTGCGGCAATGACCGAAATCGAGAGCAAAGCTTCTAACCTCTCTGGCGCACCGATGGTTGAGACCAGTACCCCTAAAAAGGATGAGCAATCCCGGGGACAAAAGAGGGATTCACGAGAGATCGACGACGGCCGCGCGGCAATGCAGAAGATTTTTGTTGAAGGTCGTATTATCTCATTGGGCGATTTCGACGCGTCATGGATTACTCCGAATTTGAATGATGCGCCTGGCAAAGTCATCGAGCCGTTCATCCATATCCTCGCTGAAAAGGCAATTTGTCCGGTGGAGAAATCGTTGAAGCTACTGTCCGATCGCACACGACTCGGTTACCTGCCGCTTGAGAAATACGACATTGATCTGGAACTCTGCCGGAGCTTTCAAAAAGACACGTGTCAGCGCTGGTGTGTGTTGCCATTCGATCGCATGAGCAAATCGATCATGGTAGCAACCACGAACCCCTTTAATATTGCTGCACAGGAAGAACTGCAGCGATCGACCACCAATCGTATTATTTGGTGCCTCGCGACACCGGTCGATTTAATCAAGGTCATCAAAAAGGTTTACCGCTAAACGTATGCCTCCCGTAAAATCATTTGGTGAACGTATTGCAGATGCCTTGGTTGAAGATGGGCTTCTGACGGTTAAGCAGGTCGACGAACTTCTCGGGCGTCAAAAGAAAGAAGGTACACGTCTTCAGAAGCTTCTTCTCGAAAAGGCTTACGTCACAGACCAGGACCTGACGGTGTGCATGGGACGCGTGCTCAACACCCCTCCCGTTAACATTTCCCGCACTCCTATCGCAGGGGATATTGCGGAACTGATTCCCAAGGACATCGCCCTCAACCACAAGGTCATCCCGGTTTCTCGACTGGAAAACAAGTTGTTCGTGGCGATGGCCGACCCGTTGAACGTTCTGGCGATCGACGACATCAAGCGCATAACCAAGTTGGAAGTCTCTCCAATGATTGCTTCTGAAAAAGCGATCATCGACAAGATCAACAATTTGGAAAGCAAGGGCGCGCGGATGGAGGACATCATCAAGGACGCCGAGAAGCAGGCCGAGGCGGAAGCCGACGCCGACAATCTCGAAGTCGCGCAAGAAGGGTTCATGAGTCAGGACTCAGTGGACATTGGTTCACTGGCGGCCTCCTCCGAAGAAGCTCCGGTCATCAAGCTTGCCAACCTGATTCTCGTTCAGGCGATCAAAGATCGTGCGAGCGATATTCATATTGAACCATTCGAGAAAATGGTTCGGCTCCGCTACCGCATCGATGGCGCGCTGGTCGACATGCCGCCACCGCCTAAGAATTTGCAGGTCGCTTTGGCTTCACGTCTGAAGATCATGAGCAGTCTCGACATCGCCGAACGGCGACTGCCTCAGGACGGTCGTATGCGCGTCAAAGTGACGGGCAAAGACATCGATCTTCGTGTTTCATTTCTGCCGACAGTCCATGGCGAGAAGTGCGTGCTTCGTATTTTGGACAAGGGCAATCTCTCGGCGAGCATTGAGAAACTCGGCATGGATGCGGATACGTTCCGCCGTTTCAGGGCCGCAGTTGATTCGCCGCATGGCCTGATGCTCGTCACGGGACCAACTGGTTCCGGCAAAACAACGACACTTTATTCAGCGCTCAACGAGCTCAACAACCCTGAGTTCAACATTGTCACGGTAGAGGACCCTGTCGAATTCCAGATTCCCGGCATCAATCAGGTTCCGGTGAAGAAGGAAATCGGACTAACCTTTGCCGGCGCGCTCCGTTCCATCCTCCGTCAGGACCCTGACATTGTGATGATCGGTGAAATTCGTGATACCGAAACGGCAGAAATCGCCGTTGAGGCAGCGCTCACGGGTCATCAGGTGCTGAGCACCATGCACTGTAATGATGCCCCTGGCGCCATTGCACGTCTCGACGACATGGGGATCCAGCCATTCCTTATCTCGTCTTCTGTCATTCTTTCCTGCGCTCAACGTTTGATGCGCCGCATTTGTTCCGCCTGCAAAGAACCGGTCACTTATCCGGCGAAGATGTACAATGATCTTGGCATCGATCCAAAGACTTTAGACGGCGTGACGCTTTATCGTGGCCGCGGTTGTGACCGTTGCAAGAACACCGGGTACGCAGGTCGTGCGGCGATCATCGAAGTCATGACCGTCACTGACGAAATTCGTAAGCTCGTGATCAAACGCGCCAGCGCCAGCGAAATCAGCAAGGTAGCGATCGAACAAGGGATGAAAACCCTCCGTATGGTCGCTCTCGACAAGGTGCGCGAAGGCATCTCGACGCTGGAACAGACTCTCGTTGTCACGGCGGCGCACTAGCAAATTGTGCGCCCCCGGGGAGGCGCAAATTCGAGGAATCCGATGAATTTGCCCTAACTTGCTATCTAATCTCTCACGTCGGAAAAACTCCAGCTTGCTGGCAATCGGTCTGATGCCACGGAACATGTTGGGAACGACACCTTGCCAGACTTTCTAGAGCACTTTTCACGCGAGGGATTTTGTGCCGCGACCAAACTATTAAAGCCTTCGTGCGGTCCGCCACTCAAGTTTCCGATCCGAATGTTTAACCCCACCGAAAGTACTGCTTGATTTGCGTCCATCGGGTTTTAATTTCCCCGCATGTCTGAAACGCTCGCCGCCTCGACTGCAAGACCAGCCGCCACCGGGAATGGGATCTCAAAATCATTTGCTTTTGAACATCCGGATAAATTCGTCCGCCGGCATATTGGTCCGAGCGAAAGTGAAACCGCCGAGATGCTAAAGCACCTTGGATTTTCAGACATTGAAGGATTCATCAGCAAAGTCATCCCACAACAAATCCGCGCAACGAAACCGCTGGCCCTACCCTTGCCGCAGAGCGAATTCGAGGTTTTGAAACACCTTCGCGAAATCGCGTCGCAGAACCAGGTATTTCGTAATTACATCGGAATGGGCTATTCCGATTGCATCACGCCACCGGTAATCCAGCGAAACATCCTTGAGAACCCCGGCTGGTACACGCAATACACGCC
Organism: uncultured bacterium; assembly: GCA_966112985.1. GTDB lineage: Bacteria > Verrucomicrobiota > Verrucomicrobiia > Limisphaerales > JACDHS01 > CBHWET01. The sequence continues at coordinate 20 of CBHWET010000037.1, read as the reverse complement.
TTATCAGGCCGAGATTTCAC
>CBHWET010000036.1:0-21259 GCA_966112985.1 uncultured bacterium | reverse complement strand
ACTCACCGCACGGGGCGGAATTCGCAACTACAACGCGCTCGCCAATTTTCCAATTGGTGACCTCTGATCCAACTTCGGAAATCGTACCCGATAGTTCGTGGCCAAAGACTGCCGGTGGCACGATCATCTTTGCGTGGTAGCCGCGTTTGAAAACTTTCAAATCTGTCCCGCACGTTAATGCCACCTCGATCCCGATTCGGACTTCACCCGAGTTTAAGGGGCAGGCTTTGACTTCTTCGATGCGAACATCTTGTTTACCGTACAGGACTGCGGCTTTCATTGCGCGGCAGAGTTAATCATCACCCCGCAAAACCAAAAAGAGGAAATTCCGAAAAACGCTATTCGCCGGCCGGGGCAGGGGATTCACAGGGGACAATTGCATCGCCGATCGCGATTTGCCCGGAACGAACAACCTGGGCCATGACGCCTTGTTTCCCATCACTCATCAAACCCCGCAATCCAACGCAAATTGCATCCATCTTTTCGCAAGGCGTCCGCGGTTCATAAAAATGGATAATCGCATTCCCGATTTGAACGTGTTTGCCGACCAATTTGATGAGATCTATGCCTGTCGTTTCGATGTTCGATCGCACGGTTCCCGCTGCAATGGATTCGAGTCCTAGTGCCGCAGCGTGCTCACTGATCTGCTCCCGTTCGATCAGGCTTAATTGTCTTTTACTCGGGCCGCCGCTCCGGCTCTTTCTCGCGAAGTAACGCGGGTTTCCAATAATTCCTTTGCCTGCGACAACTTCAATTGAGGCGACAGTTGTGAAGGGTTCTCCCGGTTCCTCTGGATGTAGATGCAAAGATGCAACCCGCCCGACCAGGTGGTTGGAAAAATGAGGTGTTTCGTTCATGACGCGACCGTTCGGTTGAGGCGCAGTGTAATGCCATCCATTGAGCTCAGTCGATGGATGGTTATATTACAAGACCACCAAAAGGAGATACATATTATGCAGCAACGTTCTAAAGGCCAGGCAATGATGGGCGGTCGAGGAAAAAATCAACCAAAGAACCGCCAGGACAAAGCCACCCGTCGAAAAGCGCGCGTCCCGAAAGTTGCCGAAGCCGAAATTCTCGGCTCGCCTTCAAGCAAGAATCCAAAGAAGCGAAATCAAAAAAGTAACCAACGCACTTGGCACAACGAACGGGCGCGTCGCGTTAAGAAAGCGAATCGAATTCCGGAAGCGGTTTGATTGGGAAAAAAGAAGGACGCGCTTTTTCACGCGTCCTTCCGTTTATTCAGCAACCATCGCCGACACACTTTACGGCGGGATTGTGATCCTTAGAACGTAGCTTCGGCAACGGTTGTTGCGGTGTCGTCTTGCAATGATACTGACGAAACCGTCGATAGGTTTACGCCAGCCATTTTATGCACGATCAGTTCGCCGTTTTTATTGCTTTTGGCCGTCCCAACTTCCGTGCCGTTGACGAGAACGTGATATGTCGTGTTCGGTTCGAGTCCTTTAACAACCATGACGAAGTTCCCTTTCTGTTTTCCCTTGTGAGAAAGGGAATGCAGGACAGCGGTGCCTCGCACATCCGGGGCGTCGGATGTCACGCGGACACGACTGTTCAGGACCGCCACGGATTGCCCAGGTGCATTTTGGATGTCAGCAACGAGCAGGGCGCCTGTTCCATCCGAGATTGTCACCGAGGAAAGGTCCATCGGGCTGATTCCAGGATCCAGTTCAACCTCACTTTCTGATACGAGAACACTATTCGTGTTGTCGTCGCCATCTTCCGGCGCCAGCGTGATTTGACCGAGCGAGATGGTGCTCCCATCGGATTTCAACGTGGCGGACAAGTCATACGTTCCGGGATTCAGCCCACGGGTCGTGATTTTCATGTCTGTCTCGTTGGTTCCATCGCGGTTATGTGCTTTTAGCCGAAGCACACCGGTGGCACCGGTCGGCGCATTGGATGTTGCTACAAAGCGAACCAACACCTGGAGGTTTTCCACGCCTTTGATGTGACCGCCTTGTTTATGGTCATCGTCGGCTACGGCATTGAAGCCAGTAAGCACTGCAGCCGCGAGACAGAGACTAACAATATGATGTTTCATACGAGGCTAATCCTAACAACCGGTTGTGTTACACGACAAGAGCACCACCCCCGAGGTCGCCGGGAGAACCGCCCCCGAGGGACCGATTCGACGTCGGCTGATCAGGGCTTCACCTCGTTCATGCTTTCGGTTGCGCTCGGATCGAGGATGGATTTCGTTCGAACTAAAATAAGGTAAGCCGATGTAAAGCAGTGTTTCCGAACGGCATCGCTTGGAGGTTTTCGGGCAGCACAACGGAACTTTCGGGATTCAAGGTCGTATCATACGCCGTGTTTGGCCATCTCAAGCTATCGTTGGACGTTTCCTGTACATCTCGTTCTTCCTACAACTAGAACGTTAAAGGAGGATAAAATCTATTAGAGATTGGGCGAAGGCTTATCTATCAACATCTTGCGTAAGGAGCTGTTTGCGCCCACCGCCAGTCGAAACCGGCAAAATATCGTCATTCGCTACTCCCGGACGGCGTTAAAGAATTTTTTGACGCCGTCCGGGAGTGCCGATTGCCCTTAAAAAATAATTTAGCGCCGTCCCGGACTGCCGATTGCCGTCAAAAAATAATTTATTGTCATTCGGGAGTGTCGGACGCCGATAAAAAATTTTTTATCGTCAGCCAGAACTAGCTTTTGGCGATAAAAAATAATTTAACGACAAAATCCAGTGCCGGATGGCGTCAAAAAATTATTTTACTGCAATCGGCAGTGCCTTTTGACGATAAAAACAGGTTTTTAGGCAAAAACTGATCAATTTTGTAGATATCCGTGTGATCGGGCCTGAATTCTACACTTAAAGCAGTCTAACTGAGGGTGAATCGCCGACTTTTACGCCGGATCTCCGACAAGTCGCTGTTTTACTCAGTATCCCGGCACCCAATTGACGCTGACCAGGCGGGGAGCAACTCGGCCGAGTTCGTCGCCCTTTTTGTTATAAAGCAAGGCTAGGACCTGGTGCGCGCCGGGGACCGCGACGTCGTTTGGCCAAAAACCAGTCGCTCGACGGAAATTGCCGTCTTCTTGGAACCTTTCGATCTTGCTGTCGAAGTCAGCGATAGTTTTGCCCTTTAAGTCCATGATACGGAAGACGACTTTTCCAACCTCGTCGCGATTGGGAGGCAGGGCGATAATGGCTTTAACCTGTGGTTTGGTTTCCTGGCTCCATGGTGTGTCGCAGCGAAATGGAGTCATGACAGGAGCACAGGTCTTCCAAAACTGAGTTTCAAACTTCTCGACCAATTGAATTTTCCCAAGATTGGCCGGCTGTTGGACGGATAATGGGCTTCCGAAAACAAAAGACCGAAAAATGCGCCATTTCTTTTTGTCAGGATCACCATCGCTGTAACAAAGCTCTGCATCCAGCGCGATAACCTCGCCAGCCTTTGGTTTAAACCCCGGGAAGTTCTTCCAAGGCAGCTTCAATTCGACGTCCATGCCGGTTTTGGTCTTTTTAGCACCGACTTCGACGCCTAGCTTCGGAATCGCCTCAAGGAAACCAGGGCGCAAACAGAAACGAGGCTGAACATTAGTGCCATTTAAGCCGGTCCAATAGCAGTGAACAGCACCGGCGTTGGGTTCTTTCGGCCAGTCGTGGCTACGGAAGGTTTCATTGCGACGGGCATCGAAATACCATTCGACCGCATCCCCCTCCCAGAGACGATCGTCAGGGGCAAAATTCGCGGCTTTGGCATCAATTGTTCGTAATGCCGCATAAAAAGCCTCGTCGTTCCACATATAAAAGAATTGAGCAGGGCGATTCTTCAGGTCGTCGTTGAAGTATTCGACAGGTGTGCAGAAGGCATCTTTGAATTCAGAGAGGTCCCCATCGATTTTCATCTCCTTTGGAGCATGGGTAGCGACGCCGCGAACGCCCGCCTGGAGAGGATCAGCAAAACTTTTCTCAACCAGGAGAAAACCGAAACAGAAGATTAGTATGTAAAGGTTACGCATGGGAATGCGGCGAGACTATCAATAACATCACGTCTGGCAAGCTGTTCTGAGGGATGTGGGCTTGTTGTCGGACTTAGTCTTACACCAGGGACTTACATCATCTGACGAGAGGGCGGGTTATGCGCTTATTCCTAAAATTCTCACGCGTGATAAAACGTATGGTGTCAGCTTGAACCCCGAACACTTATGAGAAAACGCATTTTGGTAGTCGATGACGAACCCCAGATTACTCGAATTGTGTCGATGATCTTGCGAGCCTCGGACGCCTATGAAGTCGAGACCTGCAACGATCCCCTCGAAGCCTATGCGAAGGCGGTTACTACGAAATATGACCTTCTGATTCTCGACATTCAGATGCCGTTAGCGGGCGATCAGCTTTACGCCACAATTCAGATGGCCGCCGAAGATGGCCAGACGACTTTTCGTCCGAACGTGTTACTCATGAGCGGTGCTGTGAGCAATCAGGAGTTGATTAAAAGACATCAAGATGTTTCCTCCACGGCATTTTTGATGAAACCGTTCCACCCCGGAACGCTTCAACGAATGGTATCGACCCTTTTGCTTAAACGCCCCGTTGAGCAATCGGCGATCATGGCGTTTTAAGCACACTGACCCGCGGCAGTTTTAGGGCGATAGTTCAGGCTTAAATAACAGCCTGTTCACCAAACTTTATTTGCTTTTTCCGACGAAAATTCCGACACTTCGCCTCAGCCAGGCAACATTGAAATCAACCTTCACACAATTAATTACCCAATAAAGATATGGCTGAAAAAGTTGGATTTGTCGGAGTCGGTCGAATGGGCGCCAACATGGCGCGTCGTTTGAAAGAATGCGGGTACGAAGTGGCCGCGGTTTACGATGTAAACCGTGCCGCTGCAGAAGCGCTCGGACAGGAATTGCAATGTGCGGCTCCTGCAGACCTTGCCGAAGTTACGAAGCTTTCGGATATCGTCATCACCGTCGTTACTGACGACAAAGCGATGAAATCAATTTTCACCGGTGGTTTGCTTAAGCGTTGTAAGGGAAAGCTCTTCATCAACTGTGCGACGATCAGTCCTGAGATGCATGTTTGGGTTGAACAGAAATGCGAAAGCAAGGGAGCGGAGTCTCTGGAAGCTTGTATGGCTTCGAGCATTACGCAGGCACGTCAGGGTTCGTTGTACTTGATGTGCGGCGGCAAGGAAGAGACCTTCAATCGTGCTAAACCGCTCCTTGAACGTCTCAGCACCTCGCTCCGTTATATTGGTGGCTCCGGTAAAGCGGCTCAGGTAAAGGCGCTGGTTAATATGGTGATGAACATCAACACGGCCGGCCTCGCGGAAGGTCTCGGACTTGGGGCATCACTTGGATTGGATCTGGCGATGTTGCGTGAAGTCTTCTCTCAAACTGGCGCAAATTCACGCGTCCTCCAGACAGACGGCGAAGATATGCAAAACCGCGATCATTCCTGCTTCTTCTCAGCGTCGCACGCTGCGAAAGACTCAGGCATTGCTTTGAAAATCGCGAAAGGGCAGGGGCTCAATCTGCCGCTCGCCACCGCAACAAAAAAACAATACGACAAGATGGTGGCGGAAGGTTTAGGCGAACTCGACAAGTCGGGAATTGCCGAACTGACGTTCAAAGGCCGTCATCTGCACAAATAATTTCGATCCTCGAAAAACGAAAGGCCGCGCAAGATTGCGCGGCCTTTTTGTTGAAATGGATTAAGATGTATTAGGCCTTTGGTTTCATCTGTGGGAACAAGATAACATCACGGATGCTTTCCTGTCCGAGAAGCATCATGCAGAGGCGATCAATGCCGATGCCGATGCCGCCTGCGGGAGGCATTCCATGCTCCAGCGCAATGAGGAAATCTTCATCAAGCTTCTGTTGTTCGCCGCCCGCCTGATGTTCGAGGCGCTCGCGTTGTTCAATGGGGTCGTTTTGTTCAGTGTAGCCGGGAGCGATTTCTGCGCCGTTAATGCAGCATTCAAACACTTCCACCGTAGAAGGATCTTCGGGCGACAATTTCGCCAGCGGGACAAGTTCCTTCGGCAAGTGGGTGACGAACACTGGATTGATCAGTGTCGGTTCGATCAATTTTTCAAAGACCGCGCCAGTGACTTCAAAATCTTCATATTCCTTGCCGATTTCTGCGCCGAGCTTTTGTGCGCGTTCGCGGCGTTCGGATGGAGAAACTTCAAACCAATCCGCGCCGGCTTTTTCCCGCACGAGATCTTTGTATTTGGCGCGGCGCCATGGACGAGACAGATCGATCGTTTTCGTAACCTTACCTTCGGCATCTTTGTGCTCGATCTTCAACCCGCCGAGGACCTTTTCAGCCAGGTGGCAGATAAGCGATTCGACAGTTTCCATCATCGTCGCGTAGTCGCCAAAGGCGTCATACGCTTCGAGCATCGTAAACTCCGGATTGTGTTTCCGGGACAAACCTTCATTGCGGAAGTTTTTACCAATTTCAAAAATCTTATCGATGCCCCCGACCAAAAGTCGTTTGTGAAACAGTTCGATGGCGATACGCAGATAGAATTCGCATCCGAGAGCGTTGTGAAAAGTTTTGAAAGGTTGGGCAGCAGCACCGCCGGGAATTGGCTGCATCATCGGAGTCTCGACTTCGACGTAGCCACGTCCGTGGAAAAAGCTGCGGATCTCACGAATGATAGCGCTCCGGTTCAGGAAGACTTTCTTTACGTCGTCATTACCAATGAGATCGAGATAACGCTGGCGATAACGAATTTCCGTATCAGCGAGGCCGTGCCACTTTTCCGGAGGCGGACGCAGTGCCTTGCCGAGAATGACGAATGAAGCGAGTTTAACCGAAATTTCTCCGGTCTTCGTCGTGAACATTGTCCCCTTCACGCCGAGGAAATCACCAAGATCGAGGTGCGTGAATATCTGCCATTGATCTTCGCCCAGCGAATTTTTCTGCGCGTAAACTTGAATCCGCCCACTTTGGTCCTTGATATCAATGAAGATGCTTTTACCCATTTCGCGATGGGCGGTGATGCGTCCAGCAAGTTCAACTTCCTGGCCTTCCACGAATTCGCCGCGCTGGTACTTTTCGCGGGCATCCGCGCACTTTTGTTTCGGAAGAAATTTATTTTTGAACGGGTCGATGCCCTTCGTCCGCAAGGCGGCGAGTTTGGCTTTGCGTTGTTCAATCAGCGAATTTGTTTCTTCCATAAAGCCCCGAAATAAAACACGGATGAAAGCCCCTTTGCAAAAGATTTATGAAGCAGAGCAGGGGAATGGTCGCCCGGCTCCGGCAGGTTTTCTTCAAGTTAGAGCCTCGCAACGAGAAGTTCGCGTTGAAAAATCAGCTCCTTGGGCAAATGGGAATAAAGTTTCATAAACAATTCGTCCTGAAGCAAAACTTCGCGTTTCCAATCCTCGGGATCCATCGTCTGTGCCTTGGCGAGTCGTGCTGCGTCGAAATCCTTCATTCCTGCCAGATCAAAATGCCGCGGTCCAGGAACCCATCCAAGAGGAACTTCGGTTGCATCAGCCTGTCCGTGACAACGATCCACGATCCATTTCAAAACACGCATGTTTTCACCAAAGCCCGGCCACAGGAATTTGCCGTTTTCATCTTTGCGGAACCAATTCACATGGAAGATGCGCGGCGGAATTTCGATCTCTTTACGCATGTTCAGCCAGTGTTTGAAATATTCTCCCATGTTATAGCCGCAAAACGGCAACATCGCCATTGGATCACGACGCACCTGCCCGACCGCACCAGTTGCTGCTGCCGTGGTTTCTGAACTTGTCGTCGCACCGACATAGACACCGTGAATCCAGTTAAACGCCTGGTAAACAAGTGGAATTGTGGTTGAACGCCGTCCACCAAAAATGATTGCCGAGATCGGCACACCATTTGGATCATTGACCTCAGGCGCCAAGCTCGGATTGTTAATCATCGGCGCAGTGAACCTGGAGTTGGGATGAGCCGCCTTTTCTTTAGAGTCCAGAGTCCAACGGTTTCCGCGCCAATCGATCAATTCGGGCGGTGGAATTTTTGTTTTTCCTTCCCACCACACATCAAGGTCAGGCGTTAACGCAACATTCGTGTAGATCGTATCACACGCGATCGTCGCCATCGCCGTCGGGTTTGTTTCTGTGTTGGTTCCCGGAGCGACACCAAAATAGCCGGTTTCCGGATTAATTGCATGGAGGCGGCCAGTCGAACCGGGCTTCATCCATGCGATGTCATCGCCGATTGTCCAAATTTTCCAATTTTTGAAATAGGGTGGGGGAGTCAGCATTGCAAAGTTGGTTTTGCCACATTGACTAGGGAACGCGGCAGCAACATACGTCTTCTCCCCGTTCGGCGCCTCAACGCCAAGAATCAGCATATGTTCCGCGAGCCACCCCTCCCTACGCCCTAAATAGGATCCAATCCGTAGCGCTAAACATTTTTTCCCAAGAAGAACATTTCCTCCGTAGTTGGATCCGACAGAAATAACAGTGTTTTCATGCGGAAAATGCGCGATATAACGACGATCAGGATTGATATCGAGCATGCAATGCAGACCTCGACTAAAATCGTCGCTCTGTCCAAGTTGATCTAAAGCCACTTTTCCCATCCGTGCCATAATTCGCATGCTTAGGACCACGTAAATTGAATCGGTAAGTTCAATACCTACTTTCGCCAATGGCGATCCTGGTGGCCCCATCAAATACGGCACAACATACATGGTGCGCCCACGCATAGCGCCTTCGACCAAAACTCGCAGCTTTCGATGCATTTCGCGCGGGTCAGCCCAATTATTGGTCGGTCCTGCTTCGTCCTGAGTTGGTGTGCAGATGTATGTGCATTGTTCAACTCTCGCGACATCGTTCGGATTGGAGCGATGATAATAGCAACCCGGAAGTTTTTGCTGATTGAGTTTAATCAGGACGCCGTTGCGAACGGCTTGATCTGTGAGGAAAGTTTTTTCTTCATCGGAACCGTCACACCAAAAGATGTGATCCGGTTTACAAACTGAGACCATTTGGTCGATCCAAATCTTAACCGCGGGATTTGATATATTGCAGTCGCCGAAATGTTTATTCATAGAACGGCATGAATATACGCGAGATTCCCTAAGACTCCCAATTCGCACAATATTTGTTATAATCAGGTAGCGCGTGATTGCTTCATAGTGTAGAATTCCTCGTATTCCCTAGCTGTTTGCTCCCAGGAAAAGTCTTTCGTCATCCCGTTTTCCCTATAATGCGTCAGCAACGCATTATCTGTATATAACGCTAGCGCTTTTCGAATCGCTTTGGCCAATGCTCGAATCGAGTATTCGGAGAACTTTATTCCGGTGGCATTCGCCGCATCATCGGAAATATCAATTACTGAATCATCGAGCCCGCCGGTGCGCCGGACGATCGGAATGGTTCCATATCGTAAACTGTACATTTGATTAAGACCGCACGGCTCAAACCGCGAAGGCATTAAAAAGAAATCCGCTCCAGCTTCGATCCGGTGAGATAATCCATGATCAAATCCGATTTTGACAGCAACTTTTTGAGGAAAACGCGCCGCCAGTTTTTGATAGGCAGCTTCGTATTCAGGCGAACCGCTCCCGAGTTGCACAAATTGCATATTCGTCGCGAGCATCTCTACGAGTGCGCCAAGCTGAATATCTACGCCTTTCTGATCAGCCAAACGGGAAACGTTTGCGAAAAGCGGGACTTTTTCATCAACTGCAAGGCCCAATTCCTTCTGAAGCTCTAATTTGCTAAGCCGTTTGCCGTTTAAATCTTTAACCGAGTATGGGTGGCGCAGATGACAATTTCGGTCGGTGTTCCATTCATCGTAATCAACACCATTGAGTATCCCCGAAAGAACGCCTTGGCGCGCCCGTAAAATACCATCGAGTCCGCAGCCAAATTGTTCGGTTGTAATTTCACGAGCGTAACGTGGGCTGACTGTCGTCAAAGCGTCAGAGTACGCAATGCCAGTTTTTAGGCAATTCACACCGCCAAAAAATTCAACGCCGTGCGGATGAAAATAATCTAACGGCAGGTTCGTCAACGAGTATTGGTCGCGTTCAAACCACCCTTGGTACGCGAGGTTATGAATCGTTAGGAATACTCGCGGTGCGTTCCACCAACCTTGATGCATTTTTTGGTGTTGAATAAACAATGGGACAAAACCGGTTTGCCAGTCGTGAACATGAACGATTTCCGGTGGATCAGGTAGATAACGCGCGAGGTTAACAACTGCCTTCGAGAAAAATAAAAATCGTTCCGGATTATCGCGATAGGAAATGTTGCGTTCTTCGTATATTCCGGCGCGGTCGAAGTATTCCGGCTTGTTAATGAACAGAATTCGAAATCCTTTGGCCGGTTCATGAATCCATACCTCAGCATGAACATGGTTACTGCCCATTGGCATGTCCAAATGCCAATCGAATTTCTTTATCTCTGGAAATTTTTGCAGCAGGCCGCGGTAAAGAGGGGTCACAACCACGACATCGTTCCCTGCTCTTGCCAAAAACTTACCGAGTGCGCCGACCATATCAGCAAGACCGCCCGTCTTCGAATACGGGTGCAGTTCGCTGGTCGCCAGCAAGATTCTCATGCGTTTCCTCTGCGGCTCCAATTACGCACGAATCCGGTCGGTTTTCAAATAGGGTTGCAGCGGCGCGGGAATAACAACGCTGCCATCGGCTTGCTGATAGGTTTCGAGAAGCGCTACAAACAAGCGGGCGAGAGCGGTTCCGCTGCCATTCAGGATGTGTGGAAATTTATTCTCACCGCCATCTTGTTTAAAACGCATACTCATCCGGCGCGCCTGGAAATCTTCACAGTTTGAACAGCTCGAAACCTCGAGATAACTACCCTGCCCTGGCGCCCAAACCTCGATATCATACGTTTTAGCACTCGCAAAGCCCATGTCCCCAGTACAAAGCAACACAACGCGATAATGCAATCCGAGGAGCTGTAAAACTTTTTCGGCATTTCCAACCATCCGTTCCAATTCGTCGTAGCCGTTTTCAGGCTTAACAATTTTGATCAGCTCAACTTTGTCAAACTGATGAACTCGAATCATGCCGCGAGTTCCGACGCCGGCGGCGCCGGCCTCACCTCGGAAACATGGGGTGTAAGCACAATACTTAATCGGTAAGTTTTTCTCTAGCAGAATCTCGTCACGGTGGATATTGGCCACCGGCGTTTCGGCAGTTGGAATCAGGTAAAGCTTACCCATTTCTTCCTGCTTATCGCCTTCGACTACGCCATAATATTGATCTTTGAACTTTGGAAATTGTCCAACACCTTCGAGGCAATGTGGCCCCACAACAAATGGCGGATAAACCTCTGTGTACCCATGTTCCGTCGTATGCAAATCGAGCAGAAACTGAATTAACGCACGCTCAAGCTTTGCCCCCCAGTTAGTGTAAAGCACAAAACCGCTGCCAGACAATTTCGTCGCCCGGGAAAAGTCTACGAGCTTCAAAGTTTCACAAATCTCAATGTGACTTTTTGCTTTAAAAGAGAAGGTTGGCTTTTCGCCATGTGTGCGAATTACGGGATTATCGTCAGCGGTTTTGCCGACTGGAACTGTTTCATGTGGCAAATTAGGCAACCGGATAAGGAACGCATCGCGCTTGCCTTCAATTTCGGCCACTTGTTTATCGAGTCCCGTGATCTTGTCACCAATATCTCGCGTTTCTTTCTTCTTCGCTTCTGCTTCTTCCGTCTTCTTTTGTCCCATTAACGCACCAATTTCTTTCGAAACTTTATTGCGTAGTGCCTTAAGTTGCTCGACTTCTGCAAGATTCTTTCGTCGTTGTTCGTCGAGGTGCAAAACCTCATCAATCGCTTTCTCGTCCCCTGCTCCACGAGCGGCGAGCCGTTGACGAACAAAATCGGGGTTTTCGCGAATAAGTTTTATGTCGAGCATCGGCGCATTATAGAAATGCGTCTTTCGTCGGCAAGGGGAAGTTGCCGATGATTGCCAGCATACTCGTCCCTACAAAATCATCCGCGTCGTTCTACTTGGGTCCGACGACGCGCCATCTGGAGTCAATCGGTTGGTTGGCGCGAAGTTTAACGCCGCTGAGGAACTGCGGTCCGTTCAAATACCATATTTCGAGATATCCTCCGCTCTGAAAAATAACGTCCGATTCACCGTCAGCAGTTAGGTCTGCTGTTGTCACCGCCTTCCAACTCGCTCCAGGAGTTATAGCGAACTGGCCATTACTATTCTGAACGTAAACCACGCTGTAGCCAAAACAGTTGGTCGAGGCCAATAAATTCGTATCTGCCTCAAAAGGCGTAAACGGTCGTTCAATTCGCCACGTCACAAGATGTCCATCAGCGCTTTGGGTCAAGATATCAGGGCCAGGAGAGAAGCCTTTGAGATGGAAATTTCCGACTCCGATCAATTGAAGTTTTGTACCAAACCACCTTTCGGTTGCAAGCGGATACCAACCCTCCATTCCATTGCGCTCATCGAGACCGAAAAGGATGATTGGCGATACATTCAAAAAATTTGTTCCATCCATCCGCCACACAGCGACAAGGTCGTTCGTTGTGTTCTGCGCGACTAAATCTCCTGAACCGTCCAAATCAAAATCGGCGACACTCCCAACCTTCCACTCGGCACCAACCACTCCATTGCTCAACATCGTCGTGCCAATAAAATTCGTCCCATCCATAAACCACACACTCAACGCTCCGGTGTTGGTATTCTGCAGGAGTAAATCTTTCTCTCCATCGTGGTTGAAGTCACTTAAACCGGCGACCCGCCATGTTGGATCAACCGGTTGACCGTTATTGAGAGCAATATTTTTCAGGAAGCTTGTTCCCGACAGAAACCAGGTAATCAAGCGACCGTCATTAGCACGCAACAGTAAGTCCGTTTGTCCATCATGGTTCGGATCAAATGGGGATGACGTTACAGCCACAACGGCAGAAGCATTTGCCGTTGAAACAGAATTCGAGACGACCACGGTATACGTTCCGATATTAGTCGTACTAACCTTGTTTACGATATATTGTGCATTTGTCGCACCTTCGATGTTAACGCCCTCGAATTGCCACTGATATCGTAAGGGGGTGGCACCTTTCGCAGTCACTGACAGCAGGGCATTCATATTGGTGTTCGCCAAATAACCTCGCGGCGCGCTGGTGATCGTGACACGGGTCAAAACTTGTAAACGCGCTGTTGCACTCGTCACCGTGCCCGCAGCATTTTTTACGATCACACGATAACCGCCCGAGTTAGAGGTCTTCAAATTCGTTAGCGTCAATGAGGAGGTCGTTTTGCCTGCCATGTTTACACCGTTGAACTGCCACTGATAACCCAACGGGGCAGTTCCTGTTGTTCCGACTGAAAACATCACAGTCGAACCGGTAGCATTGGTAGAACCCAATGGCTGTGCTGTGATTGTCGGCGGGAAAACGATTGTAACCGTCGCGGCACTACTGTTCGTCGATCCAGCGTCATTGCTGACACTTACGAAGTAGCTTCCTCCGTTGCTCCCATTGACGTTTGTCAGCGCCAGTGAACTATTGGTCGCACCGGCAATTAAGTTGCCTTCGAAATACCATTGATATGATAGAGGCCCTTCGCCAGTCGTGCGCACCGTCAGCTTCGCCGATTTACCGATTGGAACTGAAACATTCGTTGGACTTTGTGTAATCGTGGGGAGCAAAAGTTCATGAAATTTGCCCGATTGAAAACCGCTTCCGTTGTCCAAACCGTAAATGCCAGCCGTCGCGTTTGAATACGCAAAAAGACCCTGGCCCGAGCCGAGCGATGAATCTCCAAAACCAAATACCAAACTGGAAGCATTTGATGCCCTGTTTGTGTAGCTGCCAGTGGTGCTCGTGCCGGTGCCAACGTTTCGCAACTGGTAAGTGCCATCGTTTGCAAATAACATGCGGAAATGCCCCGTAGTGGAAAAAGGTGCGCTGCCCGAAGAGGCGATCAAATCATACACTTTGCCAGCCGGCGTTCCGGGCGCCGTGCCTGAAAGCACCTGGTACGTTCCGCTTTGCGTCGCGGCTGAACTCGTGGTTAAACGAAAACTTCCACCAGCAGAGCTCGATGATTTTATAGTCACCGTCAGGCTTGAACCCTCAACGAGATTAAGCGTCGCATTCGTTGCACTGCTTTTGACATAGGTAAACGTTCCGGAACCATCGCTGACATTGGAGCTCAATCGCTGCCTTACAAAGGTGTCTCCGGTATCCGAAAAAACCAATGCGAGTTTGCCAGATGGGTTAAGACCTCCGGTTGCACTGGTTACGGTTACAAGCAACGTCTTACCATTGATGTTGTCGGGCACCTGCGCATCGGCATTCAGGGTCAGGAAAAGGAAAAGAAGGACGACGATGATGCTGAACGTGCGGTTGAGAACGCGTTGGGAATAACTCATTCGAGGGTATATTCTCCTCCAGAACGTACGTTTTTGCAATTGTGCTTTGCTAGGGGCTCCCCTTACCCACGGACAAATCGAAACAGGCCATTTCTACCGCGTTACGAACAAAAATCTTGCCGTCTGCCAGAGCAGGAGGATTCCATGTTTTTCCTTTAATCGCTTGAAAACGGGCCAACTCAACAAATTGGTCTGGTTTTGCCCTTACCAAAGCTAACTCACCGGTGCCCGACAAAACCATAAGGTGGTGTTCAATCGATATGACTTGCCCGTATCCATACCGTCCATCCTTCCATTTACGTTCGCCGGTTGCGGCATCCAGGCATGTTAAAATGTCTTCATCGAGTCCGTAGATGTAACCATTCAAAGACACTGAGCTGGCAAATTTGTTTTTGAGGAATTTATTTCGCCAAACTTCCTTCGCTTTGAAATTTTCTGGCGCATCTTTAGAAATCTCCACCGCAACACAACCGGTGCCATAACCTGCTGACAAAAGGAACCGGTTTGAACTGATGACCACAGGTTGGGCGATTACGTTATCATTTTGCACCCGCCACAGGAAACTCCATAACATTTTCCCGTCGGTCGGCTCCAACCCGAGCGCGCGATACGCCGTAAGGATCAGTAATTGCGTGTGACCAGCTAATTCGACAAGCATGGGTGAGGCGTAGGCTTGCTTATCACTGAGGACCCGCCAAACAGGTTTTCCATCAATTTTATTATATGCAGCAACTGCCCGCTCCTCACCGCCCGTTAACACGATAACCTTGTCGTCAACGATGAGCGGTGAAGCCGCAATCCCGTACGTCAAAACGCTTCCGCCGTTTTCTGCAATAATGTCGCGACGCCAATGCACCTTTCCCGTCGCCGCGTCGAGGCAGCGAAATTCCCCGGTCGCACCTTGTGCATAGATCCGGCCCGAATCATACGTGGGTGTCGCCCGTGGACCATTACCTCCAATGCCCTCTTCGAATTGCGCTTCCCATCCATGTGTCCACAATTCCAAACCAGTTTCTTCATCATACGCCGCAACAACTTCGTTATTGCGGCGTTGCTCGATTGTATAAACGCGTCCTTCGGCCACTGCAAATGACGCGTAACCTCCGCCGATCGGCTGACGCCATAGTTCACGCAAACCTGCAGCAGGCCAGTTCGTAAGAATCATCTGTTGGTCAAAATGACCATCTCGATTCGGGCCGCGAAATCCTGTCCAATAAGCGGAGCTCTTTACTTTAGCCGGTTCAATCGAGTGATCCCTCGTTTTCGCCTGATTTGCCCTGCTCTGTTCGAGTCGGTCGTAATCCGGCGTCGTTTTCGACAGCGTAAATGATGGCCAATAGCTCCCTCGCCATTCCATGTAACGAACATCCCAGGCCCACATCAAAGCGCCGATTACTGCCAGTCCAACACCGATTCCGAGCGTGTAAACCGTGATATGGACTGTCCCGATTACCTTCCGTTTCCACGTTAACACCGGAGTAATCCACAAGAGAATCAATCCAATTGGGGGTAGCAGATAAGAGACGATCCGGATCAGTGTAAAGTTGTGCCACCACTTCGGATAAGACATGCGCCAATCGTATAAAGAAATGCGTTACATGCAATGCTCTCTCGTTTCCTTTACAACTACAAATCACAGCGTACTTTACCGCCCTTAATGTCAGATTCAGCAAAGACACGTGTTGTTGTTGGTATGAGCGGAGGAGTTGATTCTTCGGCGACGGCAGCGCTGTTGCTTGAACAGGGATATGACGTCGTCGGAGTGACCTTGAAGCTCTGGCCACAAGACTGTGTGAATCGTGCTGAAGACAAGTGCTGTGGCCCCCAGGCTGTGATGGACGCTCGTGCTGTTTGCCACAAGCTCGGCGTTCCTTACTACCTCATCGACGAATCTGAAGAATTTCAGAAGCAGGTTATCGCTTACTTTGCTGCAGAATATAAGGCCGGCCGCACGCCGAACCCTTGCGTCATGTGCAATCAGAATCTGAAGTTCGGCAATCTGATCACGCGTGCTCGAAAGCTCGGTGCACAAAAAATCGCCACCGGCCATTTCGCCCGCCTTGAGACGACCCCCGAAGGTCGCACGCTGCTCCGTCGAGGACGCGATCTACGTAAGGACCAAAGCTATTTTCTGTTCTCACTCCGACAGGACCAACTAGCATTCGCAATGTTTCCGCTTGGAGAGAAAACAAAGAGCGATACCCGTGACGTCGCGCGTCATTGCAACCTCAAGACGGCGGACAAGGAAGAGAGCATGGAAATATGCTTCGTTCCTGACAACAACTACGGAAATTTTCTGCAGCAGGCGAAACTCGTCGAAAAACATCGCGGCGAAATCGTAGATGTTCGCGGCCATGTGCTGGGCCACCATGACGGCATCGAATTTTATACGATCGGACAACGGAAAGGGCTTGGAATCACCACACCAAAGCCTGTTTACGTCGTCGAACTCGATGCCGCCAACAATCGCGTTGTTGTTGGTGACGAAACGATGCTCGATCGCGACGAATTCTTCGTGGAACGCTGCAATTGGATTCCCTATGACAATCCACCGGCGAGCATCGAGGTCACCGCAAAGATCAGGTATAATCATGCCGGCACAGCCGCAACGATTGTTCCGCTCGAAAATGGACGGGCAAAAGTAAAGCTGCACATTCCGCAGCGCGCGATCACGCCAGGTCAGGCTGCTGTATTCTATCAGGATGATTTGGTCGTCGGTGGTGGGTGGATTACCCGGAATTGATGCAGCCCAGAGGTCGCTGTGATCTTTTATCTTCTCAGTTCGAACGGTAATCCTCAAACTCACCGGGTGCTGGCATTTGCCGGCGCGTTTGAAAATTGAACGTTGAATCGGCTTCATTAACTCGTGCGGTTCGCGCCAGTAGGGTGCCCAGATCAGCATACATTGCGGTCGCTGGGCTGGCTTGCCTTCCAATTGGTCTGGTCTGGGATATTTCGCACCACGTCACAATCGGGCGGGATACGTTTTGGACCCCGGCCCACATCATCATCCAGCTTGGGGGTATCATTCCGGCAGTAGTATTTGCGCTTGTAACCTTCAAAGCCACCTTTCGTGGAAACCAATCCGAGCACGATGGTTTGGTGGCGTTCTTCGGCATCAGGGCACCGCTCGGCGTGTGGGTGACGATCTGGGGGACCTTGGCGATGCTCACATCCGCGCCGTTCGACGACTGGTGGCACAATCGCTATGGGCTCGATGTGAAGATTGCTAGCCCGCCTCACTCGATTCTTGGGATTGGGATGTTTGCAGTCGGAATGGGCGTGTTGTTGTATTTATTCTCCTGTCAGAACCGCGCGACCGACGACACTCGTGACCGCGCCGGATTCATCTGCGCCCTTGCGGTCGGCGTGCTCGTTACATTGTGGGCTGACTTTGTCACAGAGTTTAGTTGGCCGAACGTCCAGCACAGCGCCAAGTTCTACAACGTCGTTGCCCTCCCCTTCCCTTTGCTTCTGGTATTGGCCGCAACGGCTTCCCGGATTCGTGGAGCGGCCACAATTGCTGCGGGAACTTACATGTTCGTGCTGATTGCGATGATTCTTGTGCTGCCGCTGTTTCCCGCTCATCCGAAGCTGGCGCCGATTTACCATCCGGTGGACCACATGGTTCCGCCTGCTTTTCCGTTGCTCCTCGTTATGCCGGCAATCGCGATCGATCTGATTTGTGAATCGTTTCAAAGGAAACATACTCCCACGTCGCTTGGAGCAGTGCTGCCGGTCTCTAATGTATGGTGGCGTGATTGGCTCCTCGCATTCGTGGTCGCTGTCGCGTTCGTTATGATTGTGCTTGCCGTCCAATGGCCGTTTTCCACGTTCCTTCTCAGCGACGCCGCCGACAACAGGCTCTTTGCCCGCAGTGGTCATTGGCCTTACTTCGCCCAGCCTGGCAGCTGGATGAACGAATTCTGGCAACGCGATCCACCTGTTTCGTTTCACTCAATCATTGGAGCTATCGTTCGGGCGTTTGCGTCTGCTCGAATTGGGCTTTGGCTGGGGAACTATTTACTGCGTTTAAAGCGATGAGGACCCTGCTTGTCATTCTCCTCATTTTTCTGAATGCCATCAGTGCGCCCGCTCACGTCGGCAGTCCAAACGTGTTCTTCGAAGGCAAAGCTGGCAACTATCCACTCCGGGTAATTGTTCGACCTCCTGAAGTCGTCCCTGGTCTCGCCGAAATATCAATCCGCATTCAGGGCGTTTCCGGTGATAATATTAAACGCGTTACCGTTTTGCCGATCTACTGGCGCGCCGGACGGAATGGTGCGCCACCACCTGACGAAGCTAAGCTGGTGCGAGGTGAGACAAATCTTTATACGGCGTCTTTGTGGCTCATGAAGTCGGGGTCCTACAGCGTAGAAGTCACGGTTCAGGGACAAAAGGATTCCGGTGTTCTGACCGTGCCAGTGAATTCCATTGCCACGAACACACGACCGATGTCACTGCCTTACGCGGCGATGCTATGCACGCTGGGAATCGTTCTTTTTCTCGCGGCCATGCAAATTGCCGGCGCCGCTTTCGGCCAGAGTGTTCTCGAACCTGGAGCGACAATGACTGCAGAACACCATCGTCGCGGTCGTATCGCTGCAGGTATAGCAGGTCTGATCATTGTCATTCTCCTGTTTGGTGGAAAAAAATGGTGGGATTACGAAGACCGGCATTACCGAAATAATTCCCTATACAAACCTCTACCGGTCGCGGCGTCCGTGAGGTCTGAGGGGAACGAAAAAATTCTCCAACTAACGGTTGATACTTCCAATCGTCGCGGAGAATGGACGCCGCTGCTTCCCGACCACGGCAAGATGATGCACCTCTTTTTGGTTCGAAATGGTCGGCCGGGATCGTTCGCGCATTTGCACCCGGTCGTGAAGTCATTGACTCGCTTTGAAGCCGCGCTGCCACCACTCCCTGCCGGTTCATACTACGTCTATGCGGACGTAACACATGAAACCGGCTTTGCCGAAACACTCACAACGTCCGTTGACATCGCCGCCCCATCTCCAGAAATGACACGCTTGTGGCTCGGCAACCTCACGGAACCACTGTGCTCGCCCGCGGTAACGAAGCGTCTCGCCGCTACGCTTTCGTTTCCGCCTGCCCCCGATGATTCATGGCAGATCGATTCATCACCGGATTCTCAAAGACCGGCAAATAATGGCCAGTCAACTGACGCTCGTGTTGCTGTCACTACCGGTGGATTCAAGTTGATTTGGAAAAATCCTCCAACGCTGATTGTCGATAGAGATGTTTCGTTACAATTTGAACTGCTGAATCCAGATGGGCGACCAGCGCTGATTGAACCGTATATGGGAATGATGGGGCACGCTGTCGTCCGGCATGAGAACGGAACTGTGTTCGCACACATTCATCCTAGTGGCACGTTCTCCATGGCTGCGCAACAGCACTTTATTGGGAGCGACAACGCAGGAAAGAATGGCGACTATTTTTCAGGCGGGGCAACGGTCAGCACCACTTCCCACACGCCCCACACAAACGGTGTCGCCGAACCAATTTCCTTTCCGTACGCTTTCCCTAAACCGGGTCCTTATCGCCTTTGGGTGCAGACGCAAACAGAAGGCAAAATTCTAACGGCGGCTTTCGATACGGTTGTCATGCCCGATAAATAGCGATAGAAAGACCGCTTCCGCACTACTTCTTCGCTTTCGTCGGTGGAACTGGTTTGGGTGCGGTCATCCGATTTGGCCAGTTCTTGTCGATCAAAGCTCTGAGCTCGGCAATTTTCGCGGCATATTTTGAATCTATGGCGAGATTGTTCAATTCACCGGGATCTTTTGTTTCGTCGTACAATTCCGCGCCTTCTTTGCCGTTATCCCATTCCGTGTAACGCCATTGCTCTGTCCGCACCGAATAACCGTGAAAGGTGTCGCGCATCACTTGCGTATAGGCTGCCCTGCTCCACTCGGCTTTTGGATTGTCTAATAATGGCTTCAAGCTCTTGCCGTCGAGGTAATCCGGCGTTTTGAGCCCACACAGTTCAGCGAGGGTTGGATATAAGTCGACCAGTTCGACAGTTCGGATCGAGGGGACTCCTTTCGATTTACTGTCGGGCGGACAAATAATCAACGGCACTCGTGCGCAAATATCGAACAACGATTTCTTCTGCCACAACCCGTGTTCGCCGGTGTGATAACCGTGGTCACTGGTGAAAACGATAACGGTTTTGTCGGCCAGGTGAAGACGATCCAATGCATCGACGACGCGTCCGACCTGCGCGTCCATGAAACTGATGCTGGCGAGATATGCCTGCGCCGCTTCTTTGCGTTGCTGTTCAGTCATGGTTTTCTGCTCGGGTTTTGCCGAGAGAAATGCGGCGGCAGGAACGGATTCTGGGAAAATGCCGGACGGCGGAATATTGATCTTATCGAGCGGATATAAATCGAAATACTTCTTCGGGGCGACATACGGCGTGTGCGGACGAAAGAATCCAACCGCGAGGAAGAACGGTTTATCTTTTTTCTCTTCCAGAAGTTTGATTGCCTCAGTCGCGCCGATACCATCCGTATGTTCCTCGTCTTTACCATCTGCCGAAAGCCAGCTTACCGTTGAGCCGAGACGCGCGTCAGGTTTGGCATCAGGAGCCAAAGAATGAATTTGGTTTTCAATGTCTTTGTCATGCCCGCGAGGATTCACGACGTGTTCCCATGAAGCTTTGTCATCAAGACCATCGGTCCCGATTTGTCCCGGAACGTGGTAGTGATATAGCTTCCCGACGCGCGCAACGTAATAGTCGTTCTGACGAAACAACTGCGGCAGCGTTATGGTATCGGGAATGAACTCGCGAAAGTTCGGACTGGTGCTGTATCCCCCGCCCTTCAATGGGCCAGCGTTGCTGAGAATATGAG
>CBHWET010000035.1:0-21443 GCA_966112985.1 uncultured bacterium | reverse complement strand
TCATTTTCATCTCTATTTCCTTTAGGTTTATGTTGGTGTCGTTTCAGGGTAAGTTCGCTTCGATTGTTTTCCCGTCGGAGGTCTGGCAGACGAACGTCTGTCCCTCTACTTTCCAATGTGGCTCTGTCCCATCAGCCAGCTTGATCGGCTGAACATTTCCGCGGCCATCGAACTTCAGCCCCCAGGTCTGTTCCTTATCGCCTTGCTTGTAATCGTAAATAAACCACCGGCCATCCTTGGTCCAAAGGGTATGAGGGCTATAGGGAGTGGGAACAAATTGATCGTCCACGACTTCCTGGCCGAGATTTGTAATTTGCACCGGAGGATCGCCAGGATTTTTCACCATCCAAAATGAAGCCAATCCGCTCCGTCCTCCGCTGACGAAAAGAATATTTTTCCCTGTTGGATCAAACTCCGGCCGGACATCATCGAAGTTGCCATCGGTAAGCGTCGTCATTGTCCCTGACGCGGGATCGAGAACGGCCAATTGCAGAACGCCGGGCATTACGTTTGGCCTGCCGGGAGGAACTTTGGCAAATACGACCGAATCACCCGAAGGACTCCAATTCGGATCATAACCTCCATTCACTTCAGCGATCTTCTTTCCCTGCAGATCTTCAATTCGCAGGGTCGCATCGCTCGTCGCATAAGCGATATTGTTTCCGTCCGGCGAAAACTTTGCCCGATAAACGCTCGAATCGACGAGGCGCTCATTGCCGTTTTCATCCTGAATCCACAAATCAAAACCCGAGGGCGAATCGGTATTGGGAACGTATTTGCTGTCCCGCTGTTTCGCGACCAACGACCGTTTTTTCCCGTTCACCGTGACGGAATCGTAAGTAAAGATGACTTTCAGCTTGGGAGGCCATTCTTCGGGACCGACGCGTTTGCCGGTAACTTGAGGCTTTTTCAGTGATGCCTGTAGAGCGGCAGTTCCAGACATGGAATTTTGCCCGTCGGCCGGCTTTGCTGATGGCGAACGAAAACGGGAACTGTCGGAAACAAACCAGATGGCGAGGATCAAGATGGCAACTGGCAAAAGCCAAATCCAGACACGCCGGTTTTCTGGTCCTTTAGATGTGGACGGAGTGCTCATAGGTACAACGCTGCGGGGAACAGCGGAATGTCCTATCAGAGAACCCGACGCTTACGAACCTGATTTAGCCATGCAAGAGCCCCTTAGTTAAAATTAACTATGCGCTTACCGCGAACTTGAAAGAGAACGGATTTGGACGTTTCGATAAAAGACTTCAGCGCCTTCCAGCTGCAAAGTAATACGACCGCTTTTCAGGGGTACCCACTTTCCATCAACGAATTGCGAGATGTTGTTCGCAATATTGTTTGTTTTACCATTGATGATGTGCACCGCATTTTCACCACGAACGATCACCTCAACCGTATTCCAATCGTCGTGTTCATTCGGCGGATTGGCGATCACACGGCGGATATTTCCAGACACACCACTTTCGAACGGAACGCCCCCTTTAGCTTCTGGAAGAAATTTAGGACGAGGAATCATGTTGGTTTTGACAACTCCCGCTGCATTCGTGCTCACCACCGGAAAGGCATTGGTGGTTTGCGGATCCGCGAAAGTGGTGACACGCGTGTAGACGGTGTAAATATCCCCAACCTCCCCTTCCTGAACCTGACATTCCACGCTCTTCGGCCAAACATCGTCCTTTCCGATCACGTGGTATAACACTCCCGCATCGCGTTTGGATTCCGGATCGGCTCGTGGTGCAAACTTCTTAACGCCCCACTTGTATTCAAATCGCAAATGGTAATCCGAATACTCCTTGTCGGTACAAATGAAACCAAATGGTTGTTTACTACCGGCTTCAGCATCTTTGTACATATGCACCATGCCGTCATGCACCTGGATCAGGTTATTCGGGTCCTCGTTCTTCTTTTTGCCGCCGATAACTTTGTACCAACCGTCCAAATTTTTCCCATTGAACAACGGCGTCCACGCTGATTCGGCTGCGATCAACTGGTAAGCGAGAGAAAATGTAACCACCACAATTGAGGCAAACCGGCAACTCATGGATTTGAGGCTCACGATAAATGACATGGATTTATTGCCGGCGACTCTAATGAACCGCTGGAATCAAAATCAATTACGGAGCCCCCAGCTCGCCTGTTAATCGTAGCGCCCTGGGAAAGGTTACCCCCCGAGCGTCGAAGGATCCGTCACGTCTCCCTTGTTGTAATCGACATAATCCTCAGTGAGGTCGCAGGTGTACATCACCGCATTCGCCTTCCCGAGGTTTAGGTTGATATGAAGATCAAATTCCCGCTGGGCTACGACTTCACACAGTGACTTAAATGTCGCACTGGTCGGCTGTCCACGTTTCAAGGAATACAACAGTTTCTTACTGCCGGGCGCGCTGTACGCAACATCGACTTTTTCTTCAACAACTGTCGCCGGAGAGTAACCAATCGCATCGAGAATGCGGCCCCAGTTCGGATCGCCGCCAAACCAACTGGTTTTTACGAGGGCACTGTTGGCAACAGCCCGCGCCGCCGCATCTGCATCCGCAAAGTTCTTCGCACCAGTCACTCGAACTGTGACAAATCGCGACACACCTTCGCCATCGCGCACAATCATCTTCGCCAATTCAAGACAGACGTGATTCAAAGCCGCCTGAAAGGTCTGCAACGCAGCGCCTCCGCGAATCGTCTTCGCGCCGCTCTGACCATTGGCAAGAACCAATACCGTGTCATTCGTGCTCATGTCGCCGTCGACAGTGATGCGGTTGAAACTGAGTGCGACCGCTTCGGTGAGCGCTTTATCCAAAGCCTTTTTATCGACCGCAGCATCGGTCGTCACAAAGCACAGCATCGTAGCATGCAAAGGAATCGATGCAGGACGTGCGCCCGTCGGGCTCATTCCCGGTTGAATCATTCCGGCGCCTTTGCAAATCCCGCCAATACGCACCGGTTTTCCATCGAGAACAAATTCAACCGCGACCTGCTTTGGCCGCGTGTCACTCGTCATGATTGCTTCCGCGACATGTGCCGCATTTTCCTCCGCCGGGCCGAGCAATCCGCTCGCTTCGGCGATTCCTTTCGCGACATTTTCCATCGGCAAAACAACACCGATACGCCCAGTGGACGCGACAAAGATCTGGTTGGCCGGTGCTTGGATGTGTGCCCCTAACAAATCCGCCATCTTCTTCGCGTCTTTAAGGCCTTGCTTTCCCGTGCAGGCATTGGCGTTCCCCGAGTTGACGACGACAGCACGTGCAACGCCTTTGACCACCCGCTCAGCACAAACTTTTACAGGGGCCGCGCACACCTGGTTCGTCGTAAACATCCCGGCCACCGTAGCCGCGCTGTCAGAAACGATCAGACCTAAATCGCGCTTTTTCCCTTTGTTGGAACCTTTGCCGGTTCCGAGTCGTTTGATATCACAAAAAACGCCGGCGGCACTGAATCCCTTCGGGGCCGTGACTGAACCGGAGATTGTTTTAAAAGGAGCTTTCATTGGCTGTAATTAATTCTGCGCCCAAAAATCGAAGACAAAAACATCGTCCATCACCGGCTTCAAGATCGAAACAAACGCTTTGTGGTCAGCGTGGTTGGCATAGGTTTTCAAATCGTCATCACTCTTAAACGTCAGGACAAAGCAATGTGTGAATCCCTTGTTCCTTTTCTCGGTGCTCACATCCGTCCCCCACTCCAATGAAACAACCTGGGGAATCTTCGTCTTCAAATCGCGAAATGCGTTCTCAATTTTCTTGATCTGTTCCGGCGTCGTTTCAGGTTTAAACTTTAAAGCAACAATATGGCGAAGGTCCTTCGCACCGCTCGTTGCGACGCTGATCATCCAAAAAAGGCCTATGATTAAAGGCACGATTTTTTTCATGGGGCGCGAGACTAGCAACTGACTGGTTGCAGAGCAAGAGGTGCGCGTAGCGATTCCCAACGTGCTCCATCCGGACTGAAACGATGCGTCCGGATGACAATTCTGTAATCCAGAGTTCATCGACAGTTCATTTCCAATATGTAAGCTTTCACCAAACCACAAACGTCGTGTTCCAATGAGAAAAATTATTCTGATCGCACTGGGATGCTCACTCGGGTTCGCGGTGGCATGGGCCATTCTTGTCCAGCACTATGGCGAAACGCTCAAGCAAGAGCGCGCGCGATGGGAAGCGGAACGCGTGGCGTTACAAGCAAAGACGAATGAGGCGTCTCCACGCCCTGCCATCACATCAATCATTCAAAAGAAAGAAATTGTCCGCGTTCAGGAGGAACTCGACCCCGAGGAGATCATCGACCGGTTGAAAAAAATTAAAATCTCGTCCGGCGCTGGCCAGACCAAAAATGCCCGCCTCGCTATCCAACAATTTGAAACTTTAATTTCCATCGGTCCACGCGCACTACCGGCGATTCGTGACTTCCTGTCGAGCAATGCAGAGATTGATTACGATTCGTCTTTGAGTCCGAGGGGTTCACGTGATGGGAGAATCTCGACGGAGTTCGCGCTTCCACCCTCTCTACGCTTCGGGTTGTTCGATGTCGCACGGCAAATTGGTGGACCTGACGCCGAGAAATTGTTGGCGGACGTTTTGTCAGTGACCGGACGCGGCGTCGAAATCGCCTACCTTGCCCGGGTCTTGCAGGACATGGCGCCGAACAAATATCGCGACCTCTGCATCAACACCGCTCGCGAATTACTTTCACGTCCCATCGCTCCCGGCGCCAAAGGCCTCGACAAATACGATCGCGAATATCTCTACGGCGTCCTCGGCCTATTCGGTGATCCGAGTTTTGCCGCAGAAGCCCAGGCACAATTAGTCCGCGCCGACGGCGGAGTCGATCAAGGCGCTTTACGATATCTCCAACAAACGCTCGGCACTCAAGCCCTGCCCTCCGTGATCAACGCCTACGATCAAGCCGCAATCGATCCGTCGAAGAAAGAACCCCTTGCCCGTTACGCATTGGAATTCGCAGGCGCAGATCCGATGGCCGACGATTTCTGGCACCGCGCGATCAGCGACCCGAACATGCCGATCCCTCAGCGAGCGGAGCTGATCGAAGATTTGAACCAGGACGGCATCCAGAGCGAAGAACATCCCACCGCGCAAGATGCACAGAGAATCAAAAACCGATTGCTATTAATTGAACGATGGAGGCATGAAGCCACTGATCCAGCTCTCATTGCCGCGTATAAAGAAGCAGAGAAAGACCTGCTGAATATGTGGAAGATTTACCAGGCTAGTCAGTCGTCTGGTAATAATTTACAGGCGGTCGGCTCCCCGCCCGCTAAATGAGGTGGAAAAACGTGTCTCCAATTGTGGCTGCGGCAGGCCGAAATGCCCGAATTCACCCTCGATTGCCCCCCGACGCGCTTTCGAACATGGTGCTTCAGGTCTTTTGGGATTTAAAGCCGTGCCACGTTAGTGCGTCCATTGCACCCAAAACCCTAAAAACGACCTAAGTCTTCGAACTTCAACCTCTTGCAAGAACGTACAACGCGTTGTACCTCGATTTTGAACGCTTCAAAACTCCGGTAAGAGGGCCGTACGTTAACTTTTGACTGACCAAAACTGGGGTACAAGCCTTGTACGCCTCTTCCGAACCGTCCGGAGGTGCGTACAACGCGAAGTACGTCCCTTTTGAACAGTTCGAGAGAGGGGTACAACGCTCATTATGGTCATTTTTAGCCAAAAATGGACGTACAACGCAGTGTACCTCTGTTTTGAACCGTTCAAAAGGAGGGTACAAAGCGTTGTACCCTGTTCCCGAACTGTTCATTTTGGTCCTACGGCCCTTGTACCCGGATTTTGAAGCGTTCAAAATAGACGTACAACGGACATTCCCGTCCACCGAAGCCTTCCGAAAATAGGTAGGACCGAGTTACGCCTCTTCCGAACAGTTCCCAAACAAGCCGTGCGCGCAAATCGGAGTTTTTAACCGTTCGAAAACACGCCATGACAGTAATGCCGGAACTTTGAAGCGTTCGGAATCAGCCCA
The DNA here is from genome assembly GCA_966112985.1 of uncultured bacterium. Classification (GTDB taxonomy): domain Bacteria; phylum Verrucomicrobiota; class Verrucomicrobiia; order Limisphaerales; family JACDHS01; genus CBHWET01. The sequence goes on along the minus strand of CBHWET010000035.1, from coordinate 15,461 downwards.
AGACGCGCATTCCGTCGAATAGAATCCTTCCGACAAATGGCAGGATGAGAACTCGGTCGGTTTGCATGTCCTTGGTCCCCTTGAATTCCATTGTCGGATGCGTACCGTTTGATAGGCTGGGAACAATCACTTGAAGTCGCCAGCAACCATCCACAACACTGGTTCGACATTAGCCAATAGCTGGCTGATTGCGTCGCTGATTTTACTTGTGGCCTTATCGGCATCGGCTACCACCAGCCCAACCAATTACACCGTCCGCATTCCACGAAACATTCGCGTCGGCCTGAACGCAGGCGGCGTTGCCTATGTGCCGATGGAAACTTATACCGCCCGATCTTTGAATCGGGAATGGTTCTCCAGTTGGGCGAATTACTCCGGAGGCAGCAACTCGTTGAAAGCCGGCGCCGTCGCCGTTCGATCTTACGCCATTAATAAACTAAATAACGTCGGTACAAATTCCACTTACGACATTTGCGATACGACGTCCTGTCAGGTGTATGGCTCGACGACCACGACAGCCACCGACTCCGCCGCATCTCAGACGACGGGTTATATTGTTCTGAGTGCGAGCCTCTCAATTCCTGCGAGTGAATATTCCGCAGAAAACAATTCGCTCGGATTTTCGTGCGGCGATGGCTACACGGCTCCGACCGGCAGCTGCCTCTACGATCCAGTCTGCGCCGGTGAGACGCGCAATGGCCACGGACGTGGTATGTGCCAATGGGGTTCAGCCAAGTGGGCAACCGGACTAAAAATCGACGGCAACGGATCGGGTTATCCCGCCAACGCCGACAGCGGTGTCACGAACGGATTTCCCAAACAAACATGGAACTGGATCATCAATCATTATTACCCGGACTACATCTTGTACCAAGGTAAACCGCTTGTGGATGGTGATGACGTTCGCGCTTCCATTACCATTCAGGTCCGGATGAATGCCGACGGCAGCATCAGCAACGCGGTCGGCAAAGGAATGACAGCCCCGTTCATCACGAATAAAACGGCAAATTCCGTCGGTGTCTTGATGACAAATGTTGGAAATGGTCTTCTGGTTACAAACGATGGCTTTGGCTTCACGTGGTACAAAGTTTTGTGGAACGATGGCACGATCGGTTGGTCCCCTGAGAATTGGCTGCAACGCGTCATTCCTGTTCCCGGCGCGCCTTCGAGTCTGACGGCAACAGTCATCTCCAGCGATCAAATTAATCTCGCGTGGTCGGATACGAATACGACCGAGATTGGCTTCGAGATTCAACGCAGTCCGCTCACGAATGGCAATTGGTCGCAACTCACCACGGTCGCTACGAACGTCCTGTCCTATTCCGACACAACAGTCGCACCTGGAACGAAATATTATTATCGAGTCCGGGCGTATAACGTTGGAGGCAATTCGTCATTCTCGAACACGGCGAACGCAACGACGCCGGGCATCGCGCCGACACTCGCCGCCATTTCGAACCGGACCGTTGTAGAAGGAACTCTTCTCACCTTTACAAATTTTGCCACGGCGCCCGATTTCGAAGAGACTCTGACCGATTTCGAAGGCTTCACGGCCAGTTCGCAGGTCATGTTCCGCAGCCCCAATCTGTCGGGTTCCACTTCGGCATTTTTAGATTCATCCACCTCATCCAATATCGCTGCGGTCACTACGAGTTTCCCTGCGGGCACGAACCAGAACGCGAAGGTGTATAATGTAGCGTGGAGCTTCACGAACACGGCGAATCCGTGGCTTCGCCTCACAACATCCTCAAATGCTACTTTGAATCTCCCAAATCCGGTGATTGATTTTACAAAGAAACTGAAGTTCGACATCTACACGGATAAAGCATTGCGCGTCGCCCTGGGTTGTCGCGAAACGACGAATGCCCCGGGCACGCCGATTGGTTCGAATGGCGGGAACGCTGGCGGTATCGAATGGGCCGGCGCCACGAATCAATTGGGTTCAGGGCCCGCACCAAAGCGGTTGGTGACACCCAACGCGTGGACAAATCTGTCGTTCGATCTACCCACCGAACCGGTAACGAATTTCACCGGCGGAAACAGCATTCTTTCCACGGCATCCGGCCTCGGCGTCCTCGAACATCTTGCATTTGTCCCCGGCGGCGGGACAGGCGCGTACAATGTCTATCTCGATAACTTTGTTGTCGGAACCGCAAAGATTCTCACCTATTCGCTCGATCCCGGCGCACCAACCGGAGCCGCCATCAACTCATCGAATGGTGTTTTCACGTGGACTCCCACCGAAGCGCAAGGGCCTGGGGTGTACAACATCACCGTCCGCGTGACGGATAACGCAAGCCCGGCTCAAAGTGATACGAAGACGTTTACAGTGACGGTGAATGAAACCAATGCAGCACCAGTGCTCGCAACGATCACAAATTACACTGTCCACGCTGGCAATACGTTGACCTTTACCAATTCTGCAACGGATACGGATCTTCCTGCGAATACTCTTTCCTACAGCCTGACGAACGCCCCCGCCGGCGCGGCCATCGTCGCTTCGAATGGTGTCTTTACCTGGACTCCAGCTGACAATCAGGCGAATACGACGAATACGATTGGAGTTAAAGTCACAGACGACGGTGTCCCTTCTTTGAGCAACACGAAGAACTTTACGGTCATTGTTGCACCCCGCCCTACTCTGCAAAGCCTCTCCGCAAATGGCGGAAACTTTTCATTCAGCTGGGCTGCGATTCAGGGAAGAAAATATCGAATCCAATACAAAGTGGATCTGAACGATGCACAGTGGTCCGATCTAACCGACGTCATTGCTGATTCGTCGACCGCGAATTTCTCCGAAGCCGCTGCAGCGACCCAGCGATTCTATCGAATCATTTCTTTGGATTAAGGCTCGCGGCCAAACAGTTATTTCAGTTTCGACTCGACGCAGCGCATCATTTTCTCTCGGGCAGCGCCGCTGCCTAATTCACGCTTGCAATCATTGAGGGCAGACTTGATGTCGCTCTCGGAGTACTGGGGCAAAAGTCTCTGCACGGTTTCAATTTCCCAATCCTCTGCGGGCGCGGCCTTTTCCTGTTTCTGTTTCGTCTGGACACCGGCATTCATAAAACCTCCTGGCGCACAATGTACGCTCTTCAAGCGACTTCGCATCATGGGAACCACAGGCAAATACGTTTCGGGGAAAACCCACCGCCCGCGGTTCTGCGATTTTAATGAGATAGATCACCCACGTGCTGCCAAAGAGGACATGATACAAGAATTGGATGCGTTCTCCCTCACCCTAGCCCTCGCCCGCTGGGCGAGGGAACCACTTAACGTTTCTTTACAACCAGTTGCCGAAAGACTGACGTCGCGCTCTGCACACGTTATAAATTGGATGATCGGCCATCGTCATCCCCCTCGCCCAGCGGGAGAGAGCCGGGGTGAGGGAGAAAATGTGCTTCAACGGGTTAAGCCTTCACACGAACAAAAAAATGTTAACTACCAACAACATCAAACATCTTCCCCGGATTCAAAATTCCGTTCGGATCCAGAGTCTTGCGGAGTTCGCGATGAACGCGCATCTGTGCGTCACCAAGGAATTTCGGCAGGAAATCTTTCTTCGCGAGACCGACGCCATGTTCACCCGTAATCGTGCCGCCGAGACGAATGGCTTCGTCGAAGATTTCTTTGAAAGCCTCATGCACGCGGTGCATTTCCTCTTTGTTACGTTCGTCCGTGAGAAATGTCGGATGCAAATTGCCGTCGCCCATGTGTCCGAATGTGCCGACGCGTAATTGGTATTTCTTTGCAATCACTTCAACGAATCGCACCATGCGCGCCAGTTCGCTACGCGGAACCGTAGCGTCTTCGAGGATTGTCGTCGGAGAAACACGTGCCAAGGCCGAGAACGCGCTGCGTCGTGCGCTGGCGAGCTTGGTTGCTTCAGCATCATCCTTCGCGACGCGCACTTCCATCGCGCCGTTCTTTCGCGCGAGTTCTTCCATCTTCGCCGCTTCGTCGGCGACAGCCGCCGGGTGTCCATCCGTTTCGATCAGCAACAAAGCTTCGCAATTCAACGGCAGGCCAACCTTCGCAAAATCTTCCACGCAATGAATCGTCGTACGATCGAGGAACTCGAGCGTGCACGGAATGATCTGCGCGGCGATAATGTCGGAGACGGTTTGTGCGGCGGCGTCCATGACGTTGAACGTCGCAACCATCGTCTTCTTGGCAGCAGGCTTCGGAATTAATTTCAACAACACCTTGGTGATCACTCCAAGCGTTCCTTCGCTCCCAACGAAAATGTCTTTCAACGAATACCCCGCCACATCTTTGACGCACTTATTTCCAGTCCAAAGAATTTCCCCATCCGGCAATACCACTTCGAGGCCCATGACGTAATTGCGCGTGATCCCGTATTTCAATCCACGGAGACCACCGGAGTTTTCCGCAACATTCCCGCCAATAGTCGAAATCTTCATCGAACCTGGATCCGGCGGATAAAACAGACCGACCTTCGCCGCCTCGTCAGCAATCGTGAGAGTAACAACACCCGGTTCAACCAACATCGTGAGGTTCGCCGCGTCGACCTCTAAAATCTTATTCATCTTCACCGTGCACATCACAATGCAATCGGTGCTTGGCAAACTGCCGCCGCTTAAGCCGGTGCCCGAACCGCGCGTGACAACAGGCGTCTTCGTTTTGTTGGCAAGCTTAAGGATAGCGCTGACCTCCTGCGCATTCTTCACGAAAGCAACGCACCCGGGCATCTGGATCATTGCCGCCGTGCCGTCGAACGAATACGGGACTAAATCTTCTTTCTTGGTGAGGACGTTTTCAGGGCCAACGATGCGCCGGAGTTCGCACAGGATGTTTTCGGACAATGCCATATTCAGAAACAGGATGCGGCAAGCCACGCGGCAGGGTCAAGAAATCTGCTGTGGCAGTCGCAGCCCAATCACGTTACGTTCTGCGACTTCATGACCGTCTCACACGCGATCATCATACTCATTTCAGCCGTTCTCGCCGGTGCCGTGAATGCGATTGCCGGCGGCGGCACGCTGATCTCTTATCCGGCCCTCATCTGGATCGGACGCGATCCGATCATCGCCAACGCCACCAGTACCGTTGCTCTTTGGCCGGGAACATTGGCGAGTATCTTCGGCTATCGCGAACAACTGAAAGGCACGCAAAAATACCTGACGATGTTTGTAGCTCCATCGGTCATCGGCGGGGCGGTCGGCGCGTACCTCCTCCTGAAGACACCGTCTAAAGTATTTGCACAACTGGTTCCTTTCCTGATTCTCGGCGCCACTCTGCTCCGCGCAATGAACGACGTCATCGCACGATGGCTGAAACAGACTCCAGACAGCCCTCGTTCACGTGAATGGTGGATCGGCGCCATCATCTTCCAATTTGCTGTGGGAATTTACGGCGGTTATTTCGGGGCCGGCATCGGCATCATGATGCTGGCTGCATTTGGGCTCCTTGGCATGCGCGATATCCATCAGATGAACGGACTGAAAGCAACCTGCGGCGCCTGCATGAACGGCATTGCAGCCGCTTACTTTATCTACAAAGGCCAGGTCATCTGGGGTGACGCCCTGATTATGTTGGTGGGCTCAGTGATCGGTGGTTATGGCGGCGCCTCCATGGCTCAAAAGTTAGGGCGCAAGTTCGCCAACCGGGCGGTGGTGACCATCGGTTTGGTCATGGGTGTTTATCTGTTGGTGAAGGCCTTTTAAATAAACGGGATGAGCAATCGATTGCCAACGAAATCCTTCGCCGTTCTTATTTTAAGCCTGCTCGCGCTAAGTTGCCCCCTTTCAACCGCCATCGCTGCCGATCGCCCCAACATTATCTTAATTCTCCTCGATGACGTGGGTTACGGAGATTTATCCTGCCACGGCAATCCGGTCATCAAGACGCCCGCCATTGATAAACTCCACGATGAAAGTATTCGGTTTACCGATTTCCACGTTTCACCGATGTGCACACCGACTCGCGGTCAACTCATGACGGGTGTGGACGCTCTGCGCAATGGAGCGATGAACGTTAGCAGCGGGCGAACAATGTTGCGACGCGAATTTCCGACCATGGCAGAAATTTTCGCGGCGAGTGGGTACCACACCGCGATCTTCGGCAAATGGCACCTCGGCGACAATTACCCTTTCCGTCCACAGGACCGCGGCTTTCAGGAATCCATCTGGTTCCCGTCTTCTCACGTGTCGTCAGCACCAGATTATTGGAATAACGATTACTTCGACGATGTGTATTGGCATAACGGCGAGCGACAGTCGTTCAAGGGCTACTGCACCGATGTCTTTTTCAAATCGGCAATGGATTGGATGCTTGAAAAAGCCGAAACCAAAAAACCTTTCTTCTGTTACCTCCCGCTCAATGCGGCGCATGCACCGTTGTTCGTTCCTGACAAATATCGTGAACCTTATCGCAACCAAAAACCGCAGATCGCCAGCTTCTACGGGATGATCGCCAACATTGACGAGAACATCGGGCGACTGGAGAAGTGTCTGATCGACAATCATCTTCGCGAGAACACCATTGTCATTTTCATGACGGATAACGGCACCGCAACAGGCGACACCGTTTTCAACGCAGGCATGCGGGGGAAAAAGATTTCGCTGTACGAAGGTGGCCATCGTGTTCCGATGTTTATCCGTTGGCCTGCTGGCAAACTCCGTATGCCGGCCGATTTGCCCCACCTTACAGAAAGCCAGGATCTCCTGCCGACGCTCCTTGATCTTTGCAACGTGCGAAAACCGCGCGGCACTACATTTGACGGCCTGAGTCTGGCGAAACTACTCCGCGGCCGCAGCGACCAGCTTCCGGACCGAATGCTGGTAACTCAATTCAGCCGCATGGACCGTCCTGAACCAGCCAAAGGCGACGCGACTGTGCTGTGGAACAATTGGCGATTGGTGTCAGGCACGGAATTGTACGATATATCAAAGGACCCGGGGCAAAACGAAAACGTGATCGAACGTTTTCCAGGGATTGCCGAGCGAATGAAGTCTCACTACGAAACCTGGTGGAAAGGCATTGCACCCAAAGTAAACGAATTCAGCGCGATCCACATCGGTTCGGACGCAGAGAATCCAACGATCTTAACGCCTTGTGATTGGCGTGATGTCTTTCTCGATCAACAGGCGCAAGTTCGGCGCACCGAGAAAAACGGTACTTGGACGCTGTACGTCGAGCGCTCAGGCAACTACACCATTTCTCTCCGCCGATGGCCGCGGGAGGCTGATCTGACGATCGCCGAAGCCGCGCCCGAATTTAAAGGAGTCGACGGTTCATACAAAGCCGGCACCGCGTTTCCGATTAAATCAGCGCGACTGAAGATCGCAGCGTGCGAAGAGACAAAAACGGTTTCTGCGGATGCAAAGGAGGTCGTTTACAATGTTTCACTTCCCAAAGGTAAAACAGAGCTGCAAACCTGGTTTATCGATGCTGACGGAAAGGATCTCTGCGGAGCGTATTATGTTTACGTCCGCAGAAATTGATCTCGTTTAATCACTCAGCGGCCGATTTCGGCCCCGGAATGTTGACGAAATGTAAAGCCGGCTGGCCGGTCAGCACGCGATCCAAGTCTTCACAAACACATTCAAACGTACGTGTTTGCGCCTCATGACTGAATGCACCGATATGCGGCGTCAAAATGACATTGTCCATCGTCTCAAAAGCACTGCGGTCTTTTGGTGGTTCTATTTCGCGAACATCCAAAGCCGCACCGGCGAGATGATTGTTTTGGAGAGCTACCAGCAACGCCAGTTCATCCATGACACCGCCGCGTGAGGTGTTAATGAAATACGATCCGCGCTTCATCGCCGCAAAGGTCTTTGCGTTAAATATGTGCTTCGTCTCTGGAGTGAGCGGTGAATGCACGCTGACGAAATCAGCCTTTTCCAACGCGTCCTCAAGGTTCGACGCAAGCGTAGCTCCAACTTCTCCAAGTTGCGGAGAGTCAGCCTTAACAAATGGATCATAGACGACGACACGCATTCCAAAGGCCCGCGCCCGAGAGGCGACCATTCGACCAATGCGCCCAAATCCACACAGGGCGAGAACTTTTTTGTCGACTTCGATCCCAGTGCAGCCTTTGCGGTCCCAACCGCCGGCTTTTGTGGAGCGATCCGAAAACGGAATCTTGCGCGCGAGAGAAAGAATCAGGGCAATCGTCAATTCTGCAACGCTAGTCGCGTTGGCATTCAACGGCGCGATGACGACGATATTGCGTTTCGTCGCAGCATCAACAGCGATGTTGTCCAGTCCGACACCGACACGACCAATCGCACGTAAATTGGGAGCGCTATCCATCAACTCAGCGGTCACTTGCGTCTGGTTACGAACCATGATCGCGCGCGCATCGCTAATGACTTTTTTCAATTGTGCAGGGTCTTTCCACAGCGCCGGTTCGCGGATGATTTGGTATTTCTTACCCAACTCCTTGATAGCAGGTGCGTCCAGGTCTTCGGAAATCAAAATGTCCATGATGTTAGTATGCTTTCGCCGCTTCTCGTCTACCGAAGAGTCGGCGCAATGTCCATCGGCGCGACCCTCAATAAAAAAACCCGACAGCGTTCGGCTGCCGGGTTTTGTAACAATTCCTATTAAGCGCTGCGATAGAGTTTCGTGATCGAATACTCGTCGTGACGCAATGTTTCAGCCGCAGTCAATCGACCATTGATGGTCTTCTGCAGGACGTCGAGCGCATGATCAGCCGCCTGATCGAGCGTCATCTCAACGCGGAGAATGCCAGTGACGTCAACGTCGATGTGTTCAGGCATCGTTTCGAGCGTCAGCGGATTACCCGACAACTTGATGACCGGGCAAATCGGGTTACCGATAACGTTGCCTTGTCCGGTTGGGAAGTAATGCACCACGGAACCGCCAGCAGCGCAGAGCGTGACCATTTCTGCAGCGGCACTGGAAGAATCCATGAAGTGCAGCCCAGGACCTTTCGGTTCGAAAGCCGGTCCGAGAGCCGATTGAATCTTGCAGCGACCCGCCTTCTGAATGTTGCCCATCGCCTTTTCTTCAATCGTCGTCAAACCACCACGAATATTACCTTCCGTCGGTTGTGAGCCGAGCAGGTCAACACCCTGGCCTTTGATGAGATTCGTGTAGTCGGTGAACATCGCATTGAACTTGTCGAGTTCAGGTTTCTTCACAAACTTGGATTGGATGATGTCTTCACCACCGGTCAATTCGCTGGTTTCGCCGAAGAGCATCGTTGCACCGGCTTTTTCGAGGCGTTCGAAAACGCGACCGACAGTCGGGCATGAGGACAAACCGGTGGTCGTATCCGACTCACCGCACTTGGTGCTCATGACGAGCTTATTCACCGGGAACGGTTCGCGATGAATTTGCGTGGCGTACTGAACGAACTCCTGCGCCTTGCGCGAAGCACGTTCGATCGTGCGCAGATCACCGAAACGCTCGATGTGGAAACCGGCGACCGGTTTGCCAGTCTTCGCGATTTCTTTGACGATGCGTTCTGTCCACTTCGGCTCAATGCCGATAACGATGCAAGCCGCGATGTTCGGATTGCGGCCGGTTCCGGCGAGGGTGCGGAACGTGAGTTCCAGATCTTCGCCGAATTGCAGACGGCCGTACGCGTGTGGAATCGCCATCGTGCCACGGATCAGGTGGGCAACACCTTCAGCGGCCGCGTTAGAAATATCGTCGACGGGAAGGATCAGGACGTGATTACGAATACCGAAGCGACCGTCTGGACGACGGAAGCCGGTCAATTTCATTTTCTTTGGATCGATCATACTGTCCACCTCAAGGTCTTAACGTTGTGAGTGTGCACCCAGTCGCCTTTTTTAATATCAGCGACTGCTTTACCAATCGCGCGGCCATACTTTTGGACCGGCTTTTCTTTTGGCAGATCGCGCATCGCGGCTTTGTGGCCGAGCGGAACGTCATTAAGCAGTTTGATTTTACCAACAGGTTTGCCTTCGAGGGTAACAGCTCCGACAATGGAGCCTTTCTTCAGGTCCATGACGGCGACGCCTACGTCGTCATCATGTTCATGCAAGAGCAGTCCGTGCTTCATAAATGATTTTAGGAACGAGGTGCTATTTATCTTACGTTGTTAGATTCGTCGCAACAATGCGCCGAAATTTGTTGTTCGCCGCGCAACGTAAACGCAGCCGAACCCCGCAAAAACCTGATGTTTTCGCGAGGGCAAAGCTTTAAATGGCGGTTCTGGAGACGCAAGGGTTTTTTAAACGGCTTTCAGTGATGTCCGTAACATCCACTTACAATGCCTTCGTAATTCCGGGCATCGCCACCGGATATAAGCCATCTTTGTTCGGCACAACGGGCGGTGTCATGTCGTCAGAAAACTGTGTCGGCACGAGTGGGAGTTGCGAATTGAATGCATCTTTCCATTCGATCAGTTCGCCTGAGTAAACCGCCATACGCCCCATGATCGCCGTCATCGTGCTCTTCGCACCGTAGTCTGCTTCGTTATATTTCTCGTTATTCCGAATAGCCTGGAAGAAAGGATAATGCTCCGCCTGCCAACCACTCGCATTACCCTGCCCTTTCATGCGCGAGACTTCGGCACCTTTCGGCTTAATGACAAAATTGTGGCCAAGGTCCGCCGTGCCTTTTGATCCAATCGCATGCTCGGAGACATCTCCCCAAAGGTGCGGAATCTGACTGCACACACTGAACATTCTTGAGCCATCCTCGTATTCGAATTCGACAGAGAAATGATCATAGATCTGCCCATTCTCCAGAGCGTTGCGAACCTGCCGTCCACCGACACCATGCGCGCGAACCGGGTACGCCTGCTTGATCCAGTTACCAACGTCAATATTGTGACAGTGCTGTTCAACAATGTGATCGCCCGACAACCACGTGAAGTAATACCAGTTTCGAATCTGATATTGGATTTCAGTCTCGCCCGGTTGACGGGGCAAACCGGCGCGTGAACCGCCTCGCCAGTAGACGCGCAACGCCAGGATATCGCCAATCACACCATCATGAATTTTCTTCACCGTCTCGATGTAGCCTTTTTCGTGATGACGCTGAAAACCGACCGCGACTTTTAAATCTTTCTTCTTCGCTTCTTCGTTCGCCGCGAGGACCTGACGAATTCCAGGAGCATCTGTCGCCAGCGGCTTTTCCATGAAGACATGTTTACCCTGGCGAACCGCTTCTTCGTAATGCTGTGGACGGAATCCGGGAGGCGCCGCAAGTAAAACGACGTCTGCCAGAGCCATCGCCTTCTTATAAGCATCGAAGCCGACGAACTGTCGTTCCTTCGGCACGTCAACTTTGCCAGCGTTCTCGTTTTGCAGATTCTGAATGCACTTATCGATCTGGCTCTGCTGCATGTCAGCGATGGCCACGAGTTTTACATTCCCCGTATTCATCGCCTGGCTGGCCGCCCCCGTCCCACGCCCACCACAACCTATCAACGCGATCTTAATCGTATCATCGTTCGCTGCGTGAACAGCACGCTCGAGACTTAGAGTGCCAAGGATCGACAAACCGGCCGCGGTTGAGCCAGTGCTCTTTAGAAAACTGCGGCGAGAAAAACTGTTACCCGAATCATTTTGCGCATTCATAGTCGGAGACAGAAGGTTTGGGTTGACATTTATTTCGATTTCGAAATATATCTCCACGCGTCGACACTAATGCAAGAAAAAAATTCCAGGACCACCCCACCTGCTTCTTCGCTCAAGACAAAGCACGATGTCGTCGCGACGATTGAGGCAGAGTTATTGCGCCATGTGCGATCAGACCAAACCATGTCGCGGGTCGAGCTCGCGCGAAAGCTTACCCTTGCCCCATCGACCGTCAGCATCTACGTGGATCGGTTGATTGCAGAAGGATTTCTGCGTGAGAAAGACAAAGTCGAACGCGACTTTGGACGTCCACCAAAAGCCCTCGGTTTGAATCCCGCCGGCGGACGTTTCATAGGCGTCGATTTTGAAGCACGCAACATCATGGCGACGGCCATCGATTTTTCACAGCATCCGATCAAACAATACCGCGACAGCATTGCTGCCGCCGATTCTGTCGACACGATCCTTAAGAAAATCGAAAAGGCAATCGCCTCACTCGTCGCCGAGACGAAACCCAAAGTCCTTGCCATCGGTATCGGTGTTCCGGGCTCCATTGACAATGAACAGGGCATTGCACTCCATTACCGCCACATCAAAGGCTGGAACAACATTCCCCTTGCAGAAAAACTGAGCAATCGCTTTGGCGTTCCTGTCTTCCTCGAAAACAACATTCGGTCAATGGCTTTGGCTGAATTGTGGTTTGGACATGGGCGTGGCGAGCAGGATTTCATCTGCGTAGGCGTACGGAGCGGCATCGGTGCCGGAATCGTGCTGGATGGACATCTTTACCGCGGAAGCAGGAATCTCGCTGGCGAAATCGCCGACTGGCCTTGTCCGGATGTGGGTTCCGGTAAAGATATGAAGAGGCTTGAAGATATTGTTTCGAGCCGCGCATTAAAGAATAGCGATTTGAAACAGGCTGCCGCGGTTTTTGCGACGGTATTGATGCAGTTAAATCTTGCCTTCAATCCCGCAAAAATCATTCTCGCTGGTGCGATGACGAGTTTGGGGCCTGATTTTCTAAATCTTGTTCAACAGAACATGCAACAGGTCGCGAACTCATCAATTCTGCCTCTTGTGATAAGTTCCAGACTAGGCGATTTCAATGGCGCGCTCGGCGCCGCGGCGTTGGCGGTGCATCATTGGAAACCGGTCCGCAAATAATTTTTCCGGAAAATATAAAAACATTATGAAATTATTCATCGATAGCGCAGACGTTCCGAAGATTAAAGAAGCCTGGGATTGGGGTATCATTGACGGCGTAACCACCAACCCTTCACACGTTGCCAAAACCGGCCGCAAACACCTCGATGTTTACAAAGAGATTTGCGACATCGTTGACGGCCCGATCAGTCTCGAAACGGTTACGCCGACCGCGAAAGAAATTGTGGTTGAAGGCCGCGAACTCGCGAAGCTCCACAAAAATGTCGTCGTTAAAGTCGTCAATACTCGCGAAGGCTTAAAAGCCGTGAAGCAACTGACAAGCGAAGGCATTAAGACAAACGTCACCGTTACCTTTTCGCCACTCCAAGCGATGCTTGCTGCGAAAGTCGGCGCTACTTACATCAGTCCTTTCGTCGGTCGCCTCGATGCCGTAGGGCATATCGGAATGGATTGCGTGCGACAGATTCGTCAGATCTACGACAACTACGGTTACGAAACACAACTCTTGACCGCGGCAGTCCGTCATCCGCTGCATGTCCTGGAAGCAGCGCTCGCTGGTTCGGACGTGTGCACCTTGAGCTTTGATGTTCTTGAGCAGTTGTACAATCACCCGCTTACGGACATCGCCATTGATATCTTCAATAAGGACTGGGCCAAAGTTCCTAAGCCGTAAAAATCAACAAAGGATCGAAGGCGCAAAGTTGGTGTTCCCACTTTGCGTCTTTGTTTCTTGGTCCTTATGAAAAAACTTCGTTTTGGATTCTTGGGTTTAGGTGCAATGGGGTTCAGTCATGTGAACTCCTTCGCGAAACTTTGTGCTGAACATGTCGAGGTCGCAGCAGTTTGTTCATCCAACGAAGCGAACATCAAAAAAACAAAAGAACTCGCGTCCAACGTACGCGTCTACAAAAGCGAGTCTGAACTGATCAGTTCAGACCTCGATGCGATCGTCGTTTCGACGCCGAATTTCACGCACGTTCCGGTCGGATTACAGGCACTGACGTCGGGGAAACACTTGTTTCTGGAGAAGCCGTGCGGCATTACTCGCGATGAATGCCAAAAACTCCTCGCCGCCTCAGATAATAGCGATCGCATCCTGATGATTGGCCATGAACTGCGCTACTCCCCTTTCTTTCTGAAAATGAAAGAACTGGTGGACGCCGGCGAAGTCGGCACACCACGAATGGTCTGGACCCGCGAGTTCCGCGGGCCGTTCCAAAAGAAATCCCAGGATTGGATCCAGGACAATCGCCGTTCAGGCGGGATGCTCGTTGACAAAAACTGTCATCATTTCGATTTGATGAACTGGTGGGTGAACTCTCGTCCCACTCGCGTCGCTGCGTTCGGCGGAAATGCCGTCAATCGCGTCATCGAAGGGACTCACCAGGTGAATGATCATTCCACTGTCAATTTCGAATACGCAAACGGCGTTCGCGGCACTCTTCAGATTTGCATGTTCGCTCTCGATTTCCCGCACGAGGATTTAGAAATGGGAATCGTTGGAGACGGTGGTGTCCTGCAGACGCGAATTTCACAAATCGAAATTCTTCAATGGAAACGTGGCGCACACCAAAAGGAGCCAACGATTCATAAAGTCCCAGCAAAGTTTGGTGAAGGTTGGGGAAATCACCTGGGATTTGACGAGATCCACGTCGAGTTCGTCAAGTGCATCCGCGAGAACCGCCAACCTCTGACATCCGTCCGCAATTGCGTCGACGCTACCCTTCTGGCCATCGCTGCAGAAGAATCGATCAAGACCGGTACAATGTCGCACCTTTAAACGAAAAAGGACGGACCGAAGTCCGTCCTTTGAGAGTTGATGATGTAGTGGTTATTTCTTTTCCGTCGCGTTCTGCGCCGTTTGTTCCTGCTTCTTTTCCACCATGAGCGCACTGCGGGTTTGAATCACGCTATCCACATTCCAACCCGGGATCATGTAAACACGAGCTTCGTAGGTCTTCTCCTGTTTCAATTTATCCTCAAGCTTCTGAGCCTTCTCTTTGAATTCTTTATCCAGCTTTTCCTTGTCTTCCGGTTTCTCGTCTTTACCCGGCGTGCGTTCCTTCTTGATGTCAGCATTCACCGTCATCGTGAAGTAATGATCTTCATTCGGCTTGCGACCGATCTTCATCGAATAGGTGAAATTATCGAACGTTTCAATGGTCACCAACAACGCACCTTTATCGAGCAACGTTTCCTCAGGATTCGGATTCATCACAATGTCTGTGAATTGCGCCGAGCCCATGACGTAATTCAGATTCGACACTTTGTTTGTATCCAATTCTTCGCCCGGTTTTGCATCCACGAGCTTCCACGGTCCGGTTTCCGATTCGCGCGTCACCTTCCACGAGGCGGCCGCATTTGTTGATACGAGGGTAATGGTCTTTGGCTTTTCGATATGGAAAAAATCTTTGTTCATCCATGACGTCGGTTTCGGCTCAATATCGCGGAACGGTTCCGAAACGAGCTTCACCGTATCAGCCTTATCGGCGAACAAAACATAGCGACCATCTGGCCAGCCACCGTCGTTACCACCCCACGCAGTCGCCGTTTCCGTCGGTTTCACGTGAAACTTTCCAAGAATGAAACTGCCGAGCGCTTTGTCTCCGGTGCCTTTCAACTCCGTCAACAATCCCGAACCAGTGCCTTTTCCAGGTGCATTCAATTCCATGCGCCCGAGTTGCGATGCACCGATCGGTTCAGTTTGAACGATCTTCGCATCTTTAACTTTCTGAACGAAATCGCGGA